>NZ_FNSM01000001.1:5381250-5715000 GCF_900105415.1 Streptomyces sp. TLI_105 | reverse complement strand
ACCAGGTTGACGTCGTGGATGCCGTACTCCTCGCTGATCCGCTCGACGGCCGCCCAGCCCTCCCAGGTGGGGGTGCGGTCGGCGGCCAGGAGCTCCTTGACGTCCGTGTCGACGGTCGCGGCGACCTCGTCGAAGCGGGCGGCGACGGCGTCGAGGAAGGCCCCTGAGACGTCGGACCCGGCCAGCTCGCGGTAGAACTTGGCGCCGTGGAAGTCGTCGGGTCCGACGAGGTCGGAGCGGAGGACCGTACGCGATATCAGGCCGGAGACCGTGGAGTTGAGACACGCGGAGGGGATGAGGAAGTCCTCGCGGGTGCCGTAGGTGCGGACGCAGGAGCCGGGGTCGGCGAGGACCGCGATCTCCGGGTCGAAGCCCTCGAACTCCCTGAGTGCTTCCGCGAGTTCGCGGGTGATGGCGCCCTTGCCGGTCCAGCCGTCGACGAACACGACGTCGGCCGGGTCGTGGTGGGCGGCGAGCCAGCGCAGCGCGTTGGCGTCGATGCCGCGGCCGCGCACGATGGAGACGGCGTAGTGCGGGAGGTCGAGGCCGTGACGGGCCTGCGCCCAGCGGCGCATGAGGACGCCGACGGGGGTGCCGGCCCGGGCGAGGGAGACCAGGACCGGGCGCGCGGACCGCTCGGCGAGGACGGTCTCGGTGACCGTGCCGACGGCGCGGGCCATCCGGGCGGCGGAGCTCTCCAGGGCGGTGTGGAAGAGCTCCTGGTAGCGCTCGCTGGGCTGGTACTCGACGGGGAGCGACTCGGCGTAGTGGGCGCCGCCGCTCTGGATGGCCTCCTCCCGCTCCTCGGTGGGTGCCTCGAGTTCGACGTCCGAGAGGTCCTGGAGCAGCCAGCCGACCTCTTCGGGTGCGTACGAGGAGAAGGCGGGGCCGCGGAGGGGCTCGGGCAGCATGGAGCTCCTTTCGGGAGCTTCGGTGACGGAGGCCGTGGGGATGTGGGACGGGATCACCGCGAGCACGACGCGCGGGATGTGCGCGGCGAGCTGGGCGAGCAGGCCGTCCGGGGCGTGCAGGGCCGGGGTGTCGGCGGCGGAGTCGACGACGAGGACGACGGCGTCGAAGCCCGCGCCCGCGACGTTGTAGGCGTAGCGCTCGCCGGGCCCGTCGGCGGGGTCGTCGTGGGCCGGGAAGACGAGTCGGGTGCGGATCGCGTAGCCGGGGTCGTCGACGGCGAGGACGGGCGAGCGGGTGGTGGTGGAGTAGCGGACGTCGTGGCCGGCGTCCTCCAGGGCGGTGCCGAGGCGCAGCGGCGCGTACATCAGCTCTTCGAAGCCGAGGACGAGCACGCGGGGTTTCGCCGGGGGCGTGGCCCGGGGCTGGGCTTGGGGAGCGTGCTGGGCCTCGCCCTCGCCTTGGGCCTGCTCCTCGGCCTGGGGAGCGCGCTGAGCCTCGCCCTCACCCTGGGTCTGGTCCTCGGCCTGGGGGGCGTCCTGGGCCCCCTGGGCCTCCATGGCCTGCCCCGGCGTGGCGTGGGCCTCCCCGGCCGCTGTCCCCGCCGGGCTGCGGAGCGCCTCCGCGAGCCTGTTCGCCATCGCCGGCAGCGCCGTCTCCAGGCGCTCCCGGTGCTCGGTCGTGAAGCCGTGCCGGCCGCCGTCGGGGAGCTCCTCGGGCCAGCCGAGTTCCACCCGTACGGGTGCCTGCCCCGGGCCGGTCGCCGCGGCCCGTACGGAACCGTGCGCCTTCTCGTGTTCCGCCACCAGCGCCTGGCCCTTCTCCAGGACCCCGTCCGGGAGGCGGACCGTGCCGACGGCGCCGGCTATCAGGTCGACGCGGGTGCCGATCTCCGTCGCGAAGGCGTCCAGGCGGCCGGCGTCGGCGTCGGAGCGCATGTCGACGAGGGCCACGACGACGTACCGCTCGCGCGGGTAGCGCTCGTGCAGGGCGCGGATGGTGTTGAGGACGGTGTTGCCGGTGGAGAACTCGTCGTCGACGAGGACGAGGGGGCCGTCGCCCGCGAGGAGCTTGGGGTCCTCGGGCAGCAGGAGGTGCGAGGTGGCGTGGGAGTGGGACTCCTCGAAGCCGCCCGCGCGGGCGACGCCGGCCACCGGGCGGCGGGTGGAGTGGAGGTACGGGGCGAGGCCGAGGCCGTCGGCGACGGCGTGCCCGAGGGCGGTGGCGGTCTCCGCGTAGCCGAGGACGACGGACCGGGCGGCCTCCTCGTCGCCGAGGAGCTCGCGGACGCTCCGGCCGAGGGCGAGGCCGGAGCCGTACACGAGGGAGGGCCGCTGCGGCACGTGCTTGCCGAGCACGTTGGAGACCAGCAGGTGCGCGCGCTTGGGGTTGCGACGCAGTGCGAGGCCCAACAGGGCCGGTAGCTCCTCGTCGCCGATCAGTTCGACGCCCAGTCGCTCCGCGACCCACGTTCCGGTCCACACCACGTCGTCGACGTCCCTTCGTCAGCCGGCCAGGCCGGCGGTGAGCAGATCCACGAAGCCGACGTCCTCCTTGGCGACGCCGAAGACCTCGGCGCGCAGGAGGGTGCGCTCGGCCCACGCGCGATGCGGCTTCACTTCGTTCATCTTGTTCGTGTAGGCGGAGCGGAGCACGCCGCCGCCGTCCCGCTCGGGCCGCAGGATGTCCTGGGCGTCGCTCCACTCCTCGTGGCTGACGACGGAGAGGGCGTGCACCGGCACCACGTGGGTGGGGTGGATGCAGGTCTTGCCGAGCAGGCCGTTGGCCCGGTCGAGTTCGATCTCGCGCAGCAGGCCGTCGAGGTCGTGCTCGATGAGGGCGGTGCGCAGGTCCTCGGCGCGGCCTTCGAGGAAGGGGCTGCGGCGCAGCTGGGGCTTGAACATGCGCTCGCCGGGGCGGAAGTACTCCCAGACGGGTCCGGTGACGGTGAAGCCGGTGCCGTCGGAGCGGCCGAGGACGTTGACGACGTCGGCGATGACGCTCGCGACGATCTTGATGTCGTAGGCGGTCATGTCGGGCGAGCGGCGCAGCCCGTAGGCGGAGCAGAAGTCGGTGACGCCGAGGCGGAGGGCGAGGACGCGGTCGCGGTGCTTGTCGGTGATCGAGGCGATCCCGGCGAGGGTCTCGGCCCGGGTCTCCAGGTGGAGGAGCTCGGGGGACTCCAGGACGGGCATGGCGAAGAGGCGCCGGCCGGTCGTCCGCTCGGCCTCGGTGAGCGCTTCGAGGAAGGCGTGGCCGCGGGCCTCGGTGAACTTGGGCAGTACGAATCCGGACAGCAGGCGGACGGATGCGCCGAGGCGGTCGACGAGGTCGGTGATCTGGCGCGGTTCGCGGACCCGGATGAAGAGCAGGGGCAGGTCCGGGGCGGTGTCGGCGTCCGTCCCGGTCCCGGCGGCGAGGTCGGCGAAGTGCCGGACGAGGTTGTCCTCGCCCGCCTCGACGTCGGCGTCGCTGATGGAGTCCTCCAGGCAGAGCACCATGGAGACCACTCCGCGTCCGGCCTGTTTGCGCACGGCGTCGGCGAGCCGGGGCCGGGTGGCCGGGCTGTAGAGCGTGGCGCCCAGGGCCACGGCGAGCGTGCGCGCGGGCGAGTCGGCCGTGAAGTCGGCCGGCTCCTGGTGGAACAGCCCGGTCCGCACCGCGGACGGGATGTGCCCGAAATGACGCATGTAAGTCCCCCGTCTGCCTCTTCGGCCCTGATGACACGTGGCCGGTAATAGTACGTAGGTGCGGGTGTCCGTAGTTCCCTGGGCGCATGAAATTCGGGTAACTCACCGGCGTCCGTCGCCCCTCCCGGTATCGGGAGTGCCCCCGCGTTGTCCGCGGGTCGGGCGGGAGGGCAGGATTGCGGTCATGACGCACGCGATGCAGAAGGGCTCCAACGTCCCTCTCGACACCGCGGCCGTACGGGCCGTGCTCCGCTGGACCCCGGGCCCCGGGGTCCCCGACGTGGACGCCTCGGCCCTGCTCCTCGGGCCTTCCGGCCGCGTGCGGTCCGACGAGGACTTCGTCTTCTACAACCAGCCGCGCCATCCCTCGGGGCTGGTGCGGCGGCTGCCGAAGAAGCGGGTCTCCGAGGGCCTGACGGACACCGTTGAGGCCGATCTGGCCGGGCTCGACGTCTCGGTCGACCGGGTGGTGATCGCGGCCTCCTCCGACGGCGGCACCTTCCGCTCCGTCTCGGACCTGCGGATCCTGCTGTACGACGCGGTGGCCGGGGCGGAGCGCGAGCCGCTGGCCCTGTTCGACGTGACGGCGGAGACCGGCGAGGAGACGGCGGTCATCTGCGGCGAGCTGTACCGGCGCGGGGACGGCTGGAAGTTCCGCGCGGTGGGGCAGGGCTATCCGACGGGGCTCGTCGGTCTCGCCACGGACTTCGGCATCTCGGTCGACGAGGACGCGGCGGAGGACACGGCGCCGGGCGGCGCCCCTGAGGCCGCCCAGGACGCCCTGGGTCCGGCCGGTGGCGTCCCCGGCTCCCCGGAGGGCGCGTCGGCCGCCGGCTCCCCCGCCGGCGGCTCCCACGACCCCGACCTCGACCTGACCGTGGTCCACGCCCCCGTGCCGCCGCAGCCGGCCGTGCCGCCCGTGCCCGACCGGCTGCCGCCCGTGCCGGACCGGGCGCCCGCCTACGGCTATCCGCAGCAGCCGGTGACCGCTCCGGCCCCCGCGTACGGCTACCCGCAGCCGGTGACCGCCCCCGAGCAGAACCCGGCACCGGAGTTCCGCATGCCGCCGATGGGGCCCCAGTTCGTCCGGACCTGAGCCGGCGGGCAGGGCCCTACGCCTTGGTCTTGTAGCCGCGCCCCCACTGGAGTCCCCAGCCGTACAGCCGGTCCAGTTCGGCCTGGAAGCCGTATACGAACCGCACCTCGCGGCGGACGGTCAGCTCGCCCTTGACGTTCTCCATGGAGAAGACGGCGCAGGAGCGGGCCTGCGGGGCGCGCTCGTCGAGCTCGATCTCGATCCGGGGGCCGTTGCTCGGGTAGAGGGTGACCTTGGCGTGCGTACGGTCGAAGGCCGGCGTCTGGTCGTAGATGTACACGAAGAACAGCAGGCGCTTGATCTCGTCCCGGTGGTCCAGGTTGACGAAGATCGTCTCGCCCGAGGAGCCTCCGAAGCGGTCGTCGCCGCTGAGCTTCACGTACGGGGCCGTGTTGAGGTCGCCGAAGAAGCCGCCGAGCGGCTGCACGACGCCCTTGCTGCCGTCGGTGAGCTCGTAGAGGCAGCCCAGGTCGAGGTCGACGTTGACCATGCCCTGGGTGTGGGCCTGGACGACCTCGGGCTTGAAGAGCTGGGCCGGGTTCCGCAGCAGCCGCCCGCTCTGCCGGGAGCGGCCCTCGATGTCGGAGGTGCGCATCCGCCAGGAGAGGTTGACCCGGAGGTTGCCGGTGGCGGCGCCCTGTTTGGTGAGCGAGACGGTCGGGCGCCGTTTCGTCAGGTCGATCGCGTTCGACGCGGCGCTGCCCGAGTCGTACTGCGCCGTCCTCGTCGGAAACAGGTTGTCCCAGAAGGCCATGTCGCCTTCACCCCCCACTGGTCGTCAACACCACGGCCGTCAGCGCCGCGCACATGCCTGCGGGGCGGCCGGATGCACCGGTCGCCCCGCAGAGAAGCATTCCTCCCCACCGGGGGTGTCACACCCCGGACGGCACCTCGGTCTTGTCGTCCGAGGAGCCGGAGCCGCCCTCGGCCGCCGCGAGCCGCTTGTTGCGGCGGACGGAGGACCAGAAGGACCAGGCGATGAGCAGGACCCCGATGGAGCCGGTGACGATCTCGGGGATCTCGTACTGGATGGTGATCATGAGGACCACGGCCAGGGCGCCGATCGCGTAGTGGGCGCCGTGCTCCAGGTAGACGTAGTCGTCGAGGGTGCCCTGGCGGACCAGGTAGACCGTCAGCGAACGGACGTACATGGCGCCGACGCCCAGGCCGAGAGCCATCAGGACGATGTCGTTGGTGACGGCGAAGGCACCGATGACACCGTCGAAGGAGAAGGAGGCGTCGAGGACCTCCAGGTAGAGGAACATGAAGAAGGCGGCCTTGCCGGCGAGCTGGACCGCGGAAACCTTCTTGCCGCTGCGCTTGGCCTCTTCCTCGGCCTCGTGCTCGCGCTCCTCTTCCTCCTCCAGCCTGTTCTCGAAGTAGCCGGAGAGACCGCCGACGACGAGGTACGTGATGAGGCCGGCGATGCCGGAGATCAGGACCGTCTGCGCCTTGTCGGCGTGCGCGCCGCCGTGCTGGTGGGCGTGGGTCGCGAAGGTCATGGAGGTGATGAGCAGGACGACCAGCGCGATGCAGACCGACAGCATGTCGACCTTGCCGAGCTTGGCGAGCGGGCGCTCGATCCAGCGCAGCCACTGGATGTCACGGTCCTCGAAGATGAAGTCGAGGAAGATCATCAGCAGGAACATGCCACCGAAGGCGGCGATCGACGGGTGCGCGTCGGTCACCAGTTCCTGGTACCTGTCGGCATCGTTCAGCGCGAGATCGACGGCCTCGAGGGGGCCGATCTTCGCGCTGATGGCGACGATCACGACGGGGAAGACGAGGCGCATGCCGAAGACGGCGATGACCACGCCGACCGTGAGGAAGATCTTCTGCCAGAAGGCATTCATCTTCTGCAGGATTCCGGCGTTGACCACCGCGTTGTCGAACGACAGGGAGATTTCGAGGACGCAGAGGATCGCGACGATCCCGAACGCCTCCCACCCCCCGTAGGCCACCGCCACGGCCAAGCCGAGCACAGTGATCGCGAACGACCAGCCGAAGGTTTTCAGAATCACTGTCTACCCCATCGTGAAATTACAGGCTTTACGAAACGTTGACCCCGAAGTCTAGAGCGATGCCCCGAAGCCCGGACGCGTACCCCTGTCCCACCGCCCGGAACTTCCATTCGCCGTTGTAGCGGTAGAGCTCGCCGAAGATCATCGCGGTCTCCGTGGAGGCGTCCTCCGAGAGGTCGTACCGGGCGAGCTCCTGGCCGTCCAGCTGATTCACGACACGGATGAACGCGTTGCTGACCTGGCCGAAGCTCTGGCCGCGGTTGTCGGCGTCGTGGATCGACACCGGGAAGACGATCTTGTCGCAGTGGGCCGGCACCTTGGTGAGGTCCACGATGAGGGACTCGTCGTCCCCGTCACCCTCGCCGGTGAGGTTGTCGCCGGTGTGTTCGACGGACCCCTCGGGGCTGCGGAGCTGGTTGTAGAAGACGAAGTACTCGTCCCCGAGCACCCGGCCGGCCTGGCACAGCAGGGCGCTGGCGTCGAGGTCGAAGGGGGCTCCGGTGGTGGAGCGCGCGTCCCAGCCGAGCCCCACGAGGACCTGGGTCAGGTTGGGTGCGGCCTTGGAGAGGGAGACATTGCCCCCCTTGGCGAGCGTGACGCCCATGATTCGGTTCCTCCCCGGTGGTGATGAGGCACGTCCGGCGCCGCACGGGAGGTGCGGCGCCGGACGGTTCGAACGGTTCGGCTCAGACGTTGACGCCGAAGTCCTGCGCGATGCCGCGCAGGCCCGAGGCGTACCCCTGGCCGACGGCGCGGAACTTCCACTCCGCACCGTTGCGGTACAGCTCGCCGAAGACCATGGCGGTCTCGGTCGAGGCGTCCTCGGAGAGGTCGTACCGGGCGATCTCGGCGCCGCCGGCCTGGTTCACGACGCGGATGAACGCGTTGCGCACCTGACCGAAGGACTGCTGACGGTTCTCCGCGTCGTAGATGGAGACCGGGAAGACGATCTTGGCCACGTCGGCCGGCACGCCGGCCAGGTTGACCTTGACCTGCTCGTCGTCGCCCTCGCCCTCGCCGGTGAGGTTGTCACCGGTGTGCTCGACCGAGCCGTCGGCGCTCTTCAGGTTGTTGAAGAAGACGAAGTCCTGGTCGTTGCGGACCTTGCCCGCCTCGCTCACCAGGATGGCGCTGGCGTCGAGGTCGAAGTCCGTACCGGTGGTGGTGCGGACGTCCCAGCCCAGACCGACGGTCACGGCGGTGAGGCCAGGGGCCTCCTTGGTCAGCGAGACGTTGCCGCCCTTGCTGAGGCTGACTCCCACGAGTCCCTCCATAGGTTTCCAGGGGCAGCGCCCCCAGTCGTGCGTTGGCATCGGATCAACGTCTGGATCCTAGTGACGGGTTCCCGGTCGAAACAGTCGATTCGCCCGGTGAATCCGAGGGTGTCGGCCTCGGGGGGCTCAGAGCGCTTCGAGGGCCTTGACGTAGTCGCGCAGGTCGCGGGCGTCCGACAGGGCGTTCACGACGGTCCAGCGCACGACGCCCTCCTTGTCGATGACGAAGGTGCCGCGGACCGCGCAGCCCTTCTCCTCGTCGAAGACGCCGTAGGCCCGGGAGGCCGCGCCGTGCGGCCAGAAGTCGGAGAGCAGCGGGAACTCCAGCTCCTCCTGGTCGCCGAAGACGCGGAGGGTGTGGATGGAGTCGTTGGAGACGGCGAGGAGCTCGGTGTCGTCGTTGACGAACACCGGGAGGTTGTCGCGGAGCTCGCGCAGTTCGCCGGTGCAGACGCCGGTGAAGGCGAAGGGGTAGAAGAGCAGCACCACGTTCTTCTCGCCGCGGAAGTCGGCGAGCCGCACGGTCCGGCCGTGGTTGTCCTTGAGCTCGAACTCCGGGGCCTTGGTGCCGACCTCGATCGCCATCGCGTACGCGTCCCTTTCGACGGGGCCCGGGCCTTGGGCCATATCGGTGAACCCGGGTGGATCCCACCCTACGGCCTGCGCACGAAAGCCCCCGCCGGCGGACCGGCGGGGGCTTCTCGCAGCGTGGTGATCAGCGCTTGGGGGCGGCCAGGCGGGTGCCCGACCAGTCCTTGGCGACGCTGATGCTCTTGGTCTGGGAGAGACCCGCTGTCTGCGCGGCATCCTGGATGTCGGACGGCTCGATGTAGCCGTCGCGGCCAGTCTTCGGGGTCAGCAGCCAGATGTTGCCGCCGTCCTCCAGAAGACCGATGGCGTCCACCAGTGCATCGGTGAGATCGCCGTCCTCGTCACGGAACCACAGCACGACGACGTCGGCGACGTCGTCGTAGTCCTCGTCCACGAGATCCTGTCCGATGACGGACTCGATGCCTTCACGGAGATCCTGGTCGACGTCGTCGTCGTAGCCGATCTCCTGGACCACCTGTCCGGGCTCGAACCCCAGCCTCGCTGCCGGGTTGGTCCGCTCCTCCGCGTGGTCCGCGGTCGCGCTCACGGCTTGCCTCCTGCTCATTCGGTAAATGCTGTGGGCCACGCGTATGCGCGTGGCGCTGGCCGTAGTCCACACGTGCCGGGGCGGATCGCGCAAGTACCCGGCCGCCGAGACCGCCGAAACGGTGACGTTTGGGGCCGTCTCGCCGCAACTTCCGGCACCTCCGGTCCCTCCTCCGTGATCAGGCACACATGCTTCGTCCCGGTTTGCTGTCTTCTGAGGTTTCAGTCTGCCGAACGCCCGGACGAAACGCATGCGCGGGTTGAGCGTAAGGTTGCGATTTGAGCGCACCCTGGCTTCTGGAAGGCAGGCGAGGCACCCCCCGGGGGTTACCCCTGGGTAAATGTGACGTCCGGCGCCGGTGGGGTACACGATGGACATCTCCCGACCAGCCCGTGGCCCCGTGGGCACCACCGAACAGCGAAGGAAGAGCGTGGCTCCCGGATCCGATCGCAACCCGATCATCATTGGCGGCCTTCCCAGCCAGGTCCCGGATTTCGACCCGGAAGAGACCCAGGAATGGCTCGACTCCCTCGACGCGGCCGTCGACGAGCGGGGCCGGGAACGGGCCCGCTACCTCATGCTCCGCCTGATCGAGCGGGCCCGCGAGAAGCGCGTGGCCGTGCCCGAGATGCGCAGCACGGACTACGTCAACACCATCGCCACCAGGGACGAGCCGTTCTTCCCCGGCAACGAGGAGATCGAGCGCAAGGTCCTCAACGCCACCCGGTGGAACGCGGCCGTGATGGTCTCGCGCGCCCAGCGGCCGGGCATCGGCGTCGGCGGTCACATCGCCACCTTCGCCTCCTCGGCCTCCCTGTACGACGTCGGCTTCAACCACTTCTTCCGCGGCAAGGACGAGGGCGACGGCGGGGACCAGATCTTCTTCCAGGGGCACGCCTCCCCCGGCATCTACGCCCGCGCGTACCTCCTGGACCGGCTGAACGAGGCCCAGCTCGACGGCTTCCGCCAGGAGAAGTCGAAGTTCCCGAACGGCCTCTCGTCGTACCCGCACCCGCGGCTGATGCCGGACTTCTGGGAGTTCCCGACGGTGTCGATGGGCCTCGGCCCGCTCGGCGCGATCTACCAGGCGCGGATGAACCGGTACATGGAGGCGCGCGGCATCGCCGACACCTCCAAGTCGCACGTCTGGGCGTTCCTCGGCGACGGCGAGATGGACGAGGTCGAGTCGCTCGGCCAGCTGTCCATCGCCGCCCGCGAGGGTCTGGACAACCTCACCTTCGTCGTCAACTGCAACCTCCAGCGGCTCGACGGCCCGGTCCGCGGCAACGGCAAGATCATCCAGGAGCTGGAGTCGATCTTCCGGGGCAACGGCTGGAACGTCATCAAGCTGATCTGGGACCGCTCCTGGGACCCGCTGCTCGCGCAGGACCGCGACGGCATCCTGGTCAACAAGCTGAACACCACCCCCGACGGCCAGTTCCAGACGTACGCCACGGAGACCGGCGGCTACATCCGGGAGCACTTCTTCGGCGACGACCACCGGCTGCGGGCCATGGTCGAGGGCATGTCGGACCAGCAGGTCCTGCACCTCGGCCGCGGCGGCCACGACCACAAGAAGATCTACGCGGCCTACGCGGCGGCGAAGGCCCACGCGGGCCAGCCGACCGTGATCCTGGCGCAGACCGTCAAGGGCTGGACTCTGGGCCCGAACTTCGAGGGCCGCAACGCGACCCACCAGATGAAGAAGCTGACGGTCGACGACCTCAAGCGCTTCCGCGACCGGCTGCACATCCCGGTGACGGACCGGCAGTTGGAGGAGGGCCTGCCGCCCTACTACCACCCGGGCCGGGACTCCGAGGAGATCCAGTACATGCACGACCGCCGCAAGGCGCTGGGCGGGTACGTCCCGACCCGGGTCGTACGGGCGAAGCCCCTGGTCCTCCCCGACGACAAGACCTACGCGGCGGCCAGGAAGGGCTCCGGGCAGCAGTCGATCGCCACCACGATGGCCTTCGTCCGCATCCTGAAGGACCTCATGCGGGACAAGGAGATCGGCAAGCGCTTCGTGCTGATCGCCCCCGACGAGTACCGCACCTTCGGCATGGACGCCTTCTTCCCGAGCGCCAAGATCTACAACCCGCTGGGCCAGCAGTACGAGGCGGTGGACCGCGAACTCCTCCTCGCCTACAAGGAGTCGCCGACCGGCCAGATGCTGCACGACGGCATCTCCGAGGCCGGCTGCACGGCCTCGCTGATCGCCGCCGGTTCGGCGTACGCCACGCACGGCGAGCCGCTGATCCCGGTGTACGTCTTCTACTCGATGTTCGGCTTCCAGCGGACCGGCGACCAGTTCTGGCAGATGGCCGACCAGCTGGCGCGCGGCTTCGTGCTCGGCGCCACCGCCGGCCGGACCACGCTGACCGGCGAGGGCCTCCAGCACGCGGACGGCCACTCGCACCTCCTCGCCTCGACCAACCCGGCCTGCATCGCCTACGACCCGGCGTTCGGCTTCGAGATCGCGCACATCGTCAAGGACGGTCTGCGGCGGATGTACGGCCCCGAGGCCGAGGACGTCTTCTACTACCTGACCGTCTACAACGAGCCGATCCAGCACCCGGCCGAGCCCGAGAACGTGGACGTGGAGGGCATCCTCCAGGGCATCCACCGCTTCAGGGCCGCCGAGGCCGGCACGATCCCGGCGCAGATCATGGCCTCGGGCGTCGCCGTGCCGTGGGCGATCGAGGCGCAGCGGATCCTCGCCGAGGAGTGGAACGTCAAGGCCGACGTCTGGTCCGCGACCTCCTGGACCGAGCTGCGCCGCGAGGCCGTGGCCGTGGAGGAGCACAACCTGCTCCACCCGGACGAGGAGCAGCGCGTCCCGTACGTGACGCGCAAGCTCCAGGGCGCCGAGGGCCCGTTCGTCGCGGTCTCGGACTGGATGCGGTCGGTGCCGGACCAGATCTCCCGCTGGGTGCCCGGCCCGTACACCTCGCTGGGCGCGGACGGCTTCGGGTTCGCGGACACGCGCGGTGCGGCCCGCCGCTACTTCCACATCGACGCGCAGTCGATCGTGCTCGCCGTGCTGACCGAACTCGCCCGCGGGGGCAAGGTCGAGCGCTCGGCCCTGAAGCAGGCCGTGGACCGCTACCAGCTGCTCGACGTCGCGGCCGCCGATCCGGGCCCGGCGGGCGGCGACGCCTGACGGACGTCATCGGCCGCTCGTTTCGGCTGGTGAGGGCGGTGGGACGCGGTCCCGCCGCCCTTCGTCGTTCCTTACGATGCCGGTCATGTCCGTCATGAAGCTTCGCTGGGAAGAGCGCACCCAGACCCCGCTCCTGGTGCTCGCGGTCGCGTTCGGCATCGCCTACGCGGTGCCGATCGTGGCTCCCGGCGCCGAGCCGTGGGTGCACCGGCTGTGCACCCACGTCGAGTGGACCGTCTGGGGCGCCTTCGCGCTCGACTATCTCGTCCGTCTCGGGCTCGCCCCGGACCGCTGGCGCTTCGTGCGCGGCCATCCGGTGGACCTGCTGGCGGTGATACTGCCGATGGTGCAGCCGCTGCGGCTGCTGCGGGTCGTCTCCACGCTCCTCCTCGTGGGCCGGCGGGCCCGGATGGCCCCGCAGATAACGCTCACCACGTATGTGGCGGGCGCGGTGGTCGGGCTGATGATGTTCGGCTCGCTGGCCGTGCTGCACGTGGAGCGGGACGCCCCGAACGGCAACATCAAGACGCTCGGGGACGCGGTGTGGTGGTCGTTCACCACGATGACCACGGTCGGCTACGGCGACCACGCCCCGACCACGGGTCTCGGCCGGGTCCTCGCGGTGGGCCTGATGCTCTCGGGCATCGCCCTGCTCGGTGTCGTCACGGCCAACATCGCCGCCTGGTTCATCTCCCGCTTCGACCGGGACGACGCGGTGGAGCGCCGGCAGACGGAGCTCCTGGAGGCGCTCACCCTGGAGGTCCGGGAGCTCCGCGCCGAGGTGGCCCGGCTCTCGGCCGCGTCGGCCTCGCCGGAACCGCTGCCCTCGCCGGCCTCGTCGGCCTCGTCGGAACCGTCGGAACCGTCGGGCTCGCCGAACCCGTCGGAACCGTCGGGGGCGAGCGAGCCGCGCGATGTCCCCTCTCCTACCGCTCCCAGAGCTTGAACGCTCTGACCTCGTAGGCCGTCTGCGGCGCCCAGGTCCCCCTCCCCGGGTACGTCTCGAACTCCCCCGTCTCCCCGCACTCCGCCGACTGGTACGTGGTGACCGGCCGGCCCGTGCGGTTCGCGAGGGACTGGGCCGAGGTGCCCGGCGGCAGGGCGACGCAGCTGTCGATGTCGGTCGTGGCCAGCTCGTGCGTCCACGGCCTGCCCTTGAAGTCGGGCTTCGGCCAGAGACAGAGCCGACCGGGCCCGCAGGCCCCGAGCACGGTCCCGGCCGGGGCGGCGCCGGAGGGCCGGGCGCCGGCCTGCACGGTCCCGGCCGGCGCGGCTGCCGGTACGGCCGCCGTCGGCGCTGCCCGGCCCGCCGGGGCCGCCGGGGCCGCCGGGGCCGCCGGGGCCGCCGGGGCCGCCGTCAGGGCAGCCAGGAGGAGGGCCGTGACGGCCGCGCCGGTGAGGACGGTCTTCGTATACATGCTGATGAACCCCCGTTTCGTCACTCTCTGTAATCACGAGGATGGCGGAGGGTTCCGGGCAACGGAAGAGGGGCCGCCCCCCGTTCACGCGAACGGGTGACGGCCCCCTACGGGAACCCCGAGGGTCGAGCGTCAGATGTGACCGCCCATGCCGCCCGCCTCCGCGTTCTCACCGCGCTTGGTGAGCGTGGCGACGAGGGCCGCGACGACGGCGACGCCACCGGCGACGGTGAAGGCCAGCCCCATGCCGTCGAGGAAGGTGTCGTGGATGACCCCGGTGATCTGCTGGAGGAGGCCGGGGGTCATCCCCGGCGCCTGGGCCAGCTCCGGCGGGGTCATGCCGAACTCGGCGGCCTGCTCAAGGCGCGGGTCGGCCGGGACCGGGATGCCGGCCTCCTTCCAGTTCCCCGCGAAGGAGTCGGAGACCTTCGAGGACATGACGGCGCCGAGCACCGCCGTGCCGAGCGCGCCGCCGACCTGCATGGCGGCCTGCTGCAGACCGCCGGCCACGCCGGAGAGCTCCAGCGGCGCGTTGCCCACGATGACCTCGGTCGCGCCGACCATGACCGGGGCGAGGCCCAGGCCGAGCAGGGCGAACCAGAGGGACATGGCGAGGGTGCCGGTGCCGGTGGTGAGCGTGATCATGCCGAACATCGCGACGGCCGTGCAGACCATGCCGCCGACGAGCGGCACGCGCGGCCCGAACTTGGTGATCAGCGCGCCGGCCAGCGGCGAGGAGACGATCATCATCGCGGTCAGCGGCAGCAGGTGCAGACCGGCGTCGACCGGGCCGAGGCCCTTCACGCCCTGGAGGTAGAAGGTCACGAAGAAGAGGCCGCCCATGAAGGCGAAGGCCATCAGGACCATGAGCACCACACCGGCCGAGAGCGGCACGGAGCGGAACATGCCCAGCGGGATGAGCGGCTCCTTGACCTTCGTCTCCCAGAAGGCGAAGACCGCGAACAGGGCCACCGCGCCGAGCAGGCAGCCCCAGGTGTTGCCGCTCGCCCAGCCCCAGGACTCACCGGCCTTGATGATGCCCCAGATGAGGGCGGCCATGGCGCCGGAGAGCAGCAGGATGCCCAGGAGGTCGAAGGAGCGCGGCGCGTTCTCGGCGCGGTGGTCCTTGAGGATGACCAGGCCGAGCACGAGCGCGAGCACGCCGACCGGCACGTTGATGAAGAAGACGGACTGCCAGTTGACGTGCTCCACGAGGAAGCCGCCGAGGATCGGGCCGCCCGCCGTGGAGGCGCCGATGACCATGCCCCAGATGCCGATGGCCATGTTCAGCTTCTCGGCGGGGAAGGTCGCGCGCAGCAGGCCCAGCGCGGCCGGCATCAGCAGGGCGCCGAAGAGGCCCTGCAGGACGCGGAAGGCGATCACGGCCCCGATGGAGTGCGACAGGCCGATCGCGCCGGAGGCGGCGGCGAAGCCGGCGATGCCGATGAGGAAGGTCTGCCGGTGGCCGAAGCGGTCACCGAGCTTGCCGGCGGTGATCAGGGCGACGGCGAGCGCGAGCAGATATCCGTTGGTGATCCACTGGACCTGGGCGAGGGTGGCGCCGAGGTCCTCCTTGATGGCCGGGTTGGCGATGGCGACGATCGTGCCGTCGAGCGCGACCATCATCACGCCGACGGCCACGCTGAAGAGCGTCAACCACGGGTGGCCGCGCAGTCCCTTCGCCGGGACCGGTACGGGTTCCCGGGCGTCCCCCTGACCCTGCGGGGCCTTTTCCACGGTGGTCTGACTAGTCATGCGAACGAGGCTAATGACAGTCACTGACAATTGACAAAGCGATTCACGCGTCGGTAACTGTCACGTAGCTCACAGGTACGCTGAGCAGGACGAAATGCCTGAAACGAGGACCCTGACGTGACCGTGCCCGGACTGCGCGAGCGGAAGAAGCAGCGCACGCGCGACGCGCTGCTCCGGGTCGCCCTGGAGCTCTTCACCGAGCACGGGTACGAGCGGACCACCGTCGACGAGATCGTCGACGCCGTGGAGGTCTCCCAGCGCACCTTCTTCCGGTACTTCTCCTCCAAGGAGGAGGTCGCCTTCGCCGTCCAGCAGATGGTGGAGGAGCGTTTCGTGCACGCCCTCGGACAGCGCCCACCGGCCGAGGCCCCCCTCGACGCGATGCGCAACGCCGTCCTGTGCGCCTGGGACACCATCGGCGAGGCGATCGCCGAAGTCGTCCCCGTCGAGCTGTACCTGCGCGCGTACCGGATGATCGAGTCGACGCCCGCGCTGCTCGCCGTCCATCTGCGCCGCTCCACCGAGATGGAGGAGACCATCGCCCGGATCATCGCCGCGCGCGAGGGCCTCGACGTCGACGAGGACCCGCGCCCCCGGATCGCGGTGGCGGCGTTCAGCGGGGTGATGCGGGTGACCGGGCAGATGTGGGGCCGGGGCACGGA
Organism: Streptomyces sp. TLI_105; assembly: GCF_900105415.1. GTDB lineage: Bacteria > Actinomycetota > Actinomycetes > Streptomycetales > Streptomycetaceae > Streptomyces. Next base: position 5,698,874 of record NZ_FNSM01000001.1, on the reverse strand, counting down.
CGGGAGCCTGGAGGCCATCCGCACGCTCACCGAGGAGTACCTCGACCACCTCGGCCCGGCGCTCGCCCCGCACTGGCGGGACCGGGGAGGGAAGGGGCCGGGGACGGCCGCGTAGGCTGTCGGCCTTCCCGCGGGAGGGCCGCCGCGTAGGCTGTCGGCCTTCCCGTGGGAGGGCCGCCGCGCAGGCCGCCGGCTTCCTGTGGGAGCGCCGCCGTGCCGACCGTCTGCTTCCCGTACGAGGGCCTGCGCAGGCCGTCGGCTTCCCGGGCGAGGACCGCCGGATGAAGAGACGTGCGTCGCGCCCCGTAGGGTGGCCGCCCGTGACCTCCGATGCCTCGCCCGCCCTCGTCGCCACGCGCGCGCTCCTCGCACTCGCCGTCGTGTTCGTGCTCCTCGCGACCACCGGGTGGACCACGATCCGGCACCAGCCCGTGCCGTGGCCGTCCCGCGAGGCCGCGCTCGCCGCCTGGGCGCGGGACCGGATCGACCACCGGCCGCTGCCCGACCCGGCCGCCCCGGCCCGTACCGTCGCCGCGTTCTTCGCCGGACTCGGCCCGGCGGGCGGCGCCCGGCTCGCCGCCCGGCACCCGCTCGTCGTCGGCAACCTCAACGGCGCCCCGGTCGCCCTGCGCTACCGCGCCAACCGGATCACCCTCACGCGCGCGTACGCCGCCGAGCGGAACAGGGTCGACGACACCAGGCTCTCCCCCGAAGGCCGGCACGAGGCCCGGCGCCGCGTCGACCGCTTCGCCTCCCTGATGCGGCCCGGCCGCCAGGTCCTCGCCTTCGACCCGACCGGTACGGGGCGGGCCGCCGAGGTCCTCGGGGACCTGGAGCGGGCCAGGCGCGTCTCGGTGATCGTGCCCGGCGTCGACACCAACCTGCTCACCTTCCAGAAGACCCACGGCCGGTACGGCGCCCCCGCCGGCATGGCCGAGGCCCTCTACGCGGCCGAGCGGCAGACCTCGCCACGCGCGCGCGTGGCGGTCATAGCCTGGGCCGACTACACCGCGCCCGTCGGGATCGGCGTCGACGCGGTGACCGGCCGGCTGGCCGAGGAGGGAGCCGTACGCCTGGTGGGTCTCACCGAGTCCCTGCCCCCGGACGCGCGCGTGGCGCTCTTCTGCCACAGCTACGGTTCCGTGCTCTGCGGGGTCGCCGCGCCCCGGCTGCCCGCCCGGGTGACCGACGTGGCCGTGGCCGGAAGCCCCGGGATGCGGGTCGAGCGGGCCGCCGACCTCGACAGCCACGCGCGCGTGTGGGCCATGCGGGACGCCGACGACTGGATCGCGGACGTCCCGCACCTGGAGGTGGGCGGGCTCGGACACGGCGCCGACCCGGTCGCGCCGGAGTTCGGCGCGAGGCTGCTCTCCGCGCACGGTGCGCTCGGCCACAGCGGCTATTTCGAGCCGGGGACGCAGAGCCTGGGCAACTTCGCCGCGATAGGCGTCGGGGCGTACCCGCACCTGGTCTGTGCACGTGCCGACAGCGCTTGCCACGACGGAATATCCGGCACGGAAGGGCTCTGACGCGCGTAGATCACGCAATTTCAGGACCTTTCACAGGGGCGACGCCAGGGCACACGCCGCTTACGATGAGGCGCATGGGTGATGTGCTGGCCGGAATTCATGCCACCTGGGAGCTCGAGAGGGACGCCCTCGTCATCCGCTTCGACCGGGGGATCCGTACGCCGAAGCTCTTCGGAGCGCTGCGCGAGAGACGCGTACCGCACGAGGCGCTGGCGTCCGTGACGCTCACGCCCGGCAAGCGGGGCACCGTCGTGCTGCACGCCGTGCCGAGGCCGGGCGCCGATCCGCTGATGGAGGCGGCCGCGGGGCAGCTCAAGGAGGGCAGCGATCCGTACCGCCTGGTGCTCCCGGCGGAACGCGAGACGCTCGCCGAGCACTACCGGGACGAGCTGCGGGCGCTCCTCGCGTCACGCCCGGGGGCCGCGGGGGCCGCCGGGCACGAGGCGTACGCGCCGGGCGACGGCGAGGCGGGGGGCGTCGCGCCCACCGACCGGTTCCTGGTGGCACCGCCGCCGGGGCCGCAGTCCTTCAAGGCGTACGACGGGAAGGCCAGCTTCGACGGGACCTCGGAGGTCGCCTTCCGCTGGTCCTGGACGGGGGCGTCCTCGGAGAAGTGGAAGGCCGGCGACCAAGTCTTCTCGGTACGGGACCTCTGCGGGGTCGAATGGCGCTCGCCGGACGGCGTCGACGGGTACCTGCGGCTCGTGCCCCGGGACGGCGGGTCCCGGGCCGTCCAGCCCGACCAGGACCCTGCGTGCGTCGTCTTCGGCCGCTACGGGCCGGTGTACGAGTCCCTGACCTTCGCGGCGGCGGTCCTCGCCGCGATCCGGGGCAAGGACCGCGCCCCCGTGCCCGTCGCGGTTCCGGCCGGGGGGCGGGGGGCGGGGCACCGGGATCCCGGGGCGGTGGCTGAAAGGATTCGCCACTTGGGGGAGCTGCATCGGGCGGGGCTGGTTACGGATGCGGAGTTCTCGGCGAAGAAGGCGGAGCTTCTGGCGGAGCTTTGAGGGGGCCTGGGGGCGGGCCGTCTCGCCTCTGCGGGGCGGTGCCCCCGCCTGTGTGGGGCGGTGCCCCCGCCTGTGTGGGGCGGTGCCCCCGCCTGTGTGGGCGCGCACCCGCCTGGGCGGTGCTCCTCCCGCCCCCGCTGGGTGGGCAATCGTCCCGCAGGGCGGGACGGGTGGGCACACGGGACGGCGCCCTTCAGCGGCGCCTCCGCGTTTCGCGCCTGGACCCGCACCGACAGCGCGGCGCATCTAGGGGTGGGGGTCAGGGCGCGGGAGCCTCTGGCGCCGGCAAGGGCGCCGTTCCGTTGTGCCCACCCGTTCCGCCCCAGCGGAACGATTGCCCACAACGGAGAGCGCGGGGGTGGGGTGGCGGGTCCCTCGTCATACCTCGGTATCAGGTTTCACCCCACTCCCCGGTATGACGCCCCGCGTCAGGGGTGCTGCCTACGCTGGGCTCGTCATGGACATCGAATCGCAGCCCCAGCCGCCCGCCGCTCCCCCGCCCGTCGGCCGTCGTCCCGGTGATCGGTGGGCGATCGCCCGGACGCGGGAGGTGTTCCAGGGGTTCGGGGCCGCGCTCACCACCCCCACCGCGCCGGGCGCCCCGCTCCTCGCGGGCGCCCCCGGTCGCTGGGTGCGGCTGCTGCCGTACGTCGTCGCCTTCGCGTTCGTCGCCGCGCTCCTCCCCTCCACCGTCGTGCTCCTCATCAACGACTACGGCGTCAACGGCGCCCTCGCCGGGGCCGTCGGCACCGCACAGACGCTGCCGCTGCTGCTCGCCGTCGCCCGGCCCCTGGAGGCCTGGTGGATCGTCTTCGCCGCCGATGTGCTCGGCGCGCTCGTCCTGCTCGGTTCGGACGGCACGCGCGCGGACTACTGGCCGTGGACCCCGCCGCTGGTCGTCGGCTACTGCGCCCTGATGCTCGCGCTCGGGCTCCGCGAGTCCCGCCGGGCGCTGTTCGGGGTGTGGCTGGCGACCGGCGTGGCCGGTTACGTCCTGGAGGCCTTCCGGCCCGCCGGGTACACCAGCGTCCACACCCTGCTGCTCGTCCTGAGCGGGGTGCTGCTGCTCCTCGCCTCGGCCGTCCGCGCCCGTGGCGAGGCCCAGCGGCGGCTCGCCGAGCAGGAGACCATCAACGAGGCCGAACGGGCCCACCGCACGCTCCTGGAGGAGCGGGCCAGGATCGCGCGCGAGCTGCACGACGTCGTCGCCCACCACATGTCCGTGATCACCGTGCAGGCGGACTCGGCCCCGTACCGCATCCCCGAACTCCCGGACGCAGCCCGCGAGGAGTTCACGTCCATCGCGGCGAGCGCGCGTGAGTCGCTGGCCGAGATGCGCCGGCTGCTGTCCGTCCTGCGCAGTGACGGCGGCGAGGGCGAGCGGGCCCCGCAGCCGGGCCTCGACCGGGTCCAGCAGCTCGTCGAGGCGACCGTACGCGCGGGGGTCCCGGCCGAGCTGCGGCTCGCCGCCGACCTCGGGGAGGTGCCGCAGGCGGTGGACCTGTCCGCGTACCGGATCGTGCAGGAGGCCCTGGCCAACGTCGTGCGGCACGCGCCGGGCGCCTCGACCCGCGTATCGGTACGGGCCGACGAGGGATGGCTGACCGTCCTCGTCGTCAACGGGCCCTCCCTGGAGGAGGGTTCCGGCGTCGAGCGGGGCGCTCCCGGCACCGGTCACGGGCTCGTCGGCATGCGGGAACGCGTACGGTTGACCGGCGGCTCGCTGGACACCGGGCCGCTGCCGGACGGCGGCTTCCGCGTCGCGGCCAGGCTTCCCCTGCGTACGAAGGACACCGAGTGACCATCCGCGTGATCATCGTCGACGACCAGGCCATGGTGCGGGCCGGTTTCGCCGCCCTGCTCGCCGCGCAGCCCGACATCGACGTGGTCGGCGAGGCGCCGGACGGGCGGCAGGGCGTGGAGGTCGCGCGCTCGGCGCACCCGGACGTCGTCCTGATGGACGTGCGGATGCCGGAGCTGGACGGGCTCGCGGCGGCCCGGGAGATCCTGCACCCGCCGGCCGGGGTCGTGCACCGGCCGAAGGTGCTGATGCTGACCACCTTCGACGTCGACGACTACGTGTACGAGGCGCTGCGCGCGGGCGCGTCCGGCTTCCTCCTCAAGGACGCGCCGCCGGCCGATCTCATCGCGGCGGTACGGGTGGTGGCGGCCGGCGAGGCGCTGCTCGCCCCGTCCGTGACCCGCCGCCTCATCGCCGACTTCGCGGCCTCGCGCCCGGCGCCCCGCCGGGACACCACGGCGCTGCGCCTGAACGGGCTCACGCCGCGCGAGACGGAGGTCCTGGAGCTGATCGCCCGGGGCCTGTCCAACCAGGAGATCGCGGACAGCCTGGTCCTCGCCGAGCAGACGGTGAAGACCCACATCGGCCGGGTCCTCGCCAAGCTGGACCTGCGCGACCGGGCGCAGGCGGTGGTCTTCGCGTACGAGTCGGGGCTGGTCACGCCCGGGGAGTCGCGTTAGCACCCGGGGGAAAACCCCACCCCCTACCGGGTGTTGGCTGCTCCTCCACCCCCTACCCGGGTATCCCAAGGGAGTTGGCTCCCCGGTGTGACGTGCCGCCACCCGCCCTCTTCCTACCTTCCTCTCGCCAACGACGAGAGCAAGGGAGGGCGGGCCGATGCACCGCTTCACGAGGACCCTGATCACCGCCGCAGTGGTGACCGGCGTGATCGCCGGGACGGCCGGCTGGGCGTCCGGGAACAGCCAGGAGGCCGTGACCGGGGCCCCGGCCGGGACCGCGGCGTGGCGGGCCGCGGGGCTGCCCGACCCGGAGCGGATGGGCCCGGCCGAGGTCGCGCGGTTCTTCGCCGGGCTGAGTCCCGTACGACAGAGGGAGCTGGCCCGCACGCACCCGACGGTCGTCGGGAACCTCGACGGGGCGCCCCTGGAGCTGCGGTACGAGGCCAACGCCCGCTCCACGCGCGAGGAGTTCGGCGGGGCGCGGGTCCTGGCCCACGATCCACGCGGCCGGGGGCAGGTGGCCCTGGTCTACGGGGACCTGGCGCGGGCCGAGCACGTGGCCGTGATCGTGCCCGGCTCCGACGTCGACGCCGACCACGTGCGGCCGCTCGCGGACATGGCGACGTCCCTGCGCCGGGCGACCGGCAGCCGCACCGCGGTCGTCGCCTGGGCCGGGTACACGACACCCGTCGGGGTCGGCCTGGACGCGGCCACCGGCCGGCTCGCCGAGGCCGGGGCCGGGCGGCTGACCCGGTTCACGGACGGGCTCGCCGCCGTCGGCGCGGCCGAGCCGACCCTCTTCTGCCACAGCTACGGCTCCGTGGTCTGCGGTCTCGCCGCGCACGAGCTGAAGGCCAAGGACCTGGTGGTCTTCGGATCCCCCGGGATGCGCGCCGAGAACGTCTCCGAGCTCGGCACCTCCGCCCGCGTCTGGGCGGCGAAGGATCCCACCGACTGGATCGACCGGGTGCCGAACGTCGAGTTCGCGGGCCTCGGGCACGGTGCCGACCCCACCGACCCGGCCTTCGGGGCGCGCCCCGTCCCGGCCGAGGACGCCAACGGGCACGGCGGCTACTTCGCGCCCGGCACCGCCTCCCTCCGTGCGTTCGCCGCGATCGCCGAGGGGGACGTCCGATGAAGACCCTGACGAGGAAGACCGGGGCGACGAAGACCGGGGCGACGAAGACCCTCGTCCGGAAGATCGAGGCCTCCACGCCCGCCCACCGCGACCGGGCGGTCGACGGACTGCGCGCCCTCGCGCTGCTCGCCGTGCCGACCGGGCACTGGCTGCTCGGCGGTTTCACGCTCTCCGCCGACGGCGCGATCCACAACGCGAGTCCGCTGGGCACCTTCGCCGGTCTGGCGCCCGTCAGCTGGGTCCTGCAGATGCTGGGGATCTTCTTCCTGGTCGGCGGGTACGCCTCGGTGCTGTCGTACCAGCGGCGAAAGGGCTCCACGCGCGCGTGGCTCGGTGGTCGGCTCGCGCGGCTCGGCCGCCCGGTGCTCGGGGTCACCGCCGTGTGGGCGGCGCTGCTGCCGGTGCTGCACTTCGGTCTCGGGGTGCCCGTGGACACGCTGCGGACGGCGTCCACGCTGGTGAGCCAGCCGCTCTGGTTCGTCGGGGTGTACACGGTGGTCACCGCCCTGACCCCGCTGTGCGTGCGGGCGGCCCGCCGCCTCGGGGTGTGGGCCGCGGCGCCGCTGCTCGGCTCGGTCGCCGTCGTCGACTTCCTGCGGTACGGGCCGTACGCCGACGCCGTGCCGTCCTGGCTGAGCCTCCTGAACATCCTGCCCGGCTGGCTCTTCGCGTATCAGCTCGGCGTGTCGTGGGGCGAGGGCCGGGTCACCCGGCGCCACGCGTGGGGGCTGCTGCTCGGCGGCGCCGCGCTCTTCGCCGCCCTGCTGCTGGTCTTCGGCTACCCGGCGTCGATGGTCGGCGTCCCCGGCGAGGCCCGCACCAACTCGCACCCGCCGTCGCTGCTCGTCCTCGCCCTCGCCGCCGCGCAGAGCGGTGCGGCGATCCTGCTCCGGGACCGGCTCGGCGCGCTCCTGAGGCGGCCCGCGCTGTGGGCGCCGGTCGTCGTGGTCAACCTGTCCGCGATGACGATCCTGTGCTGGCACCAGACGGCGATGCTCACCGCCGCGATCCCCGCCTCGTACGCCGGTGAGGTCGCAGGCCTGGTGGGCGCGCCCGACTCGGTGGGCTGGATCCTCGCCCGGCTCGCCTGGATACCGGTCTTCGCCGGTCTGCTGGTCCTGATCGGCCGGTACGCGCGCGTCTTCGAGGCCCCGTGGGCGAAGACCGGCCCGGCCCGCCGCACCCTGGCGGGTCTCCTCGCGGCGGGCTTCGCGGTCTTCGCCCTGGGGCTGGCGTGAGCGTGCGGGTGCTAGGGCGTGTCCGGAAAGTCCCGCCTGGCTCGCGACGCCCGGCCCGATCGGCAAGACACCCCCTACGCCTCGCGGGCCGCCGAGGTGTGGCTCATGTCCGGGTAGCGGTCGCCCGCCACCAGGCCGGCGATCGGCTCGAGCTCGGCGAGTTCGGCGGCGGTGAGGGTGATGCGGGTGGCGGCCGCGTTCTCCAGGAGGCGGGAGCGCTTGCGGGTGCCGGGGATGGGGACGACGGTGAGGTCGTGCACGGCGGCGCGCTGCTGCACCCAGGCGAGGGCGATCTGGGCCGGCGTCGCACCGTGGGTGGCGGCGATCTTCCGGACCGGGTCGAGGAGGGTCGCGTTCCGCTCGGCGTTCTCGCCGGTGAACCGGGGCTGGTGCTGGCGGAAGTCGCCGCCCGACAGCTCCTTGCCGGCATCCGCGAACGCGCCGGTCAGGAAGCCGCGGCCGAGCGGCGAGTACGGCACGAAGGTGACGCCGAGCTCGGCGGCGGCGCCGACGGCGCTGCGCTCCACGTCCCGGGAGAAGAGCGACCACTCCGACTGGAGGGCGGCGATCGGGTGCACCGCGTGGGCCTCGCGCAGCTCGGACCCGGTGACCTCGCTCAGGCCCAGGAAGCGGACCTTGCCCTCCTGGACGAGCTCGGCCATCGCGCCGACGGACTCGGCGAGGGGGACCTGCGGGTCGCGGCGGTGCATGTAGTAGAGGTCGATGGTCTCGATGCCGAGGCGGCGCAGGCTGCCCTCGACGGCCTTCCTGATGTACGCGGGGTCGTTGCGGATGCCCCGGTACGTCGGGTCGTCGGCGCGGCGCTCTATGGCGAACTTGGTGGCGAGGGTGACCTCGTCGCGGTGGGCGGCGAGGAACGGGGCGAGGAACTCCTCGTTGGCGCCGCTGCCGTAGACGTCGGCGGTGTCGATGAGGGTGACGCCGACCTCCAGGGCCGCGTCGAGGGTGTCGCGGGCGGCCGCCTCGTCGGTGTCGCCGTAGAACTCGCTGATGCCCATGGCGCCGAAGCCCTGGACGCCGATCTCCGGTCCGTCCTGACCGCCGAGACGTACGGTGTCGATCCTGGTCACACTGGTCATGAAGGTGCTCCTCCGCTTGCGGTCCCGTAATGGCCGATCTTGATGTCGAGCACGGCGAGCGTGTCCTGGAGCTCGGCGATCCGGGCGAGGACGTCGCGCCGGGTGGCCTCCAGGAGCTCCCGCCGGTCGTCCCTGGTGTGGTCGCCCTCGCGCATCAGCTCGGCGTACCTGACCATGTCGGCGACCGGCATCCCGGTCAGCCGCAGCTTGCCGACGAAGGTCAGCCAGCCGAGGTCCTGCTCCGTGAAGCGGCGCTGTCCCGTGTGCGAACGGTCGACCTGCGGCAGCAGCCCGATCCGCTCGTACCAGCGCAGGGTGTGGGCGGTGAGCCCGGTCAGGGCGGCCACCTCGCTGATGGTGTAACGGTCCTTCCCCGTAAGTCCGGTCGTGCTCGCGATGCTCTCGGTCACGCTCATGGTCTCCACGCTAAAACGTTCGAGTGCACTCGAAGCAAGTAGGCTCGGCCCATGCACAGCAGCTTGCCGAGCCTGGCGTCGATCGAGAACTGGCCCGTCCCCACCGCGGCCGCCGCCGTCGTCCGCGCGGACGGCACCCTGGCCGGGTCCCACGGCCCCACCGGGCGGCGCTTCCCGCTCGCCTCCGTCACCAAGCCGCTCGCGGCGTACGCCGTCCTCGTCGCGTACGAGGAGGGGGCGATCGACCTCGACGAGCCGGCCGGGCCCGAGGGCGCGACCGTCCGCCACCTCCTCGCCCACACCTCGGGGCTCGCCTTCGACGAGGACCGGGTCATGGCCGCGCCGGGCACCCGCCGGATCTACTCCAACACCGGCTTCGAGGCCCTCGGCGACCACGTTGCCAAGGCCACCGACATCCCCTTCTCCGAGTATCTGCACCAGGCGGTCCTGGAGCCCCTCGGCATGGCCTCGACGACCCTGGAGGGCTCGCCCGCGAAGGACGGCGTGTCCACCGTGGACGACCTGGTGCGGTTCGCCGCCGAGGTGCAGGCGCCGCGGCTGCTCGACGCCCGGACCGTCCTGGACGCGATGACCGTCACGTACCCCGGTCTGACCGGCATCCTGCCCGGCTACGGGCACCAGAAGCCGAACGACTGGGGGCTCGGCTTCGAGATCCGCGACGGCAAGTCCCCGCACTGGACGGGCTCCGGCTCCTCCCCGCGCACCTTCGGGCACTTCGGACAGGCCGGCACCTTCCTGTGGATCGACCCGGACGCCGCGTGGGCGGGCGGGAACAACAGAGGGGCCGCGTGCGTGGCCCTCACCGACCGGCCCTTCGGGCCGTGGGCGGTCGAGGCGTGGCCGCCGTTCACGGACGCGGTGCTCGCGGACCTGCGCGGGCGCTGACGGGAGTCCCTCAGGTCTCGCAGCGGGTCGTCGGGAGCGTGCCGTCGACGCCCACCAGGCTCACGTCGACCATGCCCCCGCCGTCCTCGGCGTACGCGGCCGTGCACACCAGCTGCTGGACGGCCGCCTCCGACAGGCCCCTGACGGGGAACGGCGACCGGAGCCGGACGACCCGGCGGCCCTCCGGGGTCAGGATCTCGGTCGCCTCGGCGTGCGCCGGCTTCTCGGACACCGGGAGGTCCGTGGTCAGGCCCGCGGCGGTGTCGGCACCGGCCGGGCCGGCGAGGAGCGCGGCGAGCGCCCTGTCGATGGGGACCTGGGGGCCGTGCGTGTCCTGTGCCCACCCCGAGCCCAGCCCTTGGGCCTTCCGGTCCTCGGTCGACTCGGAGTCGCCCGAGGCGAACGCCGGGTCGGGGACCGGCGGCCCGAGCTCACGGACCACCGGGACCGGCCGGCCGCCCGGTCCGAGGAAGTAGAGCACCATGCGGAACTCGGGCGCCGGCGCGACCGCGACGGTCGCGGCGCCGCCCGCCTCCACGACGTCGCTCTCCTGGATGCCGCAGGCGGCGAGCGCGACCGTGCCGAACAGGACCGCGGCGGCCGTCCGGCGGTGCGCAGCCGTCCGGCCGCTCGCAGCCGTTCGGAGCCTCTCAGCCCTCCGGCCGCTCGCAGCCGTCCGGCGGCCCGGGGTCGCCCGGCGCCTCACAGCGGCATCCGTACGGTGAAGACCGCCCCGCCCGCCGGGTGGTTGGCGGCGCGGACGGTGCCGCCGTGCAGCCGGACGTTCTCCAGGGTGATCGCCAGACCGAGGCCGCTGCCCGCCGAACGAGTCCTGGCCTGGTCGGCCTTGTAGAAGCGGTCGAAGACGTGCGGCAGCACGTCCGGGTGGATGCCCGGCCCCCGGTCCGCGACCTCCGTCACCAGCTCGTCCCCCTCCGCGTACAGCCTGACCGTCACCGGCGCGGCCCCGTGCCGCAGCGCGTTGCCCACGAGGTTGGCGACGACGACGTCGAACCGGCGCGGGTCGAGCCGGGCCCTGATCCCCTCCTCAAGGTACGGGACGACCTGCGCCGGGTCGGTCCAGTGCCGGTGCTGGAGGGTCTTGCGGACGCAGTCGGCGGCGTCGACCTCGTCGGTGTGGAGCTCGGCGGCGCGCGCGTCGAAGCGGGAGATCTCCATCAGGTCCTCGACGAGCACGGCCAGCTTCCCGGTCTCGGCGCTGATCAGCCGGACGGCGCGGGCGGTGTCGCTGTCGAGGCTCCCGGCGTCCTCGTCGAGGACCTCGGTGACCGCGAGCATCCCGGCGAGCGGGGTGCGCAGTTCGTGCGAGACGTCGGAGGCGAAGCGGCGGGCGCGGGCCTCGGCGTTGCGGAGTTCCGCGACGGAACGTTCCAGCTCGGCGGCGGACTCGTTGAACGTGCGGGCGAGATCGGCGAGTTCGTCGCTGCCCTTCGCGTGGATACGGGTGTCGAGCCGGCCCCGGCCCATGCTGTGGGCCGCCCGCCGCAGCTCCCGTACGGGGCGGAGCACGCCGCGCGAGGCGATGAGCGCGGGGATCAGGGCCACGGCCAGCGCCGGGAGGGCTCCGTCACGGGCCGCGGTCACCATGGCCTCGATGTTCGCCTCCTCCTCGTCGAGTTCCATGACCGCGTAGAAGACGAGGCCGGTCGGCTGGGCCGTCCCCTGGCTCGCGTGCGTCCGGAACACGGCGGGGACGGCCATCGTCAGGTACGGCGTGCCGTTCTTCACCACCCGCTGGAAGCTGCCGTGCGGGGTGGCCGGCCGGGCCTGGGCGCGGGCCCGCAGCTCGGGCGTGATGACGGAGGAGGTGGGGCGGTCGGTGGAGGAGACGCGGACCGTGCCGTACTCGGCGTAGACGCGCCAGGGACGGGGTTTCCCCTGGCGGGCGATGGTGAGGACCACGTCCCGCAGGGAGTCCGCGTTGACCGGCAGGCTGATGACGAGCGGGTCGACCTGGTCGCGCAGGGCGGAGACGGCGGTGTCCTGGGTCTGCTCCAGGATGGCGTTCCGGGCGGCGCGGTAGGTGAGCGCGGCGGTGGTGCCGCAGCCGACGGCCGCGACGAGGAGGAAGGCGAGGACGAGCCGGGTGCGGAGGCCGAAGGGGTGGAGGCGGGGGCCGCGGGCCCTGCGACGACGTCCCGGGGCCGGTCCGTCGTCGTTCCCGCCGTCGTTCCCGCTGCCCGGCTCCGGGCTCACGCAGGCCCTCACAGGGGGCCGAAGCGGTAGCCGAAGCCCCGCAGGGTCTGGATGTACCGGGGCTCGCCCGGCGTGTCCTCGATCTTGTTCCGCAGCCGGCGGACACAGGCGTCCACCAGCCGGGCGTCCCCGTGGTAGCTGTGCTCCCAGACGTGCTCGAGGAGCTGCTGCCGGCTGAAGACCTGCTCGGGGGCGGCCGTGAGGTGCAGCAGCAGCTTCAGCTCGGAGGGGGCGAGGGCGACGCGCTCGCCCGCCTTGGCGACGGTCAGGCCCGCCCGGTCGATCGCGAGCTCCCCGTGGAACTCGACGGCGGACCGGCCGGCGCCGGGCTCCTCGATGCGCCGCAGCACGGCCCGTATCCGGGCCTCGATGACCTCCGTACGGGCGGGCTTGACGATGTAGTCGTCGGCGCCGGCCTCCAGACCGATGACGACGTCGAAGTCGTCTCCCCGCGCGGTCAGCATGATGATCGGCAGCTGGCTGCTCTCGCGGACCCGGCGGCAGACCTGGACGCCGTTCATGCCGGGCAGCATCAGGTCGAGGAGCAGCAGGTCCGGCCGGAACTCGCCGAGCGCGGCGAGACCCGCCTCGCCGGTGGGGGCGGTACGGACCTCGTGCCCGCGGCGACGGAGGCCGAGCTCGACGCCTTCGCGGACGGAGGGGTCGTCTTCTATGAGGAGCACGCGGGGCATGTGTGGAGTATCCCAAGGTCGGGCGGGGGTGACGGTCTTCGGGTGCGTCCGCGCGCGGGGGTTCAGGGGCGGCGGAGACGGGCGGTCGTCGAGTGGAGGAGGGTTTGGAGTTCTGTGAGGCGGAGGGGGCGGGCCAGGAGGACGAAGACCGTCAGGATCGTCGCCGCTCCCGCCAGGCCCGCCACCACCGCACCCCCCGTCTCCACGGCGTCCGCGACGAACAGCCCGTACCCCGCCGCCGGCACCGCCGCCACGAGGAGTCGCGCCAGTGCGGACATCGCGTCGCCCGTGCCCTCCCCCAGTCGGCGCCGCAGCGCGTACGCCGTCACCGCCCAGCCGGCCCAGAGCGCCAGCGAGTACGCCGCCGCCATGCCCGTGACCGCCCAGCGGGTCGGGAGGTAGTGGGAGGCGGCGAGGGAGAGGGCGGCGTTCAGGCCGGCGATGACCAGGTTCAGCAGGAACGGGGTGCGGGTGTCGCGCAGGGCGTAGAAGGCGCGGGTGCACACGTACTGGCCGGAGAGGGCGACCAGGCCGGGCGCGAAGGCCATCAGGGTCCAGGCCATGGCGCGTACGTCGTCGCCGGTGGTCGCCCCGTACCGGAAGACGACCGTCATCAGCGGGACGGCGAGCGCGAGGAGCGCGCAGGCGGCGGGGACGATCGCCGCCGCGCTGGTCCGCAGCGCGTAGGAGACGTCCCGCCGGACCCCCGCGAGGTCGCCCTCGGCGGCGGTCCCGCTCATCCGGGGCAGCAGCGCGGTGACGAGGGAGACGGTGATGATGCCGTGCGGGACGGTCCACAGGAGGTAGGCGTTGTTGTACGCGGCGAGGCCTCCGCCGCTGACCGTCGGATCCGTGCCCGCGGAGGTGGCGAGCCAGGTGGTCACCCAGTACGCGCCCTGGTTGGTGAGGACGAGCAGGACGAGCCAGCCCGCCGAGCGGAGCGGGGCGGCGAGGCCGCTGCCGCGCCAGTCGAAGCGGGGCCGCCAGCGGAAGCCGGCGGCGCGCAGCGAGGGCAGCAGGGCGAGGGCCTGGACGGCGATGCCGGCGGTCGTGCCCCAGCCGAGGAGGGCGGTCTCCCCGGAGGTGAGTTCGCCACCGTCGCCGACGGCGAGGAAGAGGCCGAAGACGGTGACGGCGACGACGTTGTTGAGGACGGGGGTCCACATCATGGCGCCGAACCGGCCCCGGGCGTTGAGGACCTGTCCGAGCAGGGTGAAGAGTCCGAGGAAGAAGATCTGCGGCAGGCACGTGCGCGCGAAGGCGATGGTCATCTCGCGCTGTGCGCCCACGTAGTCGGTGTACGTGTCGACGATGAGCGGGGCGGCGAGCACCGCGACCGTGGTGAGCACGGTCAGGGCGAGGGCGCACAGGGTGAGGAGCCGGTCGGTGTAGGCGACGCCGCCGTCCTCGTGCTCCTTGGCGGCCTTGACCAGTTCGGGGACGAAGACGGCGTTGAGCGCCCCGCCGAGGAGCAGCATGTAGACGATGGTGGGGACGGAGTTGCCGACGGCGTATCCGTCGGCGACGTAGCCCGCGCCGAGCGCCGCGGCGACGACGGAGGCCCGCACGAAGCCGGTGGCGCGGGAGACGAGCGAGCCGGCGGCCATGAGGGCGCCGCTGCGCAGCGCGGAGGCCTTCCGTGGAGGTGCGGTGAGGGTGGTGGCCGTCATCGGCGGGCCAGATAGGCCTGGAAGGCGCGGTACAGCGCCCCGTTGGTCGTGCCCTGCATCGGAATCTCCCACTCCCCCAGCGTCTCGACGACCTGTCCGCCCGTGCCGAGCTTCCAGCGGAGGAGGCCGTGGGCGCGGTCGTCCGGATCGAGGGTGGAGGGTACCCCGCGGAGGTCGTAGACGGCGGCGCCGAGGGCGTGGGCGTCGAGCAGCATGCGCCACTGGAGGGCGTTGGAGGGGCGGACCTCGCGGCGGTGGTCGGCGGAGGCGCCGGTCTGGTACCAGACGCGGCCGCCCACCGCGAGCATGGTGTGCGCGGCGAGGATCTCGCCCTCGTGGCGGGCGAGGTAGAGCTTCATGCGGCCCGGCTGCTCGGCGTTGAGGACGGCGTACTGGCGCTCGTAGTACGCGAGGGAGCGGCCGAGCCGGAAGCCGTCGCGTTCCTCCGTGATGCGCAGGAGGCGGTAGAACTCGGGCAGGTCGGCGGCGGAGCCGACGACGACCTCGACGCCGGACTTGCGCGCCTTGCGGACGTTGCGCCGCCACTCCTGGTTGAGGCCGGTCCACAGGTCGTCGGTGGAGCGGCCGGCGAGCGGGACCTGGAAGACGTGCCGGGGCTGGGCGTCGGCGCCGTCCTCGGAGTCGCCGCCGCACTTGCGCCAGCCGCGGGCGCGCAGCCGTTCGACGACGGCGGTGCCCAGCGGGTCGACCTCGTCTGCGAGAACGTCGGAGAGCCGGCGGCCGGGCCCGCCGGCGGCCTTGACGGTGGCGGCGTTCCACCGGCGGTAGGCGGGCCCGGGCCCCATGCGGACGGCGAAGGCGCCCAGGGAGCGCAGATGGCCGAGGAGCGGGGAGAGCCAGCCGTCCAGGTCGGGGTCGGCCCAGTCGGCGACGGGCCCTTCGGGCAGGTAGGCGAAGTACTTCCGGGTGCCGGGGAAGGGGCGGAGGAGGACGAGCGCGACGCCGGAGAGCTCCGCGCCCTCCCGCCCCCATCCGACGAGCTGGTGGCTCCAGCCCTCCTTCACCTGGGCCCAGGAGGGGAGTTGGAGGAAGCTGGGCCCGTCCGCACCGGAGCGGGAGCCGAGGAAGGCGCGGTACGCCTCGGGGGTCACGGACCCGAGCCTGACCGGCCCTGCGGGGGCGCGGCGGTCGGTGGGTGCGGCCGTCACGAGCAGCGCTGACACAACGGGAGCCTCCTTGTTCCGCCCCTCGGTGGTCGGGGCGCACAGCAGGCTCACAGCCGAATTCGACGGGTGCGCGCGGTGATTGTGACCGGACGATGACCGTTTCGCCGCAGCCCCGGTCACAGAGGCCTCCGGGCCCCCGAGGGGGTAAGGAAGCGGCCTACAGTCCAGGACATCCCACCCTTTCTTCCTCACTCGCGGAGGTCTTCCGTGCTGCCGATACGCACATCCCGTCCCGCCCTGGCGGCCGTCGCGCTCGCCGTCTCCCTCACCGCCTGCACGGCCCAGGCGGCGGACGGGGGCACGTCGGGGGTCGGGTCGGGGGCCTCGCAGGCGCCGCCGGCGAAGGTGACGGTCGTGAAGAAGGAGGCCGGCAGCCCGGTGGCCGTGACCGCGACCGGCGGCACGCTCACGGCGGTGAAGGTCGTGGACGCGGAGGGCGGTGACCTCGGGGGGCGTACGGACGCGGGCGGCACGAGCTGGGCGTCGGACCGCAAGGCGGCGCCCGGCACCTCGTACACGGTCGAGGTGACGTCCCGTACGGCCGACGGCAAGGAGTCGACCAGCCGGTCGTCCTTCACCACCCCGGAGCCCGAGAAGGTCAACAAGGTGACCCTGGCTCCCGGCAAGAACACCACGGTCGGCATCGGGCAGCCGCTCTCCATCGTCTTCGACCTGCCGGTGACGCGGAAGGCGGACGTGGAGCGGCAGCTGAAGGTCACCACCTCGAACGGCACCGAGGGCTCCTGGGGCTGGGTCAAGGACTACTCGGGCCGGGACCGGGTCGACTGGCGTCCCCGGGAGTACTGGAAGCCGGGCACCAAGGTCACCCTCGAAGCGGACCTCGACGGCACGGACTCGGGCGGCGGCTGGTTCGTACGGGACTACCGCACCGGCTTCACCGTCGGCGCCGCGCAGGTCGTCAAGGTCGACCTCGACACCCACCGGCTGACCCTGGAGCGGGACGGGCGGACGGTCCGCACGATCCCCGTCTCCGGCGGCACCCCCGGCGGCGACAAGCGGTCCTGGCGGGGCACGGCCGTCCTCATGGCGAAGGAGGGCACCATCAACATGAACTCGGAGACGGTGGGGCTCGGCGACGCGTACAACAAGGACGTCGACTACTCGATGCGGCTGACCTGGTCGGGCATGTACGCGCACGCGGCGCCGTGGAACGCGGCGTACTTCGGGCGCGCGAACCACAGTTCGGGGTGCATCGGCATGAGCGACGCCGACGCCGCCTCCTTCTACGCCTCCGTGAACGTCGGCGACCCCTTCGAGATCAAGGGCCGCGAGACGAAGGGGACGGTCGCGGAGGGGAACGGCTACGGGGCGTGGAACCTGACCTGGTCCGCCTGGAAGTCCAAGAGCGCGCTCGGCTGAAGAGTCAGCCCAGGGCCTTGCGCCAGTCCCGCATCTCCCAGACCAGGACCTCCGCGTCGGCCGTGGCGGCCGGTTCACGTGCCCCGCTGTCGGTGAGCCGGGCCGCGTCGCCGGGGCCGAGCTCCTCGCCGTCGAGCAGCACCGCGCCCCGCACCACGTGCACGTACAGGAAGTCGGCGGCCGGGAGGGCGAGGCGGGAGCCCGCGCGAGGGCGCTCGACGTGCAGGACCGCGTCCGCCGCCGGGAGGCGGTACGTGTCCCCGAGGCCGCGCACCACCTCGTACGAGGGCTCCCCGCCCGGCGACAGCGGCGCGAGCCACATCTGGACGAAGACGAGCGGCACCTCGGCGTCGTTGCGTTCGACGTGCCGGACGCCGGCCGCCGCGCCGAGGTGCTGGAGGTCGCCGGGGCGGACGACCGTCTCGTGCCCGGCGCTGTCGTGGTGGGTCAGCTCGCCCTCCACCACCCACGTCACGATCTCGGTGTGGGAGTGGGGGTGCTCGTCGAAGCCGGCGCCCGGCGCGAGCCGCTCCTCGTTGACGGCGAGGAGCGCGCCGAAGCGGAGGTTGTCGGGGTCGTAGTGCGGCCCGAAGGACAGGGCGTGCCGGGTCTCGATCCCGGCCGCCGGGTCGCCCCCGGGGTACCGCTCGGCCGCGCGCTGGATGCGTATCACGGACGTACCGTAGCCCGACGAAGCGGCCCCGACCCCGCATGCCGGCGTCCCGATAAGGCAGTCTTGTCCCCGTGCCTGAACCCGTGAACGCCTCCCATCCGCATGCCGCGACCCTGAAGCGCCTCGAACAGTCGTCCGGGCGACTCGCCGCCGGCGCCATCGCCCGCATGGACGAGACGCTGCCGTGGTACCGCGCGATGCCGCCCGAGAACCGGTCGTGGATCGGTCTGGTCGCCCAGGCCGGCATCGCCGCGTTCACCGAGTGGTTCCGGCATCCGGAGACCCCGCAGGCCATCTCCACCGACGTCTTCGGCACGGCGCCCCGGGAACTGACCCGTGCGATCACCCTGCGGCAGACCGTGGAGATGGTCCGCACCACGATCGAGGTCATGGAGTCGGCGATCGAGGAGGTCGCCGCCCCCGGGGACGAGCGCGTCCTCCGGGAGGCGCTGCTCGTCTACGCGCGCGAGATCGCGTTCGCGACCGCCCAGGTGTACGCGCAGGCCGCCGAGGCCCGGGGGGCCTGGGACGCGCGTCTGGAGTCCCTCGTGGTGAACGCGGTGCTCTCCGGCGAGGCCGACGAAGGGGCCGTGTCCCGCGCCGCCGCCCTCGGCTGGAACTCGCCCGACCACGTGTGCGTCGTCCTCGGCA
Organism: Streptomyces sp. TLI_105; assembly: GCF_900105415.1. Lineage (GTDB taxonomy): Bacteria > Actinomycetota > Actinomycetes > Streptomycetales > Streptomycetaceae > Streptomyces. The sequence continues at coordinate 5,680,589 of NZ_FNSM01000001.1, read as the reverse complement.
CCGCGCCCGACGGGGACAGCGAGCTGACCGTCGAGGCGATCCGCCGGGCCGCCCGGCACGCCAAGCTCCAGGTCCTCACCGGCGTCCTCGGCGACCGGCTCGTCGTCATCGCGGGCGGCAACGACAACCCCCTGGCCGTCGCCAAGGCGCTGATCGGGCCGTACGCGGCGGGGCCGGTCGTCGCCGGTCCCGTCGTCCCCGACCTGCTGGCCGCGACCCGCTCCGCGCAGGCGGCGGCGGCCGGCCTCAAGGCCTGCTCGGCGTGGCAGGACGCGCCCCGGCCGGTCCTGGCGGACGATCTCCTCCCGGAGCGCGCCATCGCCTCCGACCCTTCGGCGCGCGAGCAGCTGGTGGAGGAGATCTACAGACCGCTGGAGGAGGCCGGCTCGGCGCTGCTCGAAACTCTCAGTGTCTATCTGGAGCAGGCGAGCAGCCTGGAAGGCGCGGCCCGGATGCTCTTCGTCCACCCGAACACCGTGCGCTACCGGCTTCGACGTGTGACCGACGTCACCGGCTGGTCACCCTCCGATGTTCGCTCCGCGTTCACGCTGCGGATCGCCCTGATCCTGGGACGCTTGGCCGACGGAGATCCGCAGTCCTAGACTTTTGTCGAACACCAACAATTCCCCCGACGGTTCTTCGTCCTTGTCCTCACGGGCGCTCGGAGCCGTCCCCAAGAGAGAGTGTGAGGGTGCTCGTACTCGTCGCTCCCGGCCAAGGCGCCCAGACGCCCGGCTTCCTGACCCCCTGGCTCGAACTCCCCGGCGCCGCCGACCGCATCGCGGCCTGGTCCGACGCCATCGGGCTCGACCTCGCCCACTACGGCACGAAGGCGGACGCGGACGAGATCCGTGACACCGCCGTGGCCCAGCCCCTCCTCGTCGCCGCCGGCCTGCTGTCCGCGGCCGCTCTCGGCACTGGGACATCAGCCGCTGACGCGGCGGGGACGCCCGGCGTCGTCGCCGGTCACAGCGTCGGCGAGTTCACCGCCGCCGCGTTCGCGGGCGTCCTGGACGACACCGCCGCGCTCCGCCTCGTCCGTACCCGTGGTCTCGCGATGGCCGAGGCCGCCGCGATCACCGCGACGGGCATGTCGGCGCTGCTCGGCGGCGACCCCGAGGTGACCGTCCCGCACCTGGAGAAGCTCGGCCTGACCGCGGCCAACGTGAACGGCGCCGGCCAGATCGTGGCCGCCGGCACCCTGGAGCAGCTGGCCGCCCTGGAGGCGGACAAGCCCGAGGGCGTCCGCCGGGTCGTCGCGCTCAAGGTCGCGGGCGCCTTCCACACGCACCACATGGCCCCGGCCGTGGCGACGCTGGAGGAGGCGGCGAAGGAGCTGTCGCCGGCCGCTCCGGTCACCCGCTACGTCTCCAACAAGGACGGGCAGGTCGTCACCGACGGCGCCGAGGTCGTGGCCCGTCTGGTCGGCCAGGTCGCGAACCCGGTCCGCTGGGACCTGTGCATGGAGACCTTCCAGGAGCTCGGCGCGACCGCGCTGATCGAGGTGTGCCCCGGCGGCACCCTGACCGGAATCGCCAAGCGCGCCCTGCCGGGGGTGGCCACGGTCGCCCTCAAGACTCCCGACGACCTCGACGCGGCCCGTACGCTCATCGCCGAGCACGCGGCCGTCTGACAAGGAGTGTCGAGAAACATGTCGAAGATCAAGCCCAGCAAGGGCGCCCCGTACGCACGGATCCTCGGTGTCGGCGGTTACCGCCCCACCCGGGTCGTGCCGAACGAGGTGATCCTCGAGAAGATCGACTCGTCCGACGAGTGGATCCGCTCGCGCTCCGGCATCTCCACCCGCCACTGGGCCTCTCCGGAGGAGACGGTCGCCGCCATGTCGGTGGAGGCCTCGGGCAAGGCCATCGCCGACGCCGGGATCACCCCCGAGCAGATCGGCGCCGTGATCGTCTCCACGGTCTCGCACTTCAAGCAGACCCCGGCCGTCGCCACCGAGATCGCCGACAAGATCGGCGCCGGGAAGCCGGCCGCGTTCGACATCTCCGCCGGCTGCGCGGGCTTCGGCTACGGCCTGACGCTCGCCAAGGGCATGATCGTCGAGGGATCGGCGGAGTACGTCCTGGTCATCGGTGTCGAGCGGCTCAGCGACCTGACGGATCTGGAGGACCGCGCGACGGCCTTCCTGTTCGGCGACGGCGCCGGCGCCGTGGTCGTCGGCCCCTCCGAGGAGCCGCACATCGGCCCCACGGTCTGGGGTTCCGAGGGCGACAAGTCCGAGACGATCAAGCAGACCGTGCCGTGGAACGAGTTCCACGGCGGCGACGTCTCGAAGCTGCCGCTCAACGAGCAGGGCGAGATCAAGTTCCCCGCCATCACGCAGGAGGGCCAGGCGGTCTTCCGCTGGGCCGTCTTCGAGATGGCGAAGGTCGCCCAGCAGGCCCTGGACGCCGCCGGCATCACGGCGGACGACCTGGACGTCTTCATCCCGCACCAGGCGAACATGCGGATCATCGACTCGATGGTGAAGACTCTGAAGCTGCCGGAGCACGTCACGGTCGCCCGTGACGTGGAGACCACCGGCAACACCTCGGCCGCCTCGATCCCGCTCGCCATGGAGCGGCTCCTGGCGACCGGGAAGGCGAAGAGCGGCGACACCGCGCTCGTCATCGGCTTCGGGGCGGGTCTCGTCTACGCCGCGACGGTCGTTACCCTCCCCTAGGCACACCGGATCCTCCGGAAGCCCCCTTTTACCGAAGTAACCGCAAGAAGGAGCGCCACTATGGCTCACACCCAGGAGCAGATCGTCGAGGGTCTCGCCGAGATCGTCAACGAGATCGCCGGCATCCCGGTCGAGGACGTCCAGCTGGACAAGTCCTTCACCGACGACCTGGACGTCGACTCGCTGTCCATGGTCGAGGTCGTCGTCGCCGCCGAAGAGCGCTTCGACGTGAAGATCCCCGACGAGGACGTCAAGAACCTCAAGACGGTCGGCGACGCCGCCGACTACATCCTGAAGCACCAGGCCTGATTCGGCCCCTGCCGACTCGGTCCACGCTGACTCGGTCCGCCACCCGGCGGTGGCGCCGTATTCCGACCATCACACACATGGAGAACGAATTCCTGTGAGCTCGACCAATCGCACCGTGGTCGTCACCGGTATCGGCGCAACCACACCGCTGGGTGGCGACTCCGCGTCGACCTGGGAAGGTCTTCTCGCGGGGCGCTCCGGCGTCAAGCCCCTGGAGGGCGAGCGCTTCGCCGAACTGCCCGTCCAGATCGCGGCGCTCGCCGCGGTCGACCCCGGCGACGTGCTGCCCCGCCCGCTGGCCCGCAAGCTGGACCGCTCGGCGCAGTTCGCGCTGATCGCGGCCCGTGAGGCCTGGGCCGACGCGGGCTACACCGCCCCGGCCGGCGAGGACTCGTCCGTCGCCCCCGAGCGGCTCGGCTCCGTCATCGCCTCCGGCATCGGCGGTGTCACCACTCTGCTCGACCAGTACGACGTGCTGAAGGAGAAGGGCGTACGCCGCGTCTCCCCGCACACCGTGCCCATGCTCATGCCCAACAGCCCCTCCGCGAACGTGGGTCTGGAGGTGAACGCCCGGGCGGGCGTCCACACCCCCGTCTCCGCGTGCGCGTCGGGTGCCGAGGCGATCGGCTACGCCGTCGAGATGATCCGTACCGGTCGTGCCGACGTGGTCGTCGCCGGCGGTACCGAGGCCGCGATCCACCCGCTGCCGATCGCCGCCTTCGCCAACATGATGGCGATGTCCAAGAACAACGACGAGCCGACGAAGGCCTCGCGCCCCTACGACACCGGCCGCGACGGCTTCGTGCTCGGCGAGGGCGCCGGTGTCGTGATCCTCGAGTCCGAGGAGCACGCGAAGGCCCGCGGCGCCCGCATCTACTGCGAGGTGCTCGGCCAGGGCCTGTCGGCCGACAGCCACCACATCGCGCAGCCCGAGCCGACCGGCCGGGGCATCGCCGCCGCGATGCAGAACCTGCTGGACTCGACGGACCTCAAGCCGTCCGAGGTCGTCCACCTCAACGCGCACGCCACGTCGACGCCGCAGGGCGACGTCGCCGAGATCAAGGCGCTGCGGAAGGTCCTGGGCGACGACCTGGACCACGTCGCGATCTCCGCGACGAAGTCGATGACCGGTCACCTCCTCGGTGGCGCGGGCGGCATCGAGACCGTCGCGACGGTCCTGGCGCTCCACAACCGCCTGGCCCCGCCGACGATCAACGTCGACGACCTGGACCCGGAGGTCGAGGCCGACATCGTCCGCGGCGAGCCGCGCGAGCTGCCGCAGGGCACGATCGCCGCGATCAACAACTCGTTCGGCTTCGGCGGCCACAACGTGGTCCTGGCGTTCCGCACGGTCTGACCCGCACCTCACGCGTGAGGCCCACCCCCGCCCGGGGGTGGGCCTTCGTCGTGCGGAGGGTCAGTGCAGGGCGAAGGCCGAGGGTTCCGCCTGCATCAGGATGTGGTTCACGACGACGTGGCGGCCGCCGGGGGCGACAAGGAGTTCCGGCTCGATGGACAGCTTCGCCGCCGCGTCCTCCGCGGAGAGCACCGCACCCGCCTCGCCCGTGGCCGGGTCGAGGAGCACGACCGCCGCGCCGTTCCGGTTCTCCAGGACCGCGACGCGGCCGTCCGGTTCCACCGCCAGCGCCGTCGTCTGGTGCTCCGAGCGGTACTCCCACGCCTTCCGGCCGTCCGTGAGGGAGTGGGCGACGACCCGGTCGGGCACGAGTTCGCGCTCGGCGAGGGTGATCAGACGTCCGTCACGGACGACGGGCCGGGTGGAGCGGCCGCTGCCCACGTCGCCGGGGGCGGAGAGAAGGCTCTCGGGGCCGGCGAGCGGAATGGTCACCGTCGGGGCGCCCCGGTCATCGAAGCCCAGGAAGGCGTGGGTGCCGCGCTTGTCGTCCTCGTCGACCGCGAGGACGACCGGGGAGACGGAGACGACCGAAGCCTCGGCGCGGGACTCGACGGGCAGCTCCCGGATCCACCGCCGTGCGCCGGTCCGGGTGTCCAGGGCGACGAGCCGCGCACCCTTGCCGCACTGTTCGACGACGAGGGCACGGGTGGCGTCGGCGTCCACCGCGAGCACCTCGCAGCCCTTGTCGGAGGCCCGCTGCCAGCGCTGTTCGCCGGTCTCGGCGGAACGACCCCGTACGGTTCCGTCCTCGGCGGTGACGGCGGTTCCGCCGCCGACGGCGAGACCCCGGGCGAGAAGGCCCTTGCCGGTGAGGTCCTTCCGCCACAGGACCTTGCCGTCGGAGGTGCGGACGGCGAGGACGGTCGCGCAGGCCTCCTCGTGCCGGCCGTGGGCGATCAGGCCGATGCCCTGCTCGGTGTCCGGGGACATCGCGCAGAGGGCCTCGCGGGTCGGCGCGGGAACGCTCCAGCGGACGTCGCCGTCGGCGGAGTCGTAGGCGAACAGCCCGTCGAGCCGCCCCTGCCCGACGGTGTCCCCGAGGGCCCAGGCGCCGACCCCCTCGTCGTACTTCGCTCCGACCGCCGGGACGGACCACGCGATGCCCGCCTCGCCCCCGGTCGGCGAAGCGGGGGCCGTGGCCGAGGGGTTGCCGGACGCCCTGTCCCCGTCGGCGTCGTCGTCCGCCGCCATGAGTCCCCAACTCCCCGCGGCCGCGAGCGCGAGCAGCCAGACGACCCCGGCGGCCACCGTGGAGGACCGGCCGGTGGCCCGGCCGGCGCCGGTCTTGTCGAGGACCGTACCCTCGTCACGGGGAGTTGTACGGTCCCTCCGCCGGCTCACCAGAACGGTCGCCCCGAGCGCTGCCAGGACCAGGGCGCACACCAGTGCCACCCAGCCCGTCGGCCAGGCACCGCCGACGACCCCCGCACCCAGGAAGACCACCGCGGCGCCGAACGCGGCCCCCGCTGCGCCGTCACGCGTCACTTCTCTCCCACCCGGCGCGCCCCCTGCGCACCCGGGCGGAATCCACCCGCGTCAGACGACCTGGTGCAGCCAGCGGACGGGGGCGCCCTCGCCCGCGTACCGGAAGGGTTCCAGCTCGTCGTCCCAGGGCTTCCCGAGCAGCTTGGCGATCTCCGTCTCCAGTTGGGTCTCGCCCTGCGCGGAGCGTGCGAGGGCGGCCCGCAGCCGGTCCTCGGGGATCAGGATGTCGCCGTGCATGCCGGTGACGGCGTGGAAGATGCCCAGGTCGGGGGTGGCGCTGTAGCGTTCGCCCTCGGCGGTGGGGCAGGGTTCCGCGGTGACCTCGAAGCGGAGCATCTGCCAGCCGCGGAGTGCGGAGGCGAGCTTGGAGGCGGTGCCGGTCTGGCCCTGCCAGGAGAACTCGGCTCTCCAGGTGCCGGGGGACGCCGGCTGGCGGATCCAGTCGAGCTGGACCCTCGCACCGAGGACACCCGCGACCGCCCATTCGACGTGCGGGCACATCGCGCGCGGTGCGGAGTGAACGTACAGGACTCCACGTGTCGTCACCGGGACCTCCAGTGTGGGACGAGGTTCGCCTTCCCAGCGGCCTCAGTAAACAGCATCAGGAGCAGAGCATCGCAAACCATCAAAAAAGGGACAGCATGTGACGTGATGTAATTTACCGGAGCCGGTCGGCAAAGGCGCCTCTGGTTCGACGGGGGAAAAGCTACCGTGCCGCACCGTCATCGGTGTGACGTACGGTCGGTCCGGGGGCGGGTGAACACGAAGCTTTCACCCGCCAGGACGCCGAAGGAGGGGCCGGGGATGCGCGGCCGACGCCGATTCCGTACCGCTGTCGCCGCCGCGACGGCCGCGCTGCTGTGCGGCGGGGCGCTCTCCGGCTGCACGGCCGGGGACCCGCAGGAGGCCCCGGTCAAGGCGTCCGCGCCGAAGCCGAAGCCGAGACCGACGCCGTCGTGGGACGTCTCCCCCGCCTCCGTCGCGGCCGTCGGCGACTCCATGACCCGCGCCTTCGACGCGTGCTCCCTCCTCGCGGACTGCCCCGAGGTGTCCTGGGCGACCGGGACGGACACCGGCGTCAACAGCCTGGCGCTGCGGCTGCTCGGCCCGGAGAAGGTGGCCACCCGCAGCTGGAACCTGGCCAGGACGGGCGCGCGGATGGCGGAGCTCCCCGCACAGATGGCGGGGGCGGCGGCCGAGAAGCCCGAGCTGGTGACGGTGATGATGGGGGCGAACGACGCCTGCCGGGCCACTCCGGACCTCATGACCCCGGTCGCCGATTTCCGCGCCTCCTTCGAGGCGGCCCTCGCCCGGCTGCGGGCGGGCGCACCGAAGGCGCAGGTGTACGTGGCGAGCGTGCCGGACCTGAAGCGCCTGTGGTCGACGGGGCGGCTGAGCCCGATGGGGCTCCGGGTGTGGAAGCTGGGGATCTGCGGCGCGATGCTGGCGGACGCGGAGGACCTGGGTCCGGCGGCCGAGCGGCGGCGGGCGGCGGTGCGGGACCGGGTGGTGGCGTACAACGGGGTCCTGGAGGAGGTCTGCGCGAAGGACGCGCGCTGCCGGTACGACGGCGGGGCGGTCTTCGGGTTCCGCTTCGACGGCGGGCAGTTGAGCCCCTGGGACTGGTTCCATCCGAGCAAGGACGGGCAGGCGCGGCTCGCGGAGCTGGCGTACCGGCGGATCACGAAGGGGTGAGGGGCCCCGGGGCGGTTGTCAGGTGCCGCCCCGGGGCCGGTCGTGGGGTGCCCGTCGGGTCAGAGCTCCAGGGTGGCGGTCAGGCGGGCGTCGGTGAGGGAGCGGGCCGCGACGACCTCGTACGCCCCGGTGACGAGGGTCCAGTCGCCCCTGTCCTCGTCCCAGATCTCGAAGGCGCGGCGGGGCAGCGCGATCCCGGTCTCGACGGTCTCGCCGGGCGCGGCCTCGACGCTCGCGAAGCCGGCGAGCCAGCGGGCGGGGCGTTCCACGGAGTCCGATACGGGGGCCAGGTAGATCTGGACGGTCTCGCGGCCCCGCCGGTCGCCGGTGTTGGTGATCCGGACGGTGGCCGTGTCGGGGGTCGCGACCAGGGAGTCGTACGACCAGCTCGTGTAGCCGAGGCCGTGGCCGAAGGGGTACGCGGGGACGGCGCCGGCCTTGTCCCAGGCGCGGTATCCGATGAAGACGCCCTCGGTGTAGTGCAGTTCGCCGTCCGTCGGGGTGACCTCGGTGACGGGGGCGTCGGCGAGGGCGACGGGCCAGGTGGTGGGGAGGCGGCCACCGGGCTCCTCGGCGCCGGTGAGGACGTCGGCGAGGGCGGCGCCGCCCTCCTGGCCGGGGAACCAGCCGAGCAGGATCGCGGCCACGTCCTCGCGCCAGGGCAGCTCGACCGGGGAGCCGGCGTTGACGACGACGACGGTGTTCGGGTTGGCGGCGGCCACGGCCCGTACGAGGTCGTCCTGGCGGCCGGGGAGGGCGAGGTCCTTGCGGTCGAAGCCCTCGGACTCGACGCGCTCGGTGGTGGCGACGACCACGACGGCGGTGTCGGCGGCGCGGGCGGCCTCGACGGCCTCGGCGATCAGTTCGTCGGGGTCACGGCGGGGACCGAGGTGGACGAAGGAGAACATGACGGCCGGGAGCGGGGCCGCGAACTCCTTGTCGAGGGTGTGCAGGAGGGAGACCTCGACGGTCTCGCCGGCGGTGAGCGCGACCTTGCCGCGCTCGACCGGGGAGCCGAAGAAGGCCTCGAAGGGGTCGGTCTCGGGGCCCATGACCTGGGTGCCGTCGAAGACGGTCTCCCCGGCGACGGTGAGGGTGAAGGCGCCGAGGCCACGGGTGCCGAAGGCGTGCTCGCCGGACTCGCGCGGGGTGAAGGTGCCGATGACCTCGATGGAGGCGAGGGTCTCGTGGGTGACGCCCTCGGGGAGGTCGTCGCCGATCCACTGGACCTGGCCGTTGGGCAGGGAGCCCTCGCCGATGACGTTCCCGGCGGCGTCGCGGCAGCGGGCGCGGAGGGTGAAGCCCTGCTCGGCGGGGGCGAGTTCCTCGCTGGGGTCGGCGCCGATCGTGAAGGTCAGGGCGCCTTCGGGGAGGGCGGCGGCGAGGCCGTCGAGCGGGGAGACGACGTGGTCGGGGAAGACCTGGGCGGAGCCGCCGCCGAGGACCCGGGCGTCGCGGGCGGCGGCGCCGGAGAGGGCGACGGTGCCGTTCTTCAGGGGCAGGGCGCCGTTCTCGTTCCGTACGAGGACGAAGCCGCGGCGGGCGATCTCCCGGGCGAGGGCGTCGCCGTCGAGGGCGGCGGGGTGTTCGGTGACGACGGGCGGGGCGCCTTCGAGGGCGCCGACGCGGGCGGCGAGCCGCAGGACGTTGCGCACGGCGGCGTCGACGGCGGACTCCTCGACCTCGCCGGCGCGGACGGCGGCGGCGAGGGCCTCGCCGTAGACGGTGGCGGGTCCCGGCATGGCGACGTCGAGGCCGCCCGCGATGTCGGCGGTGGTGGATCGGGCGGCCATCCAGTCGGAGACGTTGAAGCCGTCGAAGCCCCACTCGCCGCGCAGGACCTCGTTCACGAGCTGGTGGTGCTCGGTCATCGTGACGCCGTTGACCTGGTTGTAGGCGGTCATGATGCCCCAGGGGCGGGCGTTCTTGACGATGGCCTCGAAGGGGGCGAGGTAGAGCTCGCGGAGGGGGCGCGGGGCGATCCGGTTGTCGACGGTGAAGCGGTCGGTCTCGGCGTCGTTGGCGACGAAGTGCTTGACGGTGGTGCCGACGCCGCCGTCCTGGACGCCCCGGACGTAGCCGGTGCCGATGGCGCCGGTGAGGTACGGGTCCTCGCTGTAGGCCTCGAAGTGGCGGCCGCCGAGCGGGGTGCGGTGCAGGTTGACCGTGGGCGCGAGGAGGACGTGGACGCCCTTGCGGCGGGCCTCCTGGGCGAGGAGCCGGCCGGCCCGGCGGGCGAGGGCGGGGTCCCAGGCGGCGGCGAGCGCGGTGGGGGACGGGAGCGCGACGGAGGGGTCGTCGGCGGTCCAGCGGACGCCGCGGACGCCGATGGGGCCGTCGGACATGACCAGGGACTTCAGGCCGATCTCCGGCAGGGCGGGCAGGGACCACATGTCCTGGCCGGCGAGCAGCCGGGTCTTGGCGTCCAGGTCGAGCTTGCCGAGCGCCGCCTCGACGACCGCGTTCCTCACGGTCTCCGCGGTGTTCTCCGCCATGGCCGTACCTCCTCGTTGACGTGCCGATGACCCCGATGCCGCCCATCGTGCACCCACCTACCTGTAGATCGGTAGGTGACGTTATCTCTTCGTTACTCGTGGGGCGGGGCGAGCGGGTACGGTCCTGTCGGACGGACGAACCTGCGGAAGGGGGCCACGGCGATGGTGCGGGCCAGGAGCGAGGAACGGCGCGCGGACATCCTGCGCGCCGCCCTCGAAGTGATCGCCGAGCGCGGCTACCGGGGCGCCACCCTCGGCTCCGTCGCCGAGCGCGTCGGGCTGACCCAGCAGGGGCTGCTGCACTACTACCCGACGAAGGAGGCGCTGCTCGTCGCGGTCCTGGAGGAGCGGGACCGCTGGGACACGAGCGGAGGCCGGGACCGCGAGGGCTGGCGGCTGGACCTCCTGGAGTCGCTCGTCGAGTACAACGCGATGCGACCGGGGATCGTGCAGACCTTCTCCGCGCTGCTCGGCGAGAGCGTCACCGACGGGCATCCGGCGCGGGAGTTCTTCACCGAGCGGTACACGCAGGTGCGGGCCAACATGGCGGACGTCCTGCGCCTGGAGTTCGGCGAGCGGCTGCCCGGCGGCCTCACCCCGGAGCGGGCCGCGCCCCTGCTCACGGCGGTGATGGACGGCCTCCAGTACCAGTGGCTCCTGGACCCGTCGGCGGTCGACATGCCGGGCGCCTTCCGGGACTTCCTGCGGCTGCTGTACGGCTCCGAGGAGCGCGGCTAGCGGACGACGGCCGCCAGGTCCTCGCCCAGGAGGGCCGGATCCTCGACGAGGAGCCGGTGGACGGCCTCCAGGACGGGCAGCTTCGCCGTGGCCGTCGCCAGGGCGACGTCCTTCGCGGCCAGGGCGACCGGGAAGTGCGAGCCGGTGGCGGTGGCCCGGCCGACGGCGCCCGCGAGCGGGCCCGCGCCGAGGGTGCGCAGCGCGAGGTCGCGGGGCAGGCCGAGGGAGTCGGCGAGCGCGAGGGCCTCGGCGACGAGGGCGACCCCGCCGATGACGGCGTTGATGAGGACGAGTTTGAGGGCGGCACCCGTGCCGGGGCCTCCGCAGGGGGTGACGGTGCCGAGCCGGTCGAGGACGCCGGCGACGGGCGCGGTGTCGCCGCCCGCGAGGATCAGCAGCTCACCGGTGGCCGCCCGGTCGACGCTGCCCATGACGGGCGCGTCGAGGAGGGTGACCCCGGCGGGGAGCCGGGCGGCGAGGGCGGCGACGGTGTCCGGGCCGACGGTCGAGGTGTCGATCCAGTGGGTGCCGGGGCGCAGCGCCGGGATCAGCTCGTCCGCGACGGCGAGGGCGGCGGCCGGGTCCGCGAGCATCGTGACGACGACGTCGGCGTCCCGGACGGCCTCGGCGGGGGTCGCGGCGCGGACGGCGCCGTCGGCGACGAGGGCGTCGGCCTTGGCGGCGGTGCGGTTCCAGACGGTCAGGGGGTGGCCGGCGTCGAGGAGGCGGCGGGCCATCGGCAGGCCCATGGAACCGAGGCCGAGGAAGGCGATCTGCGAGAGCTGGGTGTTCTCCATGTCCTCGACGCTAGGACCGCCCCGTACATGCCACAAGCGAATGTCTAGCATGGCCGCCATGCCCCTCTCGCATGGCCTGTACGAGGCCTTCCTCGCGGTCGCCCGCGCGGGCTCCTTCACCGCCGCCGCCCACGCCCTCGGCTACACGCAGTCCGCGGTCTCCCGCCAAGTGCAGTCCCTGGAGGAGGAGATGGGCGCGGAGCTGTTCGAGCGCCTGCCGCGCGGGGTGCGGCTCACCGAGGCGGGCCGGGTGCTGCTGCCGCACGCCGAGGCGGTACGGGACCGGCTGGCCGCGGCCCGGGCCGAACTGGCCTCGCTGCGCACGCTCGACGGCGGGCTGCTGCGGCTCGGGGCCTTCTCCAGCGCCACCGCCTCCCTCGTGCCGCGCGCGCAGGCCGCCTTCCGGGAGCGCCACCCGGGGGTCGTGGTCACGCGCGTCGAGGGGCCGTCGGCCAAGCACCTCGGGCTCGTGGTCGCCGGGGAGGAGGACCTCGCGGTGGTCGGCCCCGCGGCCGCCGTTCCCCCGCCGCCCGGCGTGACGCTGCACCCCCTGCTCGACGAACCGATGCTGGTGGCCCTGGAGCGGGGGCATCCGTGTGCGGGGCGGCGGGCCGTGCGGCTCGCGGAGCTGGCCGACGAGGAGTGGATCGTCGGCCACGAGCGCCTGGAGGACACCCTGTTCCGGCCGGCCGTCGCCGCCGGTTTCCGGCCGCGCACCGGGCTGCTCGCGCACGACTGGATCGCCAAGCTGGGGGCCGTGGCGGCGGGCCTCGGCGTCACGCTCGTGCCCGCGTTGGCGGCGGCTTCGGTGCGACGGGACGTCGCTCTCGTCACGATCCACCCGGAGGACGTCCCGTACCGCCGGATCTGCGCGGCGGCGCCCGCGACCCCGACGGTCGCGGCGACCGCGTTCCTGGGCCTGCTCCGCGAGACGGCGGAGCAGCTAATACCCTCGGACCACTCTTGATCCTTACAGTCGGACACGGGATGATGGCCGCCATGATCGTCGCAGCCACCCAGTTCGTCCCGGTCGCCGGGGACATCGACGCCAACGTCCGTACGATCGCCGGCCTGGTCCGGGCGGCCGGGGCGGAGGGGGCCCGGGTCGTGGTCTTCTCCGAGCTCTCGCTCACCGGGTACGAGCCGTCCCTGATCCGCGACACCCCCGCCCTGGTCCTCACCGAGGACGACCCGCGCCTCCGGCCCGTACGGGACGCCTGCCGGGACGCCGGCGCGGCGGCCGTGGTCAACGGGCCGGTGAGGACGGCCGGTTCGGGCGCCGGGATCACCACGCTCGTGATCGGCCCGGACGGCTCGCTCCTCGCCCGCTACGACAAGCAGCACCTGTACGGGGTCGAGGCGGAGGTCTTCGAACCGGGCGGGGCCGACGGGCGGTTCGCGCTCGACGGCATCCGGTTCGCGCTGGCCACCTGCTACGACAACCGCTTCCCCGAGCTGGCCGAGCGGGCCGCGTCCGACAGGTGCACCGTGTATCTGGCGAGTTCGGTGCTCGATGCCGACAACGACTCCTTCGAGAAGGTGTATCCCGTACGAGCCCGGGACTTCGGTCTGTACGTGGTGCTCGGCAACGTCCTGGGGGCCAACGAGGACGGGGTCGGCGTCGGCCTGGCCGGGGCCTGGGGTCCGGACGGCGAACGGATCGCGGACGCGGGGGCCGAGGAGCCGGGGTTCGTCCTCGCCGAGGTGCGCTGAGCACGGGTGAAGGGCCGGACGGTCGTGGGACGTACGACCGTCCGGCCCTCCGGGGCGGCCGTCACGGAACCCCCGGTCCGTGACACCGCCCCGCCCCGTCACGGGGTGCTCATCCCCTTACGGGGCGCTCAGGCCCAGCGTGTAGGCGCCGGAGCCGCTGTACGCGTGGACCACGTACCGGTAGTAGCCCGCGGTGCCGTAGTAGCTGGTGTCCTCGTCCGCGGTCGCCGTGCCGCCGACGGCCACGTCCACCCACGTCGACCCGTTCCACTTCTGCAGGTACAGGTCGAAGTCGGCCCCGGCCGGGCCGCGCAGGCAGCCCACGTGGGTGCCGGAGGTCGCCGAGTAGTAGTACGAGCCGTCCGGCTGGGCCTCGGCCTGACCGGAGGCCAGGGTGCCCCGGTACGTGTACTCGGTGGTGTCGCAGCCGGTGGGCGGGGTCGTGGTGCCGACCGACAGCTGGTAGGTGACCGTGTGCGTGGCGGAGCCCGTACCGGTGACGGTGATCGGGTACGTGCCGTTGGCCGTGCCCGCGGCGACCTGCACGGTCATCGTGGACGAGGAGCCGGAGGTCACCGAGGAGGGGCTGAAGGAGACGGTGACCCCGCTCGGGGCGCCGCTCGCGGAGAGCTGCACGGTCTGCGCGCTGCCGCCGGTGGTGGAGGTGTTCACCGTGGAGGTGACGGAGGCACCCGGCTGGACCGAGCCCGAGGACGGGTTCAGGGCGAGCGAGAAGTCCGGGGTGCTGGTGCCGCCGCAGTCGGTCTCGCCGGACTGGGCCGGCACGCCGACCGCGTTCCAGGCCGCCTTCACGGCGTTGCACTCGGCGCTGCCGTAGGTGTTCTTGGCACTGGTCAGGGTCGCCTTGCGGGCGGCGAGGTGGTTCCAGGAGGAGGTCTTCATGAGCAGGGCGCCCATGAAGACCTTGCCGGCCTTCTGGATGCCGATGCCGGTCACGGAGGACGGCCCGCCGGAACATATCGGGCTGCTGGGCTTGCCGCCGCCCGGGTTGGAGCCCTCCGCCAGCAGGTAGAACCAGTGGTTCTGCGGGCCTGCCGCCGCGTGCACCTCGGTGCCGGAGGTCAGCTGCGGGTAGCAGTTGGGGTCGTTGCCGACGAGGGAGGGGTTGTACATGTTCCGGATCGGCTTGCCGTCGCCGAAGAAGTTGACCTTCTCGCCGACCGTGTAGTCCGGGGTGTCGTTCGGGTTGTTGGCGTAGTGCTCGGTGAGCGCGCCGAAGATGTCGCCCGTCGACTCGTTCATGCCGCCGTTCTCGTTGGACGAACCCGAGCTGCCCGGCGTCCGGTCGAAGATCTCGTGGCCGTACTCGTGGGCCACGACGTCGATGCCGGTGAGCTGGTTGGAGCCGGTCTGGGCGCGCCCGTACGTGGTCTTCGTACCGTCGTAGTAGGCGTTGACCTCGGAGAGTCCGGCGCGGGCCGGGACCATGCCGCCCTGGCCGTTCTGGCCGTTGTAGCCGAACCACTCCTTGAGCATGGAGTGTTCCTTCTGCGCCGCGTACATGATGTCGACGCAGGCGGTCACCAGGTCGTTGGCGCCGTTGTTGCCCCACGGCGAGGAGCCCGTGTAGGCGCTGCCGTTCTGGCCGCCGCACTTGAAGGAGCCACGGCTGGTGTCGGTCATCGAGCTCGCGGCGGTGTCGATGGTGACGTTGCCGTTGTGGTAGCCACGGCCGTCGGCGTGCAGGATCTTGTCGGTGGCGCGGGCGACGGACCCGGTGCGCGCGTCGACGTACGTGTCGAGGGAGCTCGGGGCATCCTGCGCGGTCCGGCCGATGACCAGGGTGTGCCAGGTGAGGACGGCCTTGCCGTCCTTGAGGAGCACGGTCAGCTCCGGAGCGCTCGCGCTCTCGACCGAGGCCAGCTGCTTCCGGGCGGTGGCGAGGGCCGCCCCGGCCGTCACCTTCGCCTTCGTGGAGAGCCTGATGGCGGGGGCCGGGGCGCCGGTGACCTCGCGGACCTTGCCGGAACTGTCGGAGACGACGACCGCGTCGCCGCCGACGACCGGCAGGCCGCGGTAGGTGCGCTCGTACGAGGCGTAGTACAGGCCGTTCGTCCAGGGGGTGACGGACGTCCGGACGAGGTCCTCGTCGGCGCCGTGCCGCAGCTCGTCGAGACCGCTGCTCGCGGCCCTGTCGGCGGCGGCGAGGGCGAGCGCCTTGCCGTGACCCGGGGGTACGGGTCGGGCCTGCGGGGTCGCCGCGGTCGCCGGTCCGGCGAGGGCGGTCGCGAGGCTCGCCGAGAGCGCCAGGGCGGCCACGGCCGCCGTGAGTCTGGTCGGGTGCAACGTCGTGCTCCGTTCAAGGGTGGGGGAGACGGATCGTCGCGCCGAGTATGGGCGTGGACATGGCCAGTTCGGGACATCTCATCCGGCATAAGACGCGGGTTATGGTGCGCCCGTGCGCGGCTGCGTACGCTGCTGAAATGCAGCTGGAGTTGAGGCATCTCGAAGCCGTCTGCCGGATAGCGGAAGCGGGCAGTCTGGGGCGGGCCGCCGGGCGGCTCGGGGTCTCGCAACCGGCCCTCTCGGCGCAGCTGCGGCGCATCGAGCGGGTCGCCGGCGGAGAGCTCTTCCTGCGCGGTCGGCACGGTGTGGAGCCCACCCCGCTGGGCGAGTTCGTGCTGGCCAAGGCGCGGCTCGTGCTCGGCGAGATGGACGCGCTGGTCGCCGGGGCCCGGGCCGTCGCCCCGCACGCCCCGCTGCGGCTCGGCTGCATCCTGCTCGTCCTCGTCGACCGGCTGCTCGGGGAGCTGGAGCAGGTCGTGGCGGGGCGGGAGATCGCCGTCACCGTGGAGCACTCCGCGACGACACTGACCCGGCAGCTCGGCGCGGGGCGGTACGACGCCGTCCTGTACGGGGAGGTCAACGACCACGAGGTGCCGCTGCCCGAGGGGACGACGGCCCGCACCCTCGTCCCCAAGGAGCCGTTCTGCGTGCGGCTCTCGGCGGAACATCCGCTGGCCGGCCGGGAGCGGATCGCGCTCGCCGAGCTCGCGGGCGAGTCCTGGATGACGCTGGTGGAGGACGACGACGGCGGCCCGGAGGCGCTGGTCGCGGCCTGCGGGAAGGCCGGGTTCACCCCGTCGCTGCGGCACCGGGTCGCCGACCGCAAGATGCACTACGACCTCATCGCGTCCGGCCGGGCGATCTCGATGAGCCAGCCGACGGCTCCGGCGGCGGAGGGCACGGTCCTTCGGCCCCTGGAGGGCGACCCGGTGACGGGGCGCATCCGGCTCGCCTGGAACCGGGCCGCCGTACCGGCCCCGCAGGCGGAGCTGCTGTACCGGGCGGCGGCCCGCGCGTACCTGGCGAACGTCGACAACAACGCCTTCCACCGGGCCTGGTGGGACGCCCGCCCCGAGCTGCACCCGACCCTCGACGACTGAGGGCCGGGCGCGGTACGGGTACTCGGGGCTGCTACTGGCCCTCGGGGCTACGGGTACTCGGCTGCTACTGGTACGAGAGGTCGGCGGCCGAGTAGCGGCAGGTGGTGCCGTCCGGGCCGGTGCCGATCTCCTTGGGCTCCTTGCCGGTGTTGTTCCCGGTGAAGCGGGTGCACGGCTTGATCTTCTGCTTGGCGTCGCCGTGGATCCGGATGTTCCGCAGGGTCGCCGTGTCGCCGTGGTTGGCGTTGACGCCGACGATCGACTTGCCGGGCGCGGTGACGTCCACGTCGTTGATCAGGATCGTCCGCGCGTACTGCTTCTTGCAGTTGCCGCAGGAGCGGACGAGCTTGCCGAAGTCGGAGACCTGGAACTTGGTCACGACCAGCTTGCCCGCGCCGTTGAACTGGAAGACCTTGTCGGAGGCGCTCTTCGCGCCGCCGCCGTACACCGCGTACACCGACGAGGCGGAGGTGCCCTTGAAGGTGGCGGCGTCCTCGCCGACGTTCTCCCACCAGACGTTCTGGAGGGTGCAGCTGCCGAGGCAGTGGACGCCGTCGGCGGCCGGCGTCCCGAGGATCACGTTCTTGAGGACGGCGCCGTCCTTGAGGACGAAGACCGGCTTCTGGCTCTCGTCCTGGCCGTCCGAGCCGAGCTCACCGGTGCCGTGGAAGCGCTTGAGCTTGCCGTCGTAGGTGCCGGTGACCTCGATGGTCGTGGCGACCGGCTTGTCGCCCTTCGCCTCCGGCCAGGCCGCGACGGCTCCCGCCGCGCCCGCGGGGGCGAGCAGAGTGCCGGCGACGACGGCCGCGCCGGTGATGCCGAGGGCGCTGAGGCCGCCGATGACCGCGCGGCGGCGGCCCGTCTTCCGCTTGTGTGACGTCATGTGTTCCTTCTTCAGTGGGGGAGGTGGTGCACCTCCTGGTCGCCACCGGAGGAAGGAAGGTTGCCGCCTTCTTGATCGTTTTCCTGATCGTCCTCGTCGGAGGCGTCACCGGCCGTCTCGCCGCGCAGGTCGCGGGCCATCAGGGTGGCTCCGGCGACCGCTCCCGGCATGAGGAAGACGGCGACGAACGGCACGAGGAAGGCGAGCGTCAGGGGGACGCCGAAGCCCAGGGCGGCCATCCGGCGCCCGCGGAGCAGCCGCAGCCGCTCCTTGAGCTCGACGCCCCGGCGCTGGAGCGCGACGGCCGTCAGCTCCTCGGCGAGGAAGAAGCCGGAGACGCAGAAGCCGACGGCGGGGACGACGGTCTGGCCGACGACGGGGATGAACCCGCAGGCGAAGAGCAGGACGCCGTAGAACGCGACCCGCACCAGGACCCGCAGGCTGTCCCGGGCCGAGATCCACAGCTCGCGCCAGAGCGGCAGGCCCGACTCGGGGACCTCGCCGCCCTCGCTGCGGTCGACCTCCTCGGAGAGCGACTCGTAGAAGGGCTGGCCGACGAGGAGGGTGACGGCGGTGAAGGTGATCACCGCGAGGAAGAGCCCGAAGGCGAAGACGAGTCCCGTCAGGGCGCCGCGGAAAACACCCTGCCAGGGCGAGGACCAGTCGTCGGCGAACGGCGTCGCCCACGCGGTCAGGTCGTCGGCGCCGTAGCCGAGGCCGACGAGCGCGCCGGCGTAGAGGACGAGCGTCACGAGGCCGGGCAGCAGCCCGAAGCCGAGCCAGCGCCCGTGCCCGCCGACCCACTTCTGGCCCTGCAGCAAATACCTGAAACCCGCCCCGAAATCACGCATGGGAGCCACCCTATCGGTGCCTCCGGAGGCCGCCGGGGCAGGTCAGCCGCCGGTCGTACGGAAGGAGCCGAGGGCCTCGTCGAGGGCCCGCACGGACTCGTCGGCGCGGTCCACCGGCGCGGACGCCCACAGGTCGTACAGGATGCTGCCCCGCTCCCAGCAGACGTCGACGGTGTGACGGGCGCCCTCGGCCGGAGTGAATCCGCTCCACGTGAACTCCCAGCGCGCGGCCGGCAGTCCCTTGTGCGTGATCTCCTCGACCGTGGCGTCGCGGTACCCCGGGTAGTCCTTCGCGCCGCTCTCGTCGGAGGACCGCATCACGCCGATCGCGCCGCCGGGCGGCAGCGGCCTGATCCTGATCCCGACCCGTACGGCCCCGTCCCCCGTCGTGTAGAACACCCGCTCGCCGTCGGTGGAGCGGAGCGCACCGTACGGGACGCTCACGGTGAACCCGTCGGCGTCGGCGACCTCCCGGTACGCGGACGCCCCGGTATCGGATCCGGCGGCGCCGGAGGGCCGGGACGGCGTGGGCGCGGGGGCGGACGTCGCCGAGGGGCTCCGCGAGCCGGACGGCGACGCCCCCGTCGCGGGCTCGCCCTGGACGGCGCGCAGCACCATCACGGTCGCCACCGCGACGCAGAGCGCGACGGCGGTGGCCACGAGCGGCACGGTCCTGCCGCGCAGTCCGGTTCCCCGGGTCCCGGCGGCCAGGTCTCCACCGGCCGTGGCCGGCACCGGCACGGCGTACGGCCCGGTCTCGCGCGCGGTGGGGGCGTACACGGCCGGCTGCGGCTCCTCCCCCGCCGCGCACGCGGCCAGCATCCGGCGGGCCTCGGCGGCGCCGAGGCGCCGGTCCGGGTCCCGTTCGAGGAGGCCCCGGACGACGGGAACGAGCGGTCCCATCCGCTCGGACGGCCGGATCTCCTCGTACACGATGGCGTGCAGGACGGCGCCGATCGAGTCCCGGCGGAACGGCGAGGTGCCCGTGGCCGCCGCGCACAGCAGCGCGCCGAGCGACCACAGGTCGGAGGCGGGTCCGGCGTCGCCGCCCCGCATCCGCTCCGGCGCCGTGTACTCCGGGGTGCCGATGAAGACCCCGGTCCGGCTGAGGGTCGTCGCCCCGGGGAGGCTGGCGATGCCGAAGTCGGTCAGGACCGCCCTGCCGGTGTCCTTCTCCAGGAGGACGTTGGCGGGCTTCACGTCCCGGTGCAGCACGTCGCGGGCGTGCGCGGCGGACAGCGCGTCGAGCAGGTCGAGCCCGAGCCGGGCGGCCTCCCGCGGGGTCAGCACCTCGCCCGCCGCCAGCCGGTCGGCGAGCGAGCCGCCGTCGACCAGCTCCATCACCAGGGCGGGCAGGCCGTCGTGCTCGACGACGTCGTGGACGACGATCACATGGGGGTGGCGGATCTGGGCGACGACCCGGGCCTCCCGCAGGGCGCCCGCCGGATCGGCGCCGGAGTCGAGCGCGAGGGTCTTGACGGCGACCGGGCGGCCGAGCAGCTCGTCGGTGGCCCGTCGGACCACGCCCATGCCGCCCTGGCCGAGCCGCTCGCCCAGGCGGTAGCGCCCGCCGATCAGCTCGTGACCGGCCTGCTCCGACCCATTGTCCGACACCACTGGCTCCCCCCGTCCGCAGGACACGGACATGATGCCGCAGCCCTCCGCACGCGGCGAGGACCGCACCCCGGTCGGTCGGGGTGCGGTCCTCGCGCGGTGCGCGCGTCCGTGGCTCAGACGGCGAGCTCGACCGTGATGTTGCCGCGGGTCGCCTTGGAGTACGGGCAGACCTGGTGGGCCTTCTCGATCAGGCTCTTGGCGGTCTCGGCGTCCACGTTCGGGATGGTCGCCGAGATCTTGACGATGATGCCGAAGCCGTCGTCGTTCTTGCCGATGCCGACCTCGGCGGTGACCGTCGAGCCGGAGACGTCGGCGTTCTCGTTGCGGGCGACCACGCCGAGCGCGCCCTGGAAGCAGGCGCTGTAGCCGGCCGCGAAGAGCTGCTCGGGGTTGGTGCCGGCGCCGGACCCGCCCATGGCCTTGGGCGGGTTCACGACGACGTCGAGCTGACCGTCGTCGGTGGCGACGCGCCCGTCACGGCCGTTCTCGGCGGTGGCGACGGCGGTGTAGAGAACATCGGACTGCTGGATCGACATGCTGGTGTCTTCCTTGTTCGTTCCGCCGACGACTCGCGCCCACGATCGCGGCGGCTGAGGGAAGACTAGCGGGTCGCCGAGACGATCATCTTTCCGGTGTTGTCGCCGCGGAGCAGGCCGAGGAAGGCGTCCACGCCGTTCTCGATGCCCTCGACGAAGGTCTCGCGGTGCTTCAGCTCGCCCGAGGCGAGCCAGCCGCCGACCTCCTGGACGAACTGGTTCTGCAGGCCGTAGTGGTCGCCGACGAGGACGCCCTGGAGCCGCAGCCGCTTGCCGATGATCATCGCCATGTTGCGCGGGCCGGGGACCGGCTCGGTGTCGTTGTACTGGGCGATCATGCCGCAGATGGTGGCGCGGCCGTGGACGTTGAGCGAGGAGATCGCGGCTTCGAGGTGGTCGCCGCCGACGTTGTCGAAGTAGACGTCGATGCCGTCCGGGGCGGCCTCGCGGAGCTGGTCCTTGACCGGGCCGTTCTTGTAGTTGAAGGCCGCGTCGAAGCCGAGCTCCTCGACGAGGAACTTGACCTTCTCGTCGGAGCCGGCGGAGCCGATGACCCGGGAGGCGCCCTTGAGCCGCGCCATCTGGCCGACCTGGCTGCCGACGGCGCCGGCCGCGCCGGAGACGAAGACGGCGTCGCCCTCCTTGAAGGAGGCCACCTCGAAGAGGCCGGCGTAGGCCGTGAGGCCGGTCATGCCGAGCACGCCGAGGTAGGCGGAGAGGGGGGCGAGCGCCGGGTCGACCTTGGTGGCGTGCTGGGCCGGGACGTCGGCGTACTCGCGCCAGCCGAGGCCGTGCAGGACGTGGTCGCCGACGGCGAAGCCCTCGGCGTTGGACGCCACGACCTCGCCGACCGCGCCGCCGTCCATCGGGTGGTCGAGCTTGAAGGGCGGGATGTACGACTTCACGTCGTTCATCCGGCCGCGCATGTACGGGTCGACGGAGAAGTGCAGGTTGCGCACGAGGATGCGGCCCTCGGCGGGCTCGGTGACCGGGGTCTCGCGCAGGGCGAAGTCCGCCGGCACGGGCCAGCCGTGCGGACGGGCGACGAGGTGCCACTCACGGCTGGACGCGGGAAGAACGGACATGAGCACGGCCTCCAGGAAAGCTTGAGATCACAAAAGGTTCACTACCTCAAACAACCATGCGCCTAGATATTTCATGTTGTCAAGTATCCGAGTAGACTCGTCCCCATGGCCACCTCACGCACGGACCCCCTGACCCTCGAAGTCGTCGAGCTGATCGGCACGGTCGTGGCGCGCTACTACGAGGAGTACGAGCAGGCGGCCGCACAGCACGCGCTGACCGGCGCCCAGGCCCGCGTCCTCGGCCTCCTCTCGCTCGACCCGCTGCCGATGCGCCGCATCGCCCAGAAGCTCAAGTGCGAGCCCTCCAACATCACCGGGATCGTCGACCGCCTGGAGGCCCGCGGCCTGGTCGAGCGTCGGCCCGACCCGGACGACCGGCGGGTCAAGCTGGCCGTCCCCACGGACGAGGGCCTGGACACCGCCCGCCGGCTGCGCGAGTCCCTCGACTTCGCCCGCGAACCGCTCGGCGAACTGACCGAGACCGAACGGACCCTGCTCCGGGACCTGCTGAAGCGGATGCTGGGCGCGGACGTGGCGTAAGCGCCCGGAGCCGGGAGCCTAAGACGCACCACCAGCCTCAGACACACCACCAGAGGAAGCGGGTGCACGTCGGGGTCGGGTCGGGCGTCGGGGTCTGGCCCGGCGTGGGGCCCGTGGTCGAGGGCGCCGGCCCCGTGGGCGTCCCCGAGCCGCCCGGCGTCGGGTCGTCCGCCGTCGCGGAGGCGGACCCGGTGGGCGTGGCGGGCGGAGAGGCCGGACCGGTGGTCACCGGCGCGGAGGCCGGGGCCCCGCCGCCTCCCTGACCGGTACCGTCACCGGCCCCCGTGCCCGTGCCGGGGCGCGACCCCGCCCCCGTACCGGATCCCGTACCCGTACCCGAGCCCGATCCCGAGTTCGAGCCCGATCCCGTGCTCACCTGGCGGGGGCGCGCGGAGACGGAGCC
Organism: Streptomyces sp. TLI_105; assembly: GCF_900105415.1. Classification (GTDB taxonomy): domain Bacteria; phylum Actinomycetota; class Actinomycetes; order Streptomycetales; family Streptomycetaceae; genus Streptomyces. The sequence goes on along the minus strand of NZ_FNSM01000001.1, from coordinate 5,657,935 downwards.
CGGTGCGTCCGTCGACGGGGCCGGGCTCGAGCCCTCCGGCGATTCGGTGGTCTCCACGGGTTCGGGCGAGAGCGGGGTCTCGGTGACCTCCAGCTCCTCCACGGCGGTGGCGGCGCCGTCCTGCGGCGGCTCCTCCAGGGCGAGCCTCGCCAGGCTCAGCGTCCCGGCCGCGAGGACCAGGCCCACCGTCCCCACGAGGACCGTACGACCCCGGCGCGAGCGCGATCGCTTCCCCCGCCGCGTGGCCGAGCGGCCGCGGGCGGCGGCACGGCGCCCGCCGGGGGCCGGACGCGGCGGTTCCAGGACGTCCAGCTCGTAGACGTGCTCGGGCGCGGGCCGGTCCAGGTCGTCCCCGTCGGCCCCACCGTCCAGGGACGGTTCGTCGGGGGCGGGCGGGCTCGGGGCCCCGTAGGCGGCGGCCCTGCTCTGTTCGCCGTAGGCGGTGGGTCCACCGGGGTCGCCGTAGGCCGCGGGGCGGCCGGGGGCGCCGTAGGCGGCGGCCTGGCCCGGGGCGCCATAGGCCGCGGCCCGGCCGTTCGTGCCGTAGGCCCCGGGGGCGCCATAGGCCGCGGACCCGTCCGGCGCGCCGTGGATCGCGGACCGGACCGGGGCGCCGTAACCGTGGTCCGGGGTGTGGACCGGGGCGTGGACCGGGGTGGGGTCCTGCATGCGGGGGGTCTCGTACCGCAGTTCCTCGACGGGAGTCCCGCACCCGGCACAGGCGAGGGCCCCGTTGAGATGCCGCCGGCACGCGTGGCAGTAGTCCATGGGGCCCGCAGGCTATGCGGCCCGGTGCGGCGTCAGGTAGGCGCGGACGTGAGGATCCTGTGTGGAAACCGCAGGTCGACGGCGGGGCGCCGTGATTCTCCCGCTTCGGGAAGGATCGCCTCCGGACCTTCCTCACCGGGAGTGGGCACTCCGGCACAGCCCGCACCCGGGGCCCCGGGCGGCGCAGCCCAGCGCGCGCCGCGCCCCGGAGGGCCGGACGATGCGAACAGGACCGCGAATCGCGACCCCCTCGCCCGTGCCAGCACCGCACTCCGGAGGATCCGCCGTGACCGTCAGCCTTGATCAGCTGCGTCGTTGCCATGTCGCCGTCGACCTGGGTGCCGCCCGCACCCGGGTCTTCGTCAAGGGCGCCGGACTCGTCGTCGACGAGCCCAGCGTCGCCGCCGTCAACACCCGTACCGGAGCGCTCATCGCCGTCGGCGCGCTCGCCGAGAAGATGACCGGCCGCACCCCCGACTACATCCGGGTCGTGCGCCCGGTCTCGGGCGGCACGGTCGTCGACATCGAGATGGCGCAGCGGATGCTCCGTCACCTCCTCGGCGAGAAGCTGCGCCGGCAGCTGCGCCGCAAGCCCCGGCTGCGCGCGGCCGCCTGCACCCCGCACGACAGCGATCCGCTCGCGCAGCGCGCCGCCGTGGAGACTCTCGTCGGTCTCGGGGCGCGCCGGGTCGAGCTGGTCGACACCCTGATCGCGGCGGCCGTGGGCTGCGGACTCCCCGTCGAGCAGCCGACCGCGACCATGATCCTGGTGTGCGGGGCGGCGACCACGCAGGTCGCGGTGCTCTCGCTCGGCGCGATCGTCACGGCGGAGCGGATGGCCGTCGGCGGCGACGCCATCGACCACGCCGTCATCCAGCACCTGCGCCACCACCACGAGCTGATGCTGCCGAGCCAGTCGGTGCGCCCGCTGCAACTGGCGCTCAGCGGCAACGGCCTGACGACGCAGGGACCCGCCTGGACGGAGATCCACGGCCGGGACGTCGCCACGGGCCTGGCGCGTTCGGTGACCGTCGACACCGCCGCCGTACGGGACGCGATCCACACCCCGCTGACGGCGGTCCTCGACGGCATCGGGAAGGTGCTGCGGGACTGCCCGCCGGACCTCGTGGCCGACCTCGCGGACCGCGGGATCATGATGGTGGGCGGCAGCGCCCTGCTGCCGGGCCTCGACCAGATGCTGCGGGAGGCGACCGGGATGCCGGTGCACATCGCCGAACGGCCGGACGTGTGCGCGGTCCTGGGGCTGGGCGCGATGCTGGAGGGCAAGGTCCAGCCGATGGTCCTGGACCCGCTGGCGGAGCGGGACCCGCTCGCCGACGAAGAGTGAATCATCCGGGTTCCGGAGGGTTCGTACGACAATGAGACCATGACGATCATGGACGAAGGCGCCGGGGGCGCGGACACGGACGAGGACTCCCCCCGCCTGCCCATGCTGCTCGAAGCGGTCCTCGGCGTCGGCACGGACCTCGAACTCCGCACCACCCTCCAGCACGTCGTGGACTCCGCGACCGAGCTGACCGGGGCCCGCTACGGGGCGCTCGGGGTCGTCGACCCCGAGCGCCACCGCCTCACCGAGCTCTTCACCTCCGGCATGACCGGCGAGGAGCGCCGGCGGATCGGCCGTCTCCCCGACGGTCGCACCGGGCTGCTCGGCGTCCTCGTCCAGGACCCGCGGCCGCTGCGGCTCGACGACCTGACGACCGACCCGCGCTCCTCCGGCGTCCCCGAGGGCCACCCGGAGATGCACGGCTTCCTCGGCGTCCCGATCCGGGTCCACACCGAGGTCTTCGGCAACCTGTACCTCACCGAGAAGCGCGGGGGCCCCTTCACCGAGGAGGACCTCGCCCTGCTCCGGGTCCTCGCCTCCCAGGCGGGGATCGCCATCGGCAACGCCCGGCTGTACGAGACGGCCCGGCAGCGGGAGCGCTGGATCGAGGGCGCGGCCGCGGTGACCACGGCCCTGCTCACCGGCGCCACCGCCCAGAACGCCCTGACGACCGTCGCCGAGCAGGCCCGCATCCTCGCCGACGCCTCGGCCGGCGTGGTGCTCCAGCCCACCGAGGAGGGCGGGATGGAGATCGTCGCCGCCTCCACCAAGGACGACCCGGGCGACCTGGTCGGCACGACGATCGCACCCGGCTCCCCCGTCCTGGTCCAACTCCTCGGCGGGGAGCCCGTCTTCGTGGAGGACTCGGCGACCGATCCGCGGATGACCACGCACGTCCGGTCCCGCTTCGGTCCGTCGATGATGCTGCCGCTGCAGAGCGGCGGGAAGCTCATCGGGACCCTCGCCCTGCCCCGGCGGCGCGGCGGCCGGCCGTACTCGGCGGTGGAACGGCTGCTCGCCTCGCAGTTCGCCTCCCAGGCGGCGCTCGCGCTGGTCCTCGCGGACGCGCGGCACGACCGGGAGCGGCTCGCCGTCTTCGAGGACCGCGACCGGATCGCGCGGGACCTGCACGACCTGGTGGTGCAGCGGCTGTTCGCCACGGAGATGATGCTCGAGTCCACCCGGCGGCGGGCGGCCGGCTCCTCCGACGAGGACGCGCTGCTCGGCCGGGCCGTGGACGAACTGGACTCGACGATCCAGGAGGTCCGGACGACCATCTTCGCCCTCCAGCAGCCGCCGGCGGACGCGCCGGCCTCCTTCCGGGGGCGGGTGCTGCGCGAGACCGGCGGGGCCGCGGTCCCGCTCGGCTTCCAGCCGTCCGTGCACTTCTCCGGCGCGGTCGACACGCTCGTCGACGAGGAGACGGCGGACAGGCTCCTCGCCGTGTTGCGCGGGGCGCTCGCGGCGGCGCACCGGCGGCCGGGGGTCGGCGCGATCACGGTCGAGGTGTCGGCGGGGAACGACGGCGCCCGACTGCGCGTCGAGGACGACGGCACGCCGCCGACCACGGTGACCTGGCCCTGAAGGACCCTCGTACGGACCAGTCCGGCGCGCCGAGCCCCTCCCCCGGATCTTGACTGGAGGGGTGACCACCGAGACCAAGGCCCCCACAGCGGTGGCCTACCGCAACCTGGTGACGGCCACCGTCGGCTTCACGCTCACCTTCTGGGCGTGGGACCTGATCGCACCCATCGCGAGCTGGTACGGCGACCGGCTCGACCTCAGCTCCTTCCAGCAGTCCCTGCTCGTCGCGGTGCCCGTCCTGGTCGGCTCGGTCGGCCGCATCCCGGCCGGGGCGCTGACCGACAGGTACGGGGCGAAGCTGATGTTCCCGCTGGTCTCGGCGCTGACGATCGTTCCGGTGCTGCTCCTGATCGTCGTCAAGGACAGTTACGGCCTGATGCTGGTCGTCGGCTTCCTCCTCGGCCTCGGCGGCACGACGTTCGCCATCGGCATCCCGCTCGTCAACTCCTGGTTCCCGCCCGCCAAGCGCGGACTCGCCCTCGGGGTGTTCGGCATGGGCATGGGCGGAGTCGCGCTCTCCGGCTACTTCACGCCCCGGATCGCCAAGCACGCCGAGAACCTACCGTTCGTCGTGGTCGCGATCGCGCTGGCGGCGTACGCGGTGCTCGCGGCGTTCCTCATCACGGACCGCCCGGACCGCCCCGTCCCCACCGCCTCCCTGGCCGGTCGCCTGGGCTCGGCGGCACGGCTGCGGGTGACGTGGGAGCTGTCAGCGCTGTACGCGATCGGGTTCGGCGGCATCGTCGCGTTCGGCGTCTACCTGCCGACGTACCTGAAGACCTGGTACGAGCTCGACCCGACGGACGCGGGCACCAAGGCGGCCGGGTTCGCCCTGGTGACGGTCGTCTTCCGCCCCATCGGCGGCTGGCTCTCGGACCGGATCCACCCGGCGCTCGTGACGGCCGTCGCGCTCGGGATCGTCGCCCTGCTCGCCATCGTCCAGGCCTTCGACCCGGCGCTGAACCCCGGCGGCACCCTCGCCCTGCTCGTCATGGCCGCCGGGCTCGGCACCGCGAGCGGCTCCGTCTTCGCCCTGGTCTCCCAGGTCACCCCGCAGGCCAAGGTCGGCAGCGTGACCGGCATCGTCGGCGCGACGGGCGGACTCGGCGGGTTCCTGCCGCCGCTGGTGATGGGCGCGATCTACAGCGCGAAGGGCTCGTACTCGATCGGCTTCATGCTGCTGTCGGACCTGGCGCTGGCGGGGTGTGTGTACGCGTACGGTCGGATGCGGGGAATCGAACCGGCCGAGGAAGCGCCGGACCCCCACCCGACGAGACTGACCACCACCAGTCCTTGACCCCCGCGCCGCGCCGCGGCGCGCCCGGCGGGGCGGTGCCCCTTCCGCCCCCGCCCATATGGGCTGCGCCCGCAGGGCGGTGCTCCCACCCACCACCCGTGTGGGCAATCGTCCCGCTGGGGGGCGAGGGGGTCCCCCCTGCTCGAGCGAAGCCGAGAGCTTGGGGGAGGGTGGGCACACGGGACGGCGACCTCAGCGGCGCCTCCGCGTTCCGCGCCTGGACCCGCACCACACGTGCGCCGCACAGGTCGGTGCGGGTCAGGGCGCGGGAGCCTGGGCCCGGCAAGGGGCGCCGTTCCGTTGTGCCCACCCGTTCCGCCCCAGCGGAACGATTGCCCACAACGGGGGGGGCGACGGGGTGGGTGGGCACCGCCCCAGCGGAACGACTGCCCACAACGGGGGTGGGCGGGGGCGAGCGGGCACTGCCCCAGCCGGCGCGCCCACAACGGGGGGCGCGAAGGGTGGGTACCGCCCCAGCCGGCGCGCGCCCCCAACCGCGTGGGCACCCGAGCGGGCCCTGCGCAGGGTTTTCGCGGGGCAGAATGCGTGGCGTAACCCCTCGCCCTCGACGACCCGAGGAGTACGACCGGTGAGTGCGCTCTTCCCCGAACTCGAGCTCGAACCGGCGGTTCCGTCCGACGACCGCCCCGCCCTGCGCGTAGGCCCCGACTCCCTGACGTACGCCGAGCTGGCCCGCGCCGCCGGTGCCCTGGCCGGGCGGGTCGGGGGCGCGGGCCTGGTGGCCGTCTGGGCGACGCCCACCGCCCGCACGGCCGTCGCCGTGGTCGCCGCCCTGCTCGCCGGCGTGCCGGCCGTACCGCTCAATCCGCGTACCGGTGAGCGGGAGTTGGCGCACATCCTCGGCGACAGCGCGCCCGACCTGGTGCTCGCGGGCCCGGGGGACGAGCTGCCGGCGGGGCTCGCGGCGCTCCCCCGGGTCGACGTCGAGCTCACCGGGCCGCCCGGGCCTCCCGAGCCCCCTGCCACCGCCCCCGTCGATCCCGAGGCGACCGCGCTCGTCGTCTACACCTCCGGCACGACCGGTCCCCCGAAGGGCGTCCTCCTCTCGCACCGCGCGGTCGCCGCCTCCCTGGACGCGCTGGCCGAGGCCTGGTCGTGGACGGCGGACGACGTCCTGGTGCACGCGCTGCCGCTGTTCCATGTGCACGGGCTCGTCCTCGGGATCCTGGGCCCCTTGCGGCGCGGCGGCGAGGTCCGGCACCTGGGGGCCTTCTCGGTGGAGGGCGTCGGGCGGGAGCTGGGCGACGGCGGGACCATGCTCTTCGGCGTACCGACGATGTACCACCGGATCGCGGACGCCCTTGACGAGGACCCGCACCTCGCCGAAGCCCTGGCCCGCGCCCGGCTCCTCGTCTCCGGTTCGGCGGCGCTGCCGGTGCACGACCACGAGCGGATCGCGGCGGCGACGGGCCGGACGGTGGTGGAGCGGTACGGGATGAGCGAGACGCTCATGAACACCAGCGTGCGCCCGGGCGGCGAACCCCGGCCGGGGACGGTCGGGACGCCGCTCGCGGGGGTGGGCCTGCGCCTTGTGGACGAGGACGGCTCCGTCCTGGAGGAGCTCGACGGGGAGACGGTCGGCGAGGTGCAGGTGCGCGGCCCGAACCTCTTCTCCGGTTATCTGAACCGGCCGGACGCGACGGCGGCGGCCTTCGACGGCGACTGGTTCCGCACCGGCGACATGGCGGTCCGCGAGGCGGACGGCGGGGTGCGTCTGGTGGGCAGGAAGGCGACGGACCTGATCAAGAGCGGCGGCTACAAGATCGGGGCGGGTGAGATCGAGAACGCGCTCCTCGACCACCCCGGCGTCCGGGAGGCGGCCGTCACGGGCGAGCCGGATCCCGATCTGGGCGAGCGGATCGTGGCCTGGGTGGTGCCGCAGGACGGGGAGAAGCCGCCGGCGGAGGCGGAGCTCACCGACCACGTGGCGGGGCTGCTCGCGCCGCACAAGCGTCCCCGGGTGGTGCGCTACCTCGACGCGCTGCCCCGCAACGACATGGGCAAGGTGCTGAAGAAGGCGCTGCCGGCGGCCGGTTGAGCGGACGGAGACCGGCCCCTCGACGAAGGCCGGACCCCTCGACGGAGGAGGGGCCCGGCCTCGCGTCACTCCGCTACTTCACTCCCACCGCGCGGATCAGCTCCTGACGCACCGACCCGCCCCGGTCGTCGCTCGCCCCGGCCCGCAGCGAGACGGAGCCCGCGCCGGACGGGACGCTGAGTTCGCCGGTCCAGGCGGCGCCGCGCGAGGACTTCTTGAGCGTGACCCTCGTCCAGGTCGTGCCCTCGTCGTAGGAGACCTCCAGGGCGCCGGTGCCGATGGTGCCGGTGCCGGCCGCGCCCTTCACGTACTCGGCGGAGATGCCGACGGGCAGCCGGCTGCCGGCGCGGACGTCGCCGTGGAGGTCGGTGTCCAGGTCGAAGCCGAGGTTGAGCATCGGCAGGTAGGTGATCCGGTCGTCGGGGGTCTCGGCGGAGCGGAAGGTCCATTCGCTGTGGCCCTTGGTGCCGAGCCGCCAGCGGTCCGCGTCGAGGGCGGTGTCGGTGACGACCTTGTACGTGGCCTCCGCCGCCGGGGCGTCCCAGGCGTAGGCGCCGGAGCTCTTCTTGCGGTCGACGCGGACGCCGTTCACGTACACCTCGGTGTACTGGCTCATCGTGTCGTCGCTCCACACGTTGCCGAAGCCGGTGTGGTCGGTGCCGGAGTCGCCCCAGCCGGGGGTGTTGAAGCGGAGGTCGTTGCCGGTGCGCTGCTGGCCCCAGCCGAGGCCGGTGCCGAGCCACGGGTGCCAGACGGGGCCGAACCAGTCGAGTTCCGTGCGGCTGCCGCCCCGGTAGACGGACTGGCCGCCGCGCTCCTCCAGGGAGTCGCCGAGGTCGACGGACTCGTGCCAGCGCTGGCCGGTGCCGGTGGAGACGTACTCGGTGCGCTCGGTCGGGAAGGCGATCCACTCCTTGAAGCCGAAGCCGATCCGGAAGGTGTCGGTGATCGAGTAGCGGAACTCTCCGCCGAGCTCCGCCCGCCGGGTCGGCATGCGGAACGTGGAGTGCACGGTGGCCAGTTCGCCCTCGTCGGGCCGGAAGACGAGGTCCGTGCCGATGGCGCCGGGGTGTCCCTCGGAGAGGTCGTAGGCGTACGGGGTGAAGCGGGTGCCGGTCAGGTCGACGCGCAGGCCCCGGGCGGCGCCGGCGGCGAGCCGGTGCGCGTCGGCGGTGTTCACGGTGGCGACGGCGAGCGGCCGGTCCTCGTAGTCGGCGGTGCCGAACCACTCCATCAGCCGGCCGGGCCGGTCGTCGGTCACGAACAGGACCTTCGCGCCCGCGTCCTGGGCGGTCTGGGCGAGCTGCTTCGGGTCGGCGCCCTCGGTGAGCCGGACGAGGACGGCCTTGCCCGTGGCGTTCTTGCCGGTGTACTCGGCGGGGGTGCCGGTGCCCGCGTCGACGAGGCCGAGGCGGTGGCGGCCTTCGAGGAGGGTCGCGCCGGCCTGCGGGGTGGCGCCGGAGAGGCGGACGCCGTCGACGCCCGCCTCCAGGAGCGGCTTGCCGAGGCGCCAGACGGTCCGGTACTCGAAGGTGCCGGTGGCGGGCTTCCGGGTGGGCGCGGCGAAGATCGAGTCGTACGCGGCGGGGACCTGGACGGCTCCGCCGTAGGAGGCGCCGTTCGCCTCGCGGTCGAACTCCATGAGGAGCTGGCGGGTCTCGGTGCGCTTCTCGACCTCGGCGCGGATCTCGCGCAGCTGCCGTCCGTCGAGGGTGATCTCGCGGTCGCGGTCGAGGACGATCTCGGGCTCGGTGAGGAAGCCGAGGCCGAGGGAGTCCTTGCCGCCCGAGCCGCGCACGTCGAGGAAGGTGTCGACGGTGTACGTGCCGGGCTTGAGGCGCAGTCGGAGCGTGCCGGACTCGCCGACGGTGGCCGGGAAGGGGTCCACGTTCTCGGCGAGCTGCTGGACGCCCAGGTAGGCGGGGGTGGGGGCGCCGTCGCGGTCCTTGACGTGGACGGTGAGGGTGTAGCGCTCCTCCTCCTTCACCAGGCCGAGGGCGGTGTGCGCGACGGGCGTGCCGTCGGCGGTGGCGGTGATCCGGCCGGAGGACTGCCCGACGGGGGCCTCGGTGCCGTCGCCGGTGACGGTGGTGGAGGCGGAGCCGTGGGCGGGGACGGTGAGGGCGGTGTCGGCGAGGGCGGCGACCCCGGCGGGCATGCCCTCGACGGCGAGGTTCAGTTCGACCGGCCGGTCCGAGGAGTTGGTGTAGGTGACGGTCTGGGTGACCGGCTTGCTCTCCTCGTACGGCCAGGAGGTGAAGCCGAGGTCGGCGGAGCCGGTGGCGGTGACGTTCGCGGCGATCGCGGCGGCCACGTCGACCCCGCCGGCGCCGAGCTCGTACGCTCCGGCGTCGAGGGTCTTCGAGGAGGACATCAGTGCGTCCTTGAGCTGGGCGCCGGTCCAGTCGGGGTGCTTCTCGGCGAGCAGCGCGGCGACGCCGGCGACGTGCGGGGTCGCCATGGAGGTGCCGCTCATGGTGGTGTAGAGGCCGCTGCCGGGGACGAGTCGGGAGCGGGCGGCGAGGATGTCCACGCCGGGCGCCGACACGTCGGGCTTGAGGGCCTGGTCGCCGAAGCGGGGGCCCTGGCTGGTGAAGTAGGCGGCCCGGTCGGCGGAGTCGACGGCGCCGACGGTGAGCGCGGAGTCGGCGGCGCCGGGCGAGCCGATGGAGCCGGGGTAGCCGGAGTTTCCGGCGGCGATGACGAAGAGGGCGCCGGTCTCGGCGGAGAGCGTGTCGACGGCCTGGGCCATCGGGTCGGTGCCGTCGCTGGGTTCACGGGAGCCGAGGCTCATCGAGACGATCTTCGCGTCGACGTCCTCGGCGGCCCATTCCATGCCCGCGATGATCTGCGACTCGGTGCCGGATCCCTCGTCGCTGAGGACCTTGCCGACGGCGAGGGTGGCGCCGGGGGCGACGCCCTTCTCCTTGCCGTCGCTCGCGGCGCCGGAGCCGCCGACGGTGGAGGTGACGTGGGTGCCGTGGCCGCCGCGGTCGGCGACCTCCTGGCCCTCGATGAAGGACTTGGTCTCGGCGATCCGGCCCACGAGGTCGGGGTGGCCGAGGTCGGCACCGGTGTCGAGGACGGCGACCTTGACGCCCTTGCCGGTGAGCCCGGCCTCCCACGCCTTGGGGGTGCCGATCTGGGCGTTGGACTCGGCCATGGCGGCCTCGACGCGGCCGTCGAGCCAGACCTTGCCGGGGGTGGCGGCGCGGGCGGCCCGGGTGCCGCGCGCGGTGAAGTCCTGCCAGAAGGCGGTGGGGTCGGTGGCGGTGACGGCGGCCCCGCCGATGCTGGGCAGGGCGCGGACGGTCTCGGTGCCGCGCGGGGCGGCGGTGGTGCGGGCGCTCTTCCCGCCGTACGTGACGATCAGCGGGAGTTCGCCGGTGATGCCCTGCTCGACGAGGCCGGTGACGTCGAAGAGGCGCGGGTCGAGCGCGCCGGAGTCGAGGTAGGGGCGGGCCTCGTCGGGGACGACGGTGACGCGGCCGTTCGCGGTCCGGCTGCGTATCGCGCCGGTGGCGCCCTTCGCCCGGTCGACGGTGACGGTCCTGTCGCCGTCGCCGAGGTCGGTGAGGGTGACGCGGTCGCCGGTGACGAGGGTGACGGTGTGGCTGGTCGCGGACGCCGTGAAGGTGTCCGGCACGGCGGGGGCGGTGTTCGCGGCGGCGGCGGTCTGCCCGGCCGAGAGCATCACGAGGGAGATGCCCGCGGCGAGCAACGCGGCCCTGCCTCTGTCGAAGGGTGCGGTCCTCGACGTCATCGTTCGAACTCCTCGCGGACCCGGGGTCGGGGGTGGGTTCCGGGTCCGCGAGGAGTCTTGGCCCATGGGGCGGGAGTCGACCCCCGTCGCTCCTGGCGGTTATGTGCCGTGGCGGCCAACCGCCAGGACGGCAGGGGCTGTTCCAGGGGGTGTCTCGCCGATCAGGCCGGATCAGGGAGCGGGGGATGGTGCCGTGGATCGCAAGGCGGAGGAGGGAGGCGACGCGGAGCGTCGGCGACCGACGACAACGCGGCGAGGCGCGGCACCATCCCCCGCGAGCCCGGCCTGATCGGCGAGATACCCCCTAGGGGTCAGGGAGTCGGGTCGTGGGCGTCGTAGCGGCGGAATCCGCGTCCGTACAGGGCGAGGAGTCCGATCGCGACGACGCAGGCGATCCCGCCGCCGGTGATGGCGACCGCCGGCGAGGTGAGGTCCGCGACGGAGCCCGCGAGGAAGTCGCCGAGGCGGGGCCCGCCCGCGACGACCACGATGAAGACGCCCTGGAGCCGGCCGCGCATCTCGTCCGGGGCGGCGACCTGCATCATCGTGTTCCGGAAGATCATCGAGACGGTGTCGGAGTAGCCGGCGAGGGCGAGCAGGAGGAGCCCGAGCCAGAGGTTCCGGGTCAGCCCGAAGACGGCGACGGCCGTGCCCCAGGAGGCGACGGCGAGCAGGATCGCCTGCCCGTGGTGGCGGATGCGGCCCTGCCAGCCGGACAGCACCCCGCCGAGGAGCGCCCCGAACGCGGGCGCGGCCACGAGGAGTCCGGTGGTCTTCGCGTCACCGCCGTACCAGAGGACGGCGACGGCCGGGAACAGGGCGCGGGGATGGGCGAGGATCATCGCGCAGAAGTCCGAGAAGAACGTCATGCGCAGGTTGGGGCGGGTGGCGAGGAAGCGGAGCCCGTCGAGGACCGAGGCCCTCTTGCTGCCCGTGCGTTCGGGCAGCATGGACGGCAGCCGCCACATCGCGTACAGGCTCGCGGTGAAGGCGACGGCGTCCACGAGGTACGCGGTCTGGTAGCCGGCGAACCCGACGATCAGGCCGCCGAGGCTGGGCCCGACGAGGGTGCCGAAGGTGGTGACCATCGAGTTGAGCGCGTTGGCGGCGCGCAGCTGCTCGGGCGGCAGGAGCCGGGGGATCATCGAGGAGCGGGCGGGCGCGTTGAGCGCGGCGCACACGGCCTGGAGGGCGACGATCCCGTACAGGAACCAGACGTGGTGGAAGCCGGCGAACGCGGCGGCGGCCAGGGCGACGGACAGCACGGCGGAGCCGCTCGCGCTGGCGAGGCCGAGCTTGCGTCGGTCGACGGTGTCGGCGATGGCGCCGCCGTACAGGCCGAAGACGACCAGCGGGACGAGGGCGAAGAGGCCGACGAGCCCGACGGAGAAGGGCGAGCGGGTGATGTCGTACACCTGGAGGGAGACGGCGAGGGCCGTCATGCCCTGTCCGACCCAGGAGACGGTGTTCCCGAACCAGAGGCGGCGGTAGTGCGCGGAGGTGCGCAGCGGGGTGAGGTCGGCGAAGACCTTGCGGCGGTCCCGCTCCCGCTCCCGGGTGTCCTGGGCGGCGGTCACGCGACGTCGTACCGCAGCTCGGGGCGCTCCCAGTGGATGCGGCCGGTGGGCGGCACGGTGCCGGTGCGGACGGCGCCCGTCCGCAGGTAGAACTCCTCGGCCGGCGGATGCGCGACGACCCGCACGGAGTCGAGTCCGGCGGCCCTGGCCTGCCCGGTCATGTGCTCCATGAGGAGCCGGCCTATGCCGAGCCCCTGGGCCGCGTCGGCGACGAACGCGAGGTCGAGTTCGGCCTCGTCGACGAGGAGCGCGTAGAAGCCGAGCACCCGGCCGCCGTCACCGTCGTCGACGGCGACGAAGACGGGGTGGTGCTCGATGTACGGGCCGCCGACCTGGTACCCCTCGACCATGACGGCGTAGTCGCCCCGGTAGGCCCCTGAGGTCCGGACGAGCCGGGTGAGCCGCTTGGAGTCGTCGGCGGTGGCGCGCCGGACAGTGATGTCGGACATGAGGTGAGTATAGGGGCGATCGCGGTTGATGCTCCTTACAATTCGGTGAACGAAGGCTGGGGCCCGCTTCTCCGCTCACCGTTCGGCAAGCCGCATCGGCTGCGGCCCCGGCGAGAGGACGATGCGCGGGACCGGGCGGGGCGGGCGCGGCGAGACCGGGGTCAGGTGCCAGCGCGAGGCGATCGCGGCGAGCGCGAGGGTGGCCTCGACCGTGCCGAACACGTCCCCGACGCACTTGGTGGCACCGAGCCCGAACGGAAGCCAGGCGTCCCGCGGCACCTCCTCCGCCGCCCAGCGCCCCGGGTCGAAGCGCGCCGCGTCCGGGAAGAGCTCCTGGCGCCGGTGGAGCAGGTAGAGGCAGCAGATCACCGTGGAGCCGGGCGGCAGCGGCCTCCCCGCCAGCTCGGTCTCGCGGGTGGCGGTGCGGGTGACCGCCCAGGCCGGCGGGTAGAGGCGGAGCACCTCGCGCACCACGTCAGCGGTGTACGACAGCCGGGGCAGGTCGGCCGGGGCGACCGGGCGGCCCGGGAGGACCGCGTCGAGCTCCTCGCGCAGCCGGGCGGCGGCCTCGGGGTGGTCGACCAGGAGGCGCAGGGCCCAGGCGACGACCGAGGAGGTGGTCTCGGCGCCGGCCAGGACCAGGGTGGCGACCTGGTCGCCGAGTTCGGCGTCCGACAGGGACCGGCCGCGCTCGTCCCGCACGGCGAGCAGCAGCGAGAGGGCGTCCCCGTGGTCCACCCCGGTCGCCCGGTACGAGGCGACGATGGCGGCGACGCCCGTACGCCAGCGGGCCAGGGCCCGGTGGTAGCGGCGGCGGGACGGGGAGGGCACCCGGTCGACGGCCGGCGCCACGACCCGCATGTAGACCCCGCGCAGCAGGACTTCGAGGGCCTCGCGCAGCTCCTCCGCGGCGCGCGGGGTGATGCCGGCGGAGAAGAGGGTGCGGACGGCGACGGCGGTCGTGAGCCGGAACGCCTCCTCGGTGACGTCGACGACCGCGCCGGGCCGCCAGCGCCCGGTCAGGGCCTGGGTCTCGGCCGTCATCACGGCGGCGTAGCGGTCCATCAGGGAGGGACGGAAAGCCGGTTGGAGGGCGCGCCGCTGGTCCCGGTGCTCGGCGTTCGGGCAGGTGGCCAGGCCGTTGCCGAGGAGCGCGCGGACCTTCTCGTACAGGACGCCGCTCCGGTCGAAGGAGCCGCGGTCGGTGAGGACGCGGCGGACGAGGGCGGGGTGGCTGACCACGTGGGCGGTCCGGGTCCCCATCCGCACCCGGACCACGTCGCCGTGGCCGGGCAGCGAGTCCAGGAAGGCCAGCGGCCGGGTGGCCAGATACGGCAGATGCCCGAGCAGCGGCCACGCCCCGGGAGCCCGCCCGTGCCGGGGCGGGGGCGCTTGGCCGTACGGGGGCGGGGGCGCCTCCCCGCCCCGGGGCCGGGGCTCCTGCCTGTGGTCGGGCGACGGCTCCTGTCCGTGGTCGGGCGGCGCTTCCTGCCCGTGGCTGGGCGGCGGCTCCTGTCCATGGTCGGGCGAGGCCTCCTGCCCGCGACCGGGTGGCGACTCCTGTCCGTGGTCGGGTGACGGCTCCTGCCCGCGGTCGGGCGGCCGCGGGGACACCGGATCCGAGCCGCTCACGGCGCCCCCACCCCGCCCTCGGCCCGCGCGAACGCGCCGTCACTCGCCCGCGCGAGCGGGCCCTCACCCGCCTGCCCGAACAACCCGCACGCCCCGGCGAACGCCCCTTCCCCGGCCAGCCGTTCGTACGTGACGAGGGCCGACTCCCATGCCTCCGGCAGCCGTTCGGCGTCGGCGAGGGCGCGGTCGGTGAGGAAGGTGACATGGAGGCGGCGGCGGTGCACGACCCAGGCGACGAAGAGCGGCTGGCCCGGCACCATGACCGGCAGGGCGTACACCCCGGCCGCGGGGGTTCCGGCGAAGTCGAGGGGCTGCCGGATCCGGAGGTCGGCGACGCTGAGCGGGGTGTACCGGGCGTCGATGCTGCGGGCGAGCGCCAGGCGGCCGATCCGGTACGGAAGTCCGCGCAGGACGACCCGGTGGGCGTCGGCCAGCCGGGCGAGCCGGGTGTGGTCGAGGGCGCCTCCGAGGCGGGCGAGCCGCCGGGCCGGGTCGGGTTCGCCGCAGGGGAGGTCGACCCCGGCGACGGCGACCCGGTTGCCGAGCAGGGGACGGGGGTCGTCGGGGTCCCGGACGCTGATCCCGAGGTTGGCGCGCAGCCCCCGGCCGTGACCGGGGCCGTCCGGCCCCCAGCCCTCGGGGTGCCAGGCGCGCAGCGCCCCGGTGGTCAGGGCCAGGCAGAGCTGCGGGACGGTGGCCCCGGTCAGACGGCCGAGCGCGTGCAGCCGGGCGGTGTCGACGTCGGCGAACGCGGCGGCGTAGGACTGGGCGGGCGGGGTGTCGAGGGCCGGCCACCAGGTGACGCGGCGCGGCGGCCGGAACTCGGGGAGGACGGCGGCCCAGGGCACGGGCCGGGGCGGCCGGAAGGTGAGGGTCCTGGGGCGCGGCGCCTCCTCGGGGCCGAGCAGCCGCTCCAGGGTGGCGACGGCGGCGGCACCGTCCTGGAAGGCGTGGTGGGCGCGGTAGCAGAGCCCCCATCGCCCGCCGCCGGCCCGGCGGACGAGCCAGAGCCCCCACAACGGCCGGTCACGCGGCAGGGGTTGCCGCAGCAGCTCGGCGACGACCGTCAACGGGTCGGCGCCTCCGGGTAGCTCGTACAGGTGAAGATCGGGATCGAAGCCGGGGTCGGGCTCCCAGCGGGGGCGCCCCGCGTCGCCCGCGAGCCGGTGGGCGAGCTCGGGGAGCAGGCCGACGCGACGCCTCAGATGATCCAACACCCTTGCGCGGGAAGGCGGTTCCCCCTCGAAGACGATCAAGCCGCCGAGGTGCAGGGCGGAGTCCGTCGCATGCAGTGCCGCCACGTCGAGGGAGAGCCGGTCGAGCACCCCGAGCGGCACCCCTGCGGAAGATCGAACCGGATCTGAAGATCGCACGGGCCGCTACGATACGTCATCATGCAATCGCAATGCGTGACGGATGGCATGCTCCCCGACTTCCTCGACGACGACGCCGTGACGGCCTGGACTGCCTCCGGAGCACCCCTCGTGGACCTCCTCCGCCAGGCGCACACGCCGGGCCGGCTGACCGGATTCCGCCGTGGCGGCCGGGCGGCGGTCCTGGTCACGGACCCCCGGCACGTGCACCAGGTGCTCGGCGTCGGCGGCGACCGGTACGTGAAGCGGTCGCACCGGGCGAGACCCCTCCTCGGGGACGGCATGCTGACCGCCACGGGCGAGGCCTGGCGGTCCCAGCGGAAGCTGCTCCAGGCGATGTTCACGGGCCGGGGCATCCAGCGCTGGGAGCAGCACATCGCGGGGGCGGCGGCGTGCGTCGTCGACCGCTGGACGGAGCGGGCGCGCCGGGGCGTGCCGACCGACATCGCCGAGGACGTGCAGTTCTTCACGGTCGACACGATCTGGCGCTCGCTCACGGACCGGCCCCTCGACCAGGAGACGTACGTCGACCTGGCGGCCGTGCAGGACATCGTCGCCGCGCTCCCCGCCGACGTGGGCGGCGCGACCGCGCTGCCGCCGGAGGTCGAGTCGGCGATCGCCGCGCTCGACGAGCGGATCCTCCGGGCGCTCGCCGACGCCCGCGTCCGCCACCGGAGGGACGGTGCCGGGGCCCGCGAGCCCGGTGGGCTCCGCACGGCAGGTCCCAGCGTCCTGGACCGGCTGCTCGACGCGGCCGAGACGGATCCGGCGTACACGGACCGGCTGATCCGCGACGAGCTCGTCACCCTGCTCGTCGCCGGGTACGAGAGCAGTGCCCGCACCCTGACCTGGGCGTTCGTCCTGCTCGACGCACACCCGGAGATCATGGAGCGGGCGGCGGGGGACGCTTCGGCCGTGGAGGCGGTGCTCTCCGAGACGCTGCGGCTCTACCCGACGGGCTGGCTGCTGCCCCGGCACAGCCCGGCGGACGAGACGCTGGACGGCTGGGCGATCCCGGCCGGTACGGACCTCCTCGTCTGCCCCTACCTGACCCACCGCGACCCGGAGGTCTGGCCGGAGCCCGAGGCCTTCGACCCCGGCCGCTTCCCGGCCCGGTCGCCGCTGCCGCCCGGCGCGTACCTTCCCTTCGGCATCGGCCCGCGCGCCTGTCTCGGGACGCGGTTCGCCATGCGGGAGATGGAGGTGCTGCTCGGCGCGCTCCTCTCCCGGTTCACGGTCGAGACGACCGGACCGGTGGGCGAGCCCGTGTTCGGCATCAACCTGCGCCCGGCCGGTCCGCTGCACGCGCGCGTCCGCGAGCGACCGTGAACGCGCCCGCACCGGACCGGCGCCCGTCCGGGGCGTTCCCGCCCGACGGGCGCGGCCCCGAGACGCGCGCCGCCGGGAGGTACGCCGCCGAGGGGTGCGCCGCCGAGAGGCACGGCTCCGAGAGGCACGCTTCCGAGGGGTACGTCTCCGAGCGCGTCGACTACGTCGACCCCCGGGACCGGGTGGTCGCCCAGGGCGGACGGGCCGCCGGGCCGCCCACCGGACTGCTCCGCCGGTACGCGGCGACCGTCTGCACCGACCACGCCGGCCGGGTCCTCCTCTACCGGCGGACCGCCTCGGCACCGGCCTACCCGGACCACTACGACGTCCTGATCGGCGGGGCGGTCCGCAGCGGCGAGGAGTACCGGGCGGCCGCGCTCCGGGAGCTCCGGGAGGAGCTGGGCTGGGAGCAGGCGCCCGGCCTGACGGAGGCGTACCGGATCCGCGTCGACGATCCGCACGGCGCCTGCTTCCTGACGGTCCACCGCTGGGTGGTGGACCGCGCGCCCCGGCCGGATCCGAGCGAGATCGCCTGGTGCGGCTTCGTCGCACCGCTCGCGGTCCTGACCGGCGGCTACACCCCGCTGGTCCCGGCCGGCGCGGAGGCGGTGCGGCGCCTCTTCCCCGGCTGACCGCCCGGGGCGCGAAGACCGCACGGCGCCTCTCGCCCCGCCGACCACCGTGGTCGCGGAGCCCGTACGGCACGGACGCCGCACGGCGCGACGGCCGCACGGCGCGGAGCGCGCGCAGCGCCTTCCCGCCGCCCGAAGCCCCCTGGTCGACCTCCCCTGGCCGGCACCCCGCCTTTCGTACGACAGCACCGAAGGACACCTCCCCATGACGTACTGCGCGCTGCCCTTACCCGGCGCCTCCCTCGCCGTCCCCGGACCCCGGCCGGAGCCCCACCCGGGGACCGAGCCGCTCGACCGCGCCCGGGCACGGCTCGCCACCCGTCTGGTGGCGGCCGCCGGGCCCGGGGGACTGCTCCGGGCGCCGTGCGACAGCCGGATCCTGGAATCCGCCCTGGCCCTGCGACTGCTCACGGTGACGGGCGTGGACCCGGACGCCCAGGAGCGGCTGATGCGCCGGCTGAAGACGGCCGTGGACGAGGGCGCCCCCGACCCCGTGCAGGAGGCCGCCGCCCGCGCGGCCCTCGGCGAGTACGTGGACGGGCGGGGCGCGCTCGCCCGGCTGCTCGGCGGCTTCGACCACTTCACGGCCGGACGCAAGCGGCTGATGTTCCAGACGCTCCTGGCCGAGTTGGGCGCCCACCCCTTCTCCGAACTCCCCTCCCCCGAGACGCTCTTCGAGGCGCGCGGCCAACAGCGGTGGCTGATCACGGAGATGGCCGCCCTCAAGGTCCTGTACGCCTTCGGGACGGGTGCTCCGCGGCTCGTCACGGAGGAGGACTGGCGGGCGCTCGAACCCTGTGCGCTGCCCGGCCCGCCCCCGTACGGCAACCACCTCGCCCGGATCCTCGCGCTGCTCGCGCTGCGGCTGCGCCCCCGGTACGCGGAGGCGGCACGGGCGCGGGCGCGGGAGCTGCGCGGTTGGCTCCGTGAGGACGGCGGGCTGCCGTTCATCACGGGGATGGACGTGTTCGCGACGGCGACCGGCGGGCTCGCGCTGGCCGGGGCGGGAGCTCCGGCGCACACCCTGCGGGCCCTCGCGTCGGCCCTGGTGGAGCACCGGAACCCCGACGGCGGCTGGGGGTTCGACCGGGGCGTCGGGCAGAGCGACGTGGACGACACCTCGTACTGCGTGGAGTTCCTGCGGGCGACGGGCGCGGTGCTGTTCGGCCCGGAGGTGGCGGCCGGCGAGCGGTACCTGCTGGCCCGGCAGGGTGCGGACGGCGGCTTCCCGACCTTCGAGCACGGCACCGCCTCCGAGGTGGCGATAACGGCGGCGGCCGTGAACGCGCTGGCTCCCGAGCCCGCGCACCGGCCGGCGGTGGAGGCCGCCGTCCGGTTCGTCGCGGCCCGGCAGGAGGCCGCCGGCTCCTTCGAGCGCAGCTGGAGCCTGAACGAGAGCAACGCCCTGTTCCGTACCGTCCTCGCCCACGACTCCTTCCTGGCCGTGGCGCCCGGGCATCCGGCCCGGGCGGAGGTGGCGCGGGCCCGGGCGCGGGCCGTGTCCCGGTTGCTCGACACGCAGAACGCGGACGGCGGCTGGGGGCACGTGCCGTCCGATCCGAGCGACCCGATCAGCACGGCGTACTCGCTGATCGCGGTGGCCCGGACACCGACCGTGCCGTCCGCCCGGGGTGCGACCGGGCGGGCGGTGCGCCACCTCCTGGAGCGGCAGCGGCCGGACGGCGGCTTCGTCTCCCGCCCGGACCAGGCGGGGCCCCGGCCGCTCGCGTACCACGTGCCGCTCCTGACGGACGTGTGCGTGCTGCTCGGCCTGAACCACGCGCGCGCGTGCGTCGCGCACTGAACCGACCTCTGCCCCCCAAGGAACGCCATGACCTTCGACGAACTGAAGACCCTGCTCGTCTCGCTCGGTCTCGACCCGGCGGACATCACCCCGGAGTCCACCCGCGAGGAGGCCGGGCTCGACTCGCTCCTCCTCACCGAGCTCGCCCTCGTGCTCCGCAAGGAGCGGGGCGTCCCGGTCCCGGAGGAGGAGCTGTACGCGTCGCCCACGGTCGCGGCGATCGAGGACCTCGTCTGCCGGTACGCGGGGGTGGCCTGATGCCGGGCCCGGCGCCGGGGGGCGCGGCGAGCACGGGCGGCGGCCGAGGCGCCGGGGCCGCCGTCACCGGCATCGGTCTCTTCACCCCGGCCGGCGCGGACGCCGCGACGACCTGGGAGACCGTCCGCGCCGGGAAGGCCACCGCCGCCCTCGAAGAGCGGGACGGCCTGCGCTACCTCGCCTGCCGGGCGCCCGCGCTCCCCGGGGACCTCGGCAGGGCGGTGACGGCCCGGCGGCCCGACCGGAGCGCGCTGCTCGCGCTGGTCGCGGCGCGGGAGGCGCTCGCCGACGCCGGTCTGGACCCCGCCGGCTGGGACGGGGCGCGGGTCGGCGTGGTCGCCGGGATCGGGGCGGGCGGCGTCCTCACGTTCGAGGCGCAGCGCGAGGTGCTGCGGACGGACGGCCCCGGGGACATGTCCCCGTTCGCGGTGCCGGGCGCGCTGCCGAACTCCGTCGCGGGGCAGCTGGCCGTCGAGTTCGGGATCCGCGGCCCGTCGACCGCGGTGACCACGGCGTGCGCGGCGGGCGCCACGGCGATCGGCGTCGCGCTCGACCTGCTGGCCCTGGGCCGCTGCGACCTCGTCCTGGCGGGCGGGGCCGAGGCGTCGCTGAGCCCGTTCTACGTGGCGGGTTTCGACCGGCTCGGCGCGCTGTCCCGCCGGTTCCACGACCCGGCGGGCGGGCTGCGGCCGTTCGACAGGGACCGGGACGGCTTCGTGATGGCGGAGGGCGCGGGGTTCCTGGTCCTGGAACGCCCGGCGGACGCCGCCGCGCGCGGGGTCCGGCCCCGGGCGCTGATCACGGGCTACGGGGCGACGTCGGACGCGCACCACGTGGTGGCGCCCCGGCCGGACGGCTCCGGCCTGACGGCGGCCGTCCGGGGCGCGCTCGCGGAGGCGGGCGCGGTGCCGGGCGACGTCGACCTGGTCAACGCGCACGGGACGGGTACGCCGCGCGGTGACGCCGTGGAGGCGGCGGTGCTCGCGGCGCTCCTTCCGCACCGGCCGCCGGTGACGTCGACGAAGGGGGTGACCGGGCACCTGCTGGGCGCGGCGGGGGCGGTGGAGGCGGCGCTCACGGTGCTGTCGCTCGCGGAGGAGACCGTGCCGCCGACCGCGAACTTCGCGGAGCCGGGCGAGGGCGTCGACCTGGACGTCCCGACGACGGCCCGGGGAGCCAGGCTCCGCCTCGCGGTCTCCACGTCGGTGGGCTTCGGCGGGCACAACGCGGCGCTGGTGATCACCGCTCCGTAGGGGGCCGCCGCCCCGTACGAGCGGAGGTCAGCCGCAGGCGGCGGCCACGTCGTCCGGGTCGACCCCGTCGAGCCGGACGGCCAGGGCGTGGAGGCGCTCCCGCAGCTCTCCGAGTTCCGCCAGGTCAAGCCCGGTGGCGGCGGCGATCCGGCGCGGCACGCCGAGGGCCTTCTCGCGCAGGGCGGTCCCGTCACCGGTCAGGCGGACGGTGACGGACCGCTCGTCCTCGGGGCTGCGGCGGCGCTCGACGTATCCGGCCGCCTCCAGCCGCTTGAGCAGCGGGGACAGGGTTCCGGAGTCGAGCCGCAGCCGTTCGCCGATCCCCTTCACGGGCAGCTCGCCGTGCTCCCAGAGCACGAGCATGACGAGGTACTGGGGGTAGGTCAGGCCCAGCTCCTTGAGCGCGCCCCGGTAGACGCCGTTGAAGGCGCGGGTGGCGGCGTGCAGGGAGAAGCAGATCTGGTTGTCGAGCCGGAGGAAGTCCTCGTCCATGGAGCCCAGGATACGGGAGACGCGCATCACACACGATTAAGTTGTGCACAACTTAATCGTGCCCTAACAATATGAGGGCAGCCCGACACGATCCCTTCGAGGAACGGAAGAACCCATGGACGCGATCTACACCGCCGTCGCCACCGCCAACGGCCGCGAGGGCCGCGCCGTCAGCTCCGACGGCCGGCTCGACCTCCCCCTGGCCCACCCGGAGGCCCTCGGCGGCAACGGCCAGGGCACCAACCCGGAGCAGCTCTTCGCCGCCGGGTACGCGGCCTGCTTCGCCAGCGCCATGGGCGTGATCGCCCGCCAGGAGCGGATCGACATCTCCGAGGTCTCCGTCACCGCCGAGGTCTCCATCGGCAAGGACCCGGCGGACGGCGGCTTCGGCCTCGCGGTCGTGATGCGCGCCGAGTTCCCCGACCACCTCCAGGGCGAGGCCGGCCTCACCCTGCTGAAGAAGACGCACGCCTTCTGCCCCTACTCGAAGGCCACGCGCGGAAACATCGAGGTCGAGCTCGTCGTCGAGTAGTTTTCTGTTGCTTCCCGCACACCCCTGGTGGTCATCGACCCACCGGGGGCGTTCGGTTGTGAGTTTTCACGTTCGGGCACGGGGGGTTCTTCCGCCGTACGACGGGCAGTCATGGGACGGCCTCCTGGCGGTGGTTCACGGGCGCTCTCCTTGGGGCGCCCGTGAGCCGGTCCGCCAGGTCGCGCCGCACGCGCACGCGCACCCGCACCCCCCGTCGTACTCACACCGGAGGAGAACTCCCCCATGGCCGACCTCAATCGCCGCCGGTTCCTGCAGCTGACCGGCGGCGCCGCCGCGTTCACGATGCTCTCGGAGAGCATCGCCCGCGCCGCCGCGATCCCGGCGCAGGGCGCCACCGGCACGATCCAGGACATCGAGCACATCGTGGTCCTGATGCAGGAGAACCGTTCCTTCGACCACTATTTCGGGGCGATGAAGGGCGTACGGGGCTTCGGTGACCCGCGCCCGGTGACGCTGCCCAGCGGGAAGTCGGTCTGGAACCAGTCGGACGGCAGCAAGGTCACGCTCCCCTTCCGGCCGACCAGCGACAAGCTGGGCATGGAGTACCTCCAGGGCCTCAACCACGACTGGGCGGGCGGCCAGAGCGCCTTCAACAAGGGCAGGTACGACAACTGGATACCGGCCAAGACCAAGGCCACGATGGCGCACCTCACCCGTGAGGACATCCCCTTCCACTACGCGCTCGCCGACGCGTTCACCATCTGCGACGCGTACCACTGCTCGTTCATCGGCGCCACCGACCCGAACCGCTACTACATGTGGACCGGGTACGTCGGCAACGACGGCACGGGCGGCGGCCCCGTCCTGAACAACGCCGAGGCGGGCTACGGCTGGACCACCTACCCCGAGCGCCTGGAGGCGGCGGGGGTCTCCTGGAAGGTCTACCAGGACATCGGCGACGGCCTGAACGCGGCCGGCTCCTGGGGCTGGATCAACGACGCCTTCCGCGGCAACTACGGCGACAACTCCCTCCTGTACTTCAACAACTACCGCAACGCCCAGCCCGGCAACCCGCTCTACGACAAGGCCCGCACCGGCACGAACGCCAAGGCGGGCGAGGGCTACTTCGACGTCCTGCGCGCCGACGTGCAGGCCGGCCGGCTCCCCCAGATCTCCTGGATCGCGGCCCCCGAGGCCTTCTCCGAGCACGCCAACTGGCCCGCCAACTACGGCGCCTGGTACATCGCGCAGGTCCTGGACGCGCTGACCTCGAACCCGGACGTGTGGGCCCGTACGGCGCTGTTCATCACGTACGACGAGAACGACGGCTTCTTCGACCACGTCGTCCCGCCCTACGCCCCGGGCTCGGCGGCGCAGGGCCTGTCGACGGTCCCGACCACCCTCGACTACTTCGGCGGCAAGACGGGCTACGTGGCCGGCCCCTACGGCCTGGGCCCGCGCGTCCCGATGATCGTCGTCTCGCCGTGGTCCACCGGCGGCTACACCTGCTCCGAGACCTTCGACCACACCTCGGTCATCCGCTTCATGGAGAGCCGCTTCGGGGTGCGCGAACCCAACATCTCCCCCTGGCGCCGAGCGGTCTGCGGCGACCTGACCAGCGCCTTCGACTTCACCCGCACGCAGACCCAGCCGGCCGCGCTGCCCCCGACGGACGGCTACTACCCGCCGGACAAGAACCGCCACCCCGACTTCCTGGCCACCGCCCCGGCCGTCGGCGCGATGCCCCGCCAGGAGCCGGGCGCCAAGCCGACCCGCCCGCTGAAGTACGCGCCGTACGTGGACGGCGCGGCGGACGTGACGGCGGGCACCTACCGCCTCGTCTTCAGCGGCGGCCCCGCGGCCGGCGCCCAGTTCTACGTGACCTCGGCGAACCGCACGGACGCCCCGTGGACGTACACGGCGGAGGCGAGCAAGTCGATCGCGGACACCTGGAACACCAAGTACAGCAAGGGCCTCACCGACCTCACGGTCCACGGCCCCAACGGCTTCCTCCGCCGCTTCCGCTCCCCCGGCAAGACGGCCGTCCCGGAGGTGACCGCCCGGCACGACGCCACGACCGGCGACCTCGCGCTGACCTTCACCAACGCCGGCACGACGGCCACGGTGACCGTCACCAACGCGTACGGCGGCACCCCGACGACCCTCTCCGTCCCCAAGGGCGCCACCGTCAGCCACACCGTCCCGCTCTCCGCCTCCGCCCGGTGGTACGACGTCACCGTCACGTCCTCCGCCTCCACGGACTACCTCCGCCGCCTGGCGGGCCACGTGGAGACGGGCGCGGCGGGCACGACGGACCCGGGCATCCTGACCTACTGACGCCTCCGGACCCGCCCCGGCACCGGACACGGGCGCCGGGGCGGCGTGCCGGGTGAGCAGCGATGCCGGGGCGGGCTGAGCAGGTCCTCGGACGTCCGTCGTACGCGACGGTGATGGGGTGGGGTCATGACCATGACCCCCTACCGCTCGGGGAGCGGTGGTCGGCGACCGCGCCCCGTCAGCCGTCGCCCTCCCCGACAGTCGCCGGGGGGGGGAGGGTGGACCGAGTGACCCGCTTCGGGCTTCGCGGGGGTGCCGAAGGGGCTCTTGGCGGGGACGGAGCGCTCGTGCCCGAAGGCCGAGGACGAGGCCGTACCGGCTTGTGGGGAATACGGAGTGTGGTGGGGACTCCGTGAGGGGCCGGCGAGCCTGCGCCCGGGGATTCGAACGAGGGGACCGCGTACCCCCCTGACGGGAGCGGAGCAGAGGCGCTGCGACGCGGTTCGGGTTCGCGGGCCCCGGTCTCGTCGAAGGGGGCGGGCGACGCGGCCGCGGCGAACGCCCCGCCGCCCGGGGCCCGGCTCGCGGCCAGGGCCGCGCGTGCGGTTCTCAACGAGGGTCCTGTGCCGTGTCTCGGTACGGAACGCCAGTCCTCGCGGCGTCCGGTGCGCCGGGACCTGTGCAGGCCCGTGTCGCGGGCAGCACGGGACGCGGCGACCGCCGCTCGGGCCGAGGCGTCGTCCACCCCTCCGGGGCGCAGGGCAGGTCGAGCACCTCCTGCGCGAACGGGGCCGTACGCGGTCGGGAGCACAGGCGCCGCAGGTGGTCCAGCGCGCGGTGGCGGGCGATGGTCGCGGTCCAGCCGCGGAACCCCGCGCCGTCTCCGCGGAACCGCGCCAGGTCGCGGGCTGTCTCGAGGCACGCGTCGGAGGCCACGTCCTCGGCGGACTCGCCGACGAGCCCTCTCGGATATCCCAGAAGTCCGGGCTGCACGATCCGGTACACGTCCGCGAACGCCTCGTCGTCACCGTTCCGCGCAGGTTGCACCGCATGCAGCAGAGCGGCGTCGTCCGCCCTCACATGTTCTTCCCCTGGTCTTCCCGCGTCGCGCTGCCCGGCGCATCACCCTACGCAGCCGTCAGCCGGGGGCCGTGGGCCGTCCCCCGTGGCAGCGGCAGGTCCTTGGGACGACGCGGGACCAGCAGGAAGAGCTCGTAAGCGGATTCTTCGGGGCCCAGCTCGAAGCGGTTGACCACCTTGCCGAGCGGGTTCCACGCCCGTCCGTCGAAGGTCCGGACGCCGACCGGCTGTCCGAACAGTTCGGACGTCATGTCGTCGAAGTCGACCCAGCGGGCCCGCGCCTGCCGGACGAGCACTTCGCCGACGTACGCACCGAGCTCCTGGAGGACCGGTGCGACGTCGGCCGGGTCGCCGGCCCCCCGCCGCAGACCGTCCACCACGCGGTCGACGATGCGCAGGCTGGCCGCGGAGAAGTCGAGGGGGAGCCGTGTCCTCGCGGTCGTACGGGAGGCGAACGAGGAGGCGTGCCGGCTCATGTCGGCGGCCCGCAGCATGCGGCTGACTCGGTCCATCGGTCCCACCCCTCGTGTGTGAACCGGTGCGGCTCCCCCGGTTCCCTGGCTCCTCGGGAGGACCGCAGGTCTTCCACGTCCTCCCGACAACCCAGCGGAACCGGGCACCGGATCATCACGGGTCCGCACTGTGATCAGCGTCACGCCTTCGGACGGGCCTGCCGGCGACCGAAGTCGGGATCGACGGAAGTGCGCTGCTCCCCCGACGACGATGACGACGACTGCGACGGAGCCACGGCTTCCTGGGCCCGCCGGGCAGCCGGAGCCGCGCGCCGCGTCGACGGGCGAAGTGACGTACGAGGTCACGGGAACGGGGACCGTCGAGATCTCGTATCTCGCCGACGTCGGGGCCGATACGGCCACGGTCGATAAAGGCGTCAGGCTTCCCTGGAGCAAGTCGGTTCGGGCGCCCCGCGGCAAAGCCCCGGCCGTCGCCGTCATTCCCGCCGGAAAGGGCGGCCCGGCATCCTGCACGCTCGCAATACGCGACAAGCACGTCCAGCGCGCCACCGCCATGGGCGCATGCGGACGTGCCACGTGCACGGGAGGGGCTCAGGCCCGGCAGGGACGATTGATCGCCGACCGTGTTCCAGGTCGGCGATTCGCCCGAAATCTTCAGGTGGTTGCGCTCCGGGGCACGCCGCCGTACGACGTCACCGATTTCGCCGCTTTCCTCAACGGCCGCCCTCGGCAGGGGGCGCCCACTCGCCGGACTCCTCCAGGTGGGCGAAGACGACCAGGTTCTCGGTGTAGTCCTTGGCCTTGCGGTCGTAGGGGCCCGCGCACGTGATGAGCCGGACGAGCGCGTCGGGGGTGTCCTCGTAGACGCGCCGGTCCGGGAAGTCGTCCTTGCTGAACTCCTCCACGGAGTCGATGAGGAAGGCGGCGGTGGTGCCGTCGGCGCGGCTCACCTCGAAGGTGTCTCCGGCCTTGAGCTCGCCGAGCCGGGCGAAGACGGCTGGGGCGGTGGCCGTGTCCAGATGGCCCGCGACGATCGCGGTCCCCCGTTCACCCGGGGAGATGCCGGACTCCTGCCAGCCCACCAGGTTCGTGTCGTCGGCCGGGGGCGGGTCGAGCGCACCGGAAGGGCCGATCTTCAGGCCGGTGAACGGCGCGTCCACTCCGATCTTGGGAATCCTCAGCCGGGTGGGGGCCGACCTCGGCATCGACGGACCGGACGCCGGGACGGCACTCGGCGACGCACGGCGCGAGGAGCCGGGGAGTGACGACGGGGCGGGGGCCGCAGCGCCACCGGGCTCGGCCGCGGCCGCGGGCCGGGTCGGTGCTTCCGTGTCCTGGTCGGACACCCACGGACGGAAGACGAGCAGAAGCACAGCGAGAACCAGCGTCCAGAACACGGCGGGGGCCACCCACCGCGGGATACGCCGGGACGCTCCCGCGTCAGCGGGATCCGGTCGGGTCGTCACCAGGGGCTCCTTCGGACTCGGGCGGAAGATTCGGGCTCGGGGGTACGGGGGCGGGGCCGTCTCCCGGACGCAGGGGCCGCCGTCCGGGAGACGGCCCCTGCGTCCGGTCTTCCTCACGCAGCCGCGCCGGCGGCCTTCCTACGGCGGTAGAGAACGAACGCGGCGAGTCCGCCCGCGGCCAGGGCCGCGCCGGTCACGTTCGTGGTGCCGCTCGCGAGGCCGCCGCCGCCCGTGTGCATGCCGCCCTTCGGCTTCTCCGACTTGTAGCCGCCCTCGTCGTTCGACTCGTCCTTCTCCGTGTCCTTGCTCCAGTCCTTCTGCTTGCCCTTCTCCGTGTCCTTCTCCGTGTCCTTGGTCCAGTCGTCGGCGTTCACGAGGGACAGGGCGCCGGAGCCGGTGTGCATGCCGCCCTTGGGCTTCTCGTGCTCCTTCTCGTACCGGTCGCCCTTGTCGTGCTCCTTCTCGGACTTGTCGCCCTTGTCGTGCTCCTTCTCGGACTTGTCACCCTTGTCGTGCTCCTTGGACCACTCGTCTCCGCTGACGAGGGACAGGGCGCCGGAGCCGGTGTGCATGCCGCCCTTCGGCTTGCCGTGGTCGCTCTCCTCGCTGTGGGAGGAGCCGTGGTCGCTCTCCTGGCTGTGGGAGGAGCCGTGGTCGCTTTCCTTGCTCTGGGAGGAGCCGTCCCAGTCACCTGCGGTGATCGCGTAGGCGCCGGGTGCGGCGAGCGCCAGGGTGCCGGCGGTGGCAGCCGCGGCGAAGAGAATGCGGGCAGAGCGCATCGCTGAACTTCCTTCCGTACGCCGCGTCAGCTGACCCAGTGTCGGCTCTCCATACGCGGCGACACGGATCACCGTCAGCTGCCGCCGAGCCTCCTGCCACTTGGGATGGTGCATACGGACCCAAGGCGTTCGGACGAGGGCATCGCGCACCGCACCTCACGGGACGTCAGGAACGACGGCCGTTCCCGGCGGTCACGGCACCGTCCCGGCTGCGCACCGGCGGCATGACCCACGGACCGAACCCGGTGACGGCCTGTCGTCGGCCCGATCGCTCTCCGTCACTCCCAGGAGTGACCGGCTTCGCGGCGCCGGGCTGCCGGACCGCCGGCATCAACGCCTACGGCGGTGCCCAGAGACGCTCTCCGTCGCGAAGGGCGCCGCGGTCACCCACAGCGTCGACGTCTCCGCCGCCCACCGCTGGTACGACCTCACCCTCACGTCCGCCGCCTCGCCGGTCACGTGGAGACGGGTGCGGCGAGCCAGTCCGACCCGGCGATCCTGACGTACTGACGCCGACGACCGCCCCGGCACCGCGCACCCGGTGCCGGGGACACCACGCGCGCGCGGGCCACTCCGGTACAGCTACCCGAACGGCGGTTTCACCCGATATGACGCCGTTTTAGGCTGCCGGGACACGGGACGGGGGCAGTCCGTTCCGACCGCCCCGGATCGGGAGGCTCCATGCGCGGCAGGACGACTCGTCGGCGGATCTCCAGGGGCGCGCTCCTCGCCCTCGTTCTCCTCTGCGCCGGGGCCGCCCCGCTGACCGGCTGCTCCTCCGGGTCGGAGGGGGAGAACCGGACCTCCGAGACCGGCGTCGCCTCGGACGCGACCGACTCCACCGACGCCACGGCGACCGCCGGGACGACGGGGGGAGGCGACACGGAAGCGGACGCGCAGGAGCGGCGGAGGCGGGAGAAGGACAGCGGAAACTTCAGCCGCGCGGGCCGGCTCTCCGACGCCTTCGGTGGAACCTTCCCGTTCGCCTACGAGAAGTTCGTGGAGAATCCGTCGTCCGAACCCTACGTGGGCACGGTCGCGGTCGTGGACTGCTCGCCGGACGGGAAGCGCCAACCCATCGCCCCACCGAGCCAGACCGTCACCGTCCCGCCGAAGTCGGAGGGGAAGGACTTCAAGGTGTCCTTCAGTTTCCCCCAGGGACAGGGAGACGTGACCTCCAACCAGCCGCGCATCATCTGCGTGACCCTTCGGGACGAGGGCGGGGTCAGGGGCGAGGACGAGGACGCGCTCTCCGTTCAACTGAACCCCACCGGCGAGACCACCAGCGAAACGACCGGGGAGACGCCCCCCGGCGAGACCACCGGCGAGACCACCGGGGAGACGACCGGGGAGACGACCGGGGAGACGCCCCCCGGCGAGACCACCGGGGAAACCACCGGCGAGACGACCGGGGAGACGCCCCCCGGCGAGACCACGGGCGAGACCACCGGGGGAACCACCGACGGGGGCACCGGCAAGTCCGGTGGGCTCGGCTGAGCCGCCCGGGCGAAGGGGGCCGTATGGCCGAAGGGAACCGGGGGAACGACGGGGGCCCCGCGGCCGACGGGCCCGTCACGGCCGAGGGGGACTCCGACAGCGGCGGCCGTCCCTGGAGCAACTGGGCCATCACGCTCGCCACGCTGCTCGCCCCGACCACCTTCATCGGCGCCCTGCTGCTGTACTTCGGCTTCGCCTACACCGACGCCCTCTACGCACACTTCGGCGTCGACGCCGCGACCCTCGGCTTCTCCACCCAGGACTACGCGCTGCGCAGCGCGGGCGCCCTCTACGTACCCGCCGGCACCGCGCTCACCGTCGCGCTGGTCGCCGTCCTGGTCTACTACGCGGCACGCGCGCTGGGAGCCAGGAGCGGCCGCCTGCCGCCCGGCGGCCGGTTCGCGCCGTACCTGCTCTCGGTCTGCGGCCTGGTCCTCTTCGCTCTCGGCATGCTCGGCGGGCTCGGCGTGTGGGACGCCGGGGCGATGGACACCCCGCTGCTGCTCGGCAGCGGACTGGTGCTCGTCGTATACGGCAGGGCCCTGTTCTTCAAGCTGAGCGGCGCCGACTACCCGGTGGCGCGCGAGCGGCTGGCGCTCGCGCTCGTCGCCGCGCTGGTCGGCCTGTCGTCCTTCTGGGCGGTCCACGCGTACGCGAAGCAGCACGGCGACGACGACGCCCGGTATCTGGCGCGCAATCTGTGGCTGCGCCCGGCGGTGACCGTCGACACTCCGGAGCGGCTCTACTTCCCGCCCCGGCAGGCACGCGAGACCGTCCTGCCCGTCGCCGACCACCCGCAGCGGTTCCGGTACCGGTACGAGGGCCTGCGCCTCCTCGCGGAGGTGAACGGCCGGATGTTCCTCATCCCCGAGAACTGGTCCGAGACGGGCGGCAGCGTGCTCGTGATCCCGGCGGGCAACACGGTCCGCGTCGCCTTCCGCGCGGACTGAGGCGTCCGGGCGACTCCGGGCGTGTCGCTGCCGTGATCCGCGTCGCGACGGGTGCACCGTGGGAGCAAGAAGCCCGTGGTCGCGGAGAAACCTTCCTGCGGCCACGGGCTGTGGTGGGGCGGGTGGGACTCGAACCCACGGCCGACGGATTATGAGTCCGCTGCTCTAACCGGCTGAGCTACCGCCCCGAACGGTGAGGCGCGTACATGTGTGCGCGCCGTCTGCCGCAGCATAGCCGCTCATACGATCTCCTGCTCCGGATGATCGGCTCTGCTCGACCATGAAGACCGCGCCGCGCTCCGGATGGTTCCCGGAGACGCGAAAAAGGACCCCTAAGGGTCCTCTTCCGTCTTGCTCCCCCGACTGGACTCGAACCAGTAACCCTCCGGTTAACAGCCGAATGCTCTGCCAATTGAGCTACAGGGGATCGCGCTCCCCCGACTGGACTCGAACCAGTAACCTGCCGGTTAACAGCCGGCTGCTCTGCCAATTGAGCTACAGGGGATTGCTGCGTTGCACCGATCGGCTCCACCTCGGACCTTGCCGGGCGGCGCTCGCTCGCTGCGAGACATACATTAGCGCAAGCAGGGGGGTGCTCCGCCAATCGGTATCCCCAGGGCCTCCAGGGAAGGATCGCAGCCGTGCGGTACAAGCTGACGTTCGTCGTGGGACTCGCCCTCGGTTACGTGATCGGCACGCGGGCCGGTCGCGAGCGCTACGAACAGATGAAGAAGTCCGCGAAGGAGTTCGCCGAGAACCCGGCCGTGCGGAACGCCGCGGAGACCGCCGCCCAGACCGGCCGCCAGGCCGCGGGGAAGGCGGTGCACCTGGTGGGCGACAAGGTCGGCGACCGGCTGCCGTCCTCCGTGACCGACCGGGTCCACGCCCTGCGCGGGCGCGGCATGGGCAACGGCAAGGTCGACGAGGAGGACTGGGGCACCAGCAACACCTGAGCGCCGCGCGTGCGGCAGAATCATGTGTCATGGGGATAGTCGCCGGACTGGACAGCTCTGCGGAGTTCACACGCATCGTCGTCTGTGACACGGACACGGGTGCCGTACTGCGGCAGGGGTACGCCGCGCATCCCGGCGAACCGAAGGCCGTCGACGTCGATCCGCAGTCCTGGCTGCTCTCGCTCGGGGAGGCCGCCACCGGCGGGCTCCTGGAGGGCGTGGAGGCCATCGGCGTCTCCGCGCAGCAGCACGGGCTCGTGCCGCTCGACGCGCAGGGCGGCCTGGTGCGGCCCGCGCTGGTCCGCAACGACAAGCGGGCGCAGGTCGCCGCCGCCGACCTCGTCGAGTCGCTGGGCGGCCGGCAGGCCTGGGCCGAAGCCGTCGGCAGCGTGCCCGGCGCCGGACAGCCGGTCGCCAAGCTGCGCTGGCTGGCCCGCGCGGAACCCGAGAACGCCCAGCGGGTCGCCATGGTGCTCCAGCCCCACGACTGGCTCGTCTGGCAGCTCCTGGGCCGTCCCGCCCGCCGCACCACCGACCGCGGCGCCGCCTCCGGCACCGGCTACTGGTCCACGCGGACCGGGACCTACCGGCCCGACCTCGTCGAGCTGGCGCTCGGCCACCAGGCCGTGCTGCCCGAGGTCCTCGGTCCCTCCGACGCGGCCGGCATCACCCCCGAGGGCCTCCTCGTCTCCGCCGGCACCGGCGAGACGATGGCCGCCGCGCTCGGCCTCGGCCTCGGCCCCGGCGACGCGGTGGTCTCGCTCGGCGCCTCCGGCTCCGTGATGGCCGTGCACCACGACGCCCTCGCCGACCCGAGCGGCATGATCACCTCCTTCGCCGACGCCACCGGCATGCACCTGCCCGTCGTCTCCACCTCCAATGCCGTACGGGCGCTGCGGGGGACCGCCGAGATGCTGGGCCTGGAGTCGCTGGAGGAGCTGTCGGCGCTGGCGCTGAAGTCGACGCCCGGGGCCTCCGGGCTCGTCCTGCTGCCCTATCTGGAGGGCGAGCGGACCCCGAACCTGCCGCACACCGCGGGCACGCTCAGCGGGCTGCGGCGCGAGTCGATGAAGCCCGAACACCTGGCGCGGGCGGCGTTCGAGGGGATGCTCTGCGCGCTCGCCGACGCCATGGACGTGCTGCGCGGGCGGGGCGTCGAGGTGCGGCGGGTCTTCCTGCTCGGCGCGGCGGCCGCCCTGCCGGCCGTGCAGGCCCTCGCGCCGGCGCTCTTCGGCGCCCAGGTCGTCGTCCCCCAGCCGGCCGACTACGCGGCGCTCGGCGCGGCCCGGCAGGCCGCCTGGGCGCTCGGGGTCGCGCGGGGCACGCTGTCCCCGTCCGCTCCCCCGCCGTGGCAGGGCGCGGTCGCGCAGATCCTGGAGCCCGGCGACGAGCTGTCGGCGGGGCAGGCGGTGCGGCAGCAGTACGTGGCGACGCGGGAGCAGATCCACCCGGGCGCGTTCGGTTCGTAAAGTCTTGCCCCGGGCTCCGCCCGCCCCCTAAACCAAGTCGTAACGCTCCCGGGGTGCGGGCGATAGTAGGAGCCGTGCTCATAAGACTTCTCCGAACCCATCTGCGGCCCTATCGAAAACCCATCGCGCTGCTCGTCCTGCTGCAGTTCCTGCAGACCTGCGCGAGCCTCTACCTGCCGACCCTGAACGCCGACATCATCGACCACGGTGTCGTCAACGGGGACACCGGCTACATCCTGCGCTTCGGCGCCCTGATGGTCGGCGTCTCCGTCGTCCAGGTCGTCTGCAACATCGGGGCCGTGTACTACGGCGCGCGGACCGCCTCGGCGCTCGGCCGCGACGTGCGCGGCGCGGTCTTCGACCGGGTGCAGTCCTTCTCCGCCCGGGAACTCGGCCACTTCGGCGCGCCGTCGCTGATCACCCGTACCACCAATGACGTCCAGCAGGTCCAGATGCTGGTCCTGATGGGGTTCACCCTGATGGTCTCCGCGCCCATCATGTGCGTCGGCGGCATCGTGATGGCGCTGGGCCAGGACGTGCCCCTGTCGGGCGTGCTGCTCGCGGTGGTGCCGATCCTCGGCGTGGCCGTCTCGCTGATCGTGCGGAGGATGCGGCCGCTCTTCCGGACCATGCAGGAGCGGCTCGACACGGTGAACCGGGTGCTGCGCGAGCAGATCACCGGCAACCGGGTCATCCGCGCCTTCGTGAAGGACGAGTACGAGGAGGAGCGCTTCCGCGGGTCCAACGGCGAGCTGACCGCCGTGTCGATGGCGACGGGACGGCTGATGGCGCTGATGTTCCCGACGGTGATGACCGTCGTGAACGTCTCCAGCGTGGCCGTGGTCTGGTTCGGCGCGCACCGCATCGACAGCGGCGGGATGGAGATCGGCGCGCTGACCGCCTTCCTCGCCTATCTGATGCAGATCGTGATGGCCGTGATGATGGCCACCTTCATGTTCATGATGGTGCCGCGCGCCGAGGTGTGCGCGGAGCGCATCGAGGAGGTCCTCGGCACGGAGACGAGCGTCGTGCCGCCGGCCGAGCCGGTGCGGACGCTCGACCGGCGCGGGCACCTGGAGGTCAGGAGCGCGGACTTCCGCTACCCGGGCGCGGAGGAGTCGGTCCTGAAGGACGTGGCGCTGGTCGCCCGGCCCGGTGAGACCACCGCGATCATCGGCTCCACGGGCAGCGGCAAGTCGACGCTGCTGGGGCTGGTGCCCCGGCTCTTCGACGCCACCGGCGGCGAGGTCCTCGTCGACGGCGTCGACGTGCGCGAACTCGACCCCGCCCTGATGGCCAGGACCGTCGGACTCGTCCCCCAGAAGCCGTACCTGTTCTCCGGGACGGTGGCCACCAACCTCCGGTACGGCAAGCCCGACGCCACCGACGAGGAACTCTGGCACGCCCTGGAGGTCGCCCAGGCCGCCGACTTCGTAAGGAAACTGGAGCACGGCCTGAACGCCCCGATCGCGCAGGGCGGCACCAACGTCTCCGGCGGCCAGCGCCAGCGCCTCGCCATCGCGCGGACGCTCGTGCAGCGGCCGGAGATCTACCTCTTCGACGACTCCTTCTCCGCGCTCGACTACGAGACGGACGCCCTGCTCCGGGCCGCGCTGGCCCAGGAGACGGCGGACTCGACCGTGGTGATCGTCGCCCAGCGCGTCTCCACCATCCGGGACGCCGACCGGATCGTCGTCCTCGACGAGGGCCGGGTCGTGGGCACCGGACGGCACCGTGAGCTGATGGCGGAGAACGAGACGTACCGGGAGATCGTGCTCTCCCAGCTGACCGAGGCGGAGGCAGCCTGATGGCCGGTCCTGGCGGACGCATGATGATGGGCCAGTCCGGTGAGCGGTCCATGGACTTCAAGAATTCGGGCAAGCGGCTGCTGAAGCAGCTGGCGCCCGAGCGCGGCACGCTCTGGCTGATGCTGATCGCGGGCGTGCTGTCGGTGGCGGCCTCAGTGGTCGGGCCGAAGATCCTCGGCAGGGCGACGGACCTGATCTTCGCGGGCGTCGTCGGGCGGAACATGCCCGAGGGCGTCACGAAGGCGCAGGCCCTGCAGAAGCTCCGCGCGGACGGCGACAGCGGCATGGCCGACATGCTGTCCGGGGTCGACTTCACCCCCGGCAAGGGGATCGACTTCGGCGCGGTCGGCGGGGTCCTGCTGTGGGTCCTCGTGATCTACGTGGCGGCGGGCCTGCTGATGCTGGTCTCCACCCGCATGTCGATCAAGGTGATCAACCGGACGGTCTACCGGATGCGGGAGGACGTCCAGACGAAGCTGGCGCGGCTCCCCCTCTCGTACTTCGACAAGGCGAAGCGCGGCGAGGTGCTGTCCCGGGCGACCAACGACATCGACAACATCTCGCAGACGCTCCAGCAGTCGATGGGCCAGCTGATCAACTCGCTGCTCACGATCGTCGGCGTGCTCGGGATGATGTTCTGGATCTCGCCGCTGCTCGCGCTGGTGGCGCTGGTGACGGTGCCGGTCTCGGTGTTCGTCGCGGCGAAGATCGGCAAGCGCTCGCAGCCGCACTTCGTGCAGCAGTGGAAGTCGACGGGCGCGCTCAACGCGCACGTGGAGGAGATGTACACCGGGCACGGCCTGGTGAAGGTCTTCGGCCGGCAGGAGGAGTCCGCGAAGGACTTCCGCGAGCAGAACGAGGCGCTGTACGAGGCCGGGTTCAAGGCGCAGTTCAACAGCGGTGTGATGCAGCCGGTGATGTTCTTCGTCTCGAACATCAACTACGTGCTCGTGGCCGTGGTCGGCGGTCTGCGGGTGGCGACCGGCAGTCTGTCCATCGGTGACGTGCAGGCCTTCATCCAGTACTCGCGCCAGTTCTCGATGCCGCTGACGCAGGTCGCGTCGATGGCGAACCTGGTGCAGTCCGGTGTCGCCTCGGCGGAGCGGATCTTCGAGCTGCTCGACGCGGAGGAGCAGGAGCCGGACGGCCCGACGAGCGAGAAGCCTCTGGGCCTCAAGGGCAAGGTGGCCCTGGAAGGCGTCTCCTTCCGTTACGAGGAGGACAAGCCGCTCATCGAGGACCTGTCGCTCGCGGTGGATCCGGGGCAGACGGTCGCGATCGTCGGCCCGACCGGCGCCGGCAAGACGACCCTGGTGAACCTGCTGATGCGGTTCTACGAGGTGACGGGCGGCCGGATCACCCTGGACGGGGTGGACGTGGCGAAGATGTCCCGCGAGGAGCTGCGGAAGGGCATCGGCATGGTCCTCCAGGACACCTGGCTCTTCGGCGGCACCATCGCGGACAACATCGCGTACGGCGCCACGCGCCCGGTGAGCCGGGCCGAGGTCGAGGAGGCGGCGCGCGCCGCGCACGCCGACCGGTTCATCCGGACCCTGCCCGAGGGGTACGACACGGTGATCGAGGACGACGGGGCGGGGGTCAGCGCGGGCGAGAAGCAGCTGATCACCATCGCGCGGGCGTTCCTGTCCGATCCGGTGATCCTCGTCCTGGACGAGGCGACCAGCTCGGTCGACACCCGCACCGAGGTCCTCATCCAGAAGGCGATGGCCCGACTCGCGGCCGGGCGGACCTCGTTCGTGATCGCGCACCGGCTCTCCACGATCCGGGACGCGGACGTGATCCTGGTGATGGAGAACGGCTCGATCGTCGAACAGGGCACGCACGAGGAGCTGTTGTCGTCCGGCGGGGCCTACGCCCGGCTGTACGCGGCGCAGTTCGCGCAGGCGGTCGCCGAGGTCGACTGACCCGGCGGTGACCCATGCCGCATGATGTGCGGCATGGGTCACATAACCAAGGATGCGTGGGTGCCGTCGGTCACCCTGCGCGTGGGTGCCGAGGGCGTGGATGTGGCGGCACTGCTGCTCGGCACGGACGGCCGGGTCCGGGGGGACGCGGACATGGTCTTCGCCGGGCAGCCCGTGCATCCCTCCGGTGCGGTACGGCACGAACAGGCTTCGCTGGTCCTCGCGTTGCACGAGGTGGAGGCGGCCGTCGAGCGGATCGTGATCGCCGGGGAGGCGGACGGCGGCGTCCTGGAGGCGGCCGCACCGGACGGGGCGGCCGTCGCCTCGTACGCGGTGACGGGTACGGGGGACGCGACCGCCGTCGCCTTCGGGGAGTTCTTCCGGGAGTCGGGCGGCTGGAAGTTCACGGGGCTCGGGCGGGGGCACGGCTCCGGGCTCGCCGGTCTCGTCACGGAGTACGGGGTCGAGGTGGCGGAGGAGGAGCCGGAGCCGCAGCCGGTCGTGTGCGGGCCGGTCCCGCTGGTCGGGGTCGTGAAGATGCCGGGGCAGCCGCTGCCCGCCGCCGGCGGCCCCCTGGGCGAGCCGGAGCCGACGCCCGCGCCCGCCCCCACCGGGCCGTTCCCGCCGGCCGACCGGCCGTACGAACTGGTCGAGGGCTGGGAGTTCGGCCCCGTCTTCGAGCCCTTCGTCGCCGAGGGGCTCGGCAACGACGTGATCGCCCTCGACGACCGGGTCGGAAACGGCCCCGTTCTCGTCGAACTCGCGCAGGAGGGTTACGGCTACCTGGGCCTCTTCCCGCTCGACCGGCGCAACAAGGACGAGGTCGACTTCCTCTTCAACGCCCTGCTGCCCGACTTCCTGGGCAGCGCGGCCGCCCCGGTCCCCAAGGGCCGCCCGCTGCGCATGCGGCTTGCCGCCGAGAACCGCTGGATCCTGCGGGTGAAGCCGCTGGCCGCCGCCCGCCGCCTGGAGGGAACGCTGCACGGCTACGGTCCCGAGGCACTGATCTACCTCGGTGGCGGGGCGGACCTCCGGGTGGAGTTCAAGGGCGACCCGAGGAACGGCCGGGGCTATGTCGGCATCCAGAGCTACGGGGTCGGCGGTCGCACCGACGGACGGCTGCCCGACATGGACCTGCTCCTCAACGAGATCGGGCCGCTCCGACAGACCGTCCCGGTCCCGCGCGGCCCGCAGCTGCTGAAGTTCAACGCCGAGGGTCCGTGGACACTCACGGTCAGGGAGCTCGACTAGTCCAGATAGCCGCGCAGCTGGTCCGCGTAGGCGTGGTCCCGCAGTTTGTTGAGGGTCTTGGACTCGATCTGGCGGATGCGTTCGCGCGTCACGCCGAAGATGCGGCCTATCTCCTCCAGGGTGCGGGGCCTGCCGTCGTCGAGGCCGTAGCGGAGCTGGACGACCTTGCGTTCGCGTTCGCCGAGGGTGGAGAGGACGTCCTCCAGGTGGCGGCGGAGCAGCAGGAAGGCGGCGGACTCGACGGGTGAGGCGGCGTCGCCGTCCTCGATGAGGTCGCCGAGGGCGACGTCCTCCTCCTCGCCGACGGGGGCGTGCAGGGAGACGGGTTCCTGGGCGAGGCGGAGGACCTCGCCGACCCGTTCGGGTGCCAGGTCCAGCTGGGCGGCGACCTCTTCGGCGGTGGGTTCGTAGCCGCGCTCCTGGAGCATGCGGCGCTGGACGCGGATGACGCGGTTGATGAGTTCGACGACGTGCACGGGGACGCGGATGGTCCGGGCCTGGTCGGCGAGGGCCCGGGACATGGCCTGGCGGATCCACCAGGTGGCGTACGTGGAGAACTTGTAGCCGCGTGCGTAGTCGAACTTCTCGACGGCCCTGATGAGGCCGAGGTTTCCCTCCTGGACGAGGTCGAGCATGGTGAGGCCGCGGCCCACGTACCGTTTGGCGACGGAGACGACGAGGCGGAGGTTGGCCTCGATGAGCTTGCGCTTGGCGATCCGGCCGAGGACGACGAGCCGGTCCAGGTCGATCGCCAACTGGGTGTCCAGGTCGGGGGTGTTGGCGAGTTTCTCCTCGGCGAAGAGCCCGGCCTCGACGCGGCGGGCCAGTTCGACCTCCTCCTCGGCGCTGAGCAGCGGGATGCGGCCGATCTCGCGCAGGTACTGGCGGAAGAGGTCGGAGGAGGGGCCGTTGCCGCCGAGGTCGCCGGTGCGGCGACGCTGGACGGGGATCTCCGGCGGCTCGTCCGGCTCCTCGGGGGACGGCTCCTGCGACACGGTCCGGATCTCGGTCTGCACGGCGGGCGACCTCCAGGAGGGGCGGAACGACACCGTCACCCAGTGTGGGGTACGACACATCGCCGCCACGAGGGGCGTGCGGTGACTTTTTGAGACCGGGGCGTGACCGAACGTGTGTCAGAGGGCCGCGGCGCCGTTGTTCCGGAGGGACTGCCCGTACTGGGTGAGGACCCACAGCTCGTTCTGCACGGCGGCGAGCCGCTCGGGGTCTCCGTTCGCGCCGAGCCGGGCCAGGGTGCCCTGGACGTCGCGGATGCGGCGGTCGACGGCGCGGAGGCGGACGGTGACGAGCTGGTCGCCGGCGTAGGCCTCGTCGACGGTCTTGGCGAAGATCGTCTCGACGGCGAGTTCGGTGACGAGGGCGCGGACCGAGTCGTTGGGGGCGGCCTCGCGGACGGCGTCGAGGTAGTCGGAGGGGGCGCCGGTGGCGCCGCCCGCGTCCTGGATGCACTGCCTGACGGCCGCGTAGGGCGGGGCGGTGAACTCGTCGACGCCATAGGCGTCGAAGGCCGGGGAGACCAGTTCGGGCCGCTGGAGGGCGAGCTTGAGGAGCTCCCGCTCGGTGCGGTGGGCGGGGCTGCGCAGATTGAGCGCGGGGCCGGAGGGGGCGGCGGCCGGGGCCGGGGTGTCGTACGTCCGCTGGGGCTGCTGACGGCTCGGGCCCCGCTCGCCGCCCTGCCGCTGCCAGCGGGCGATCTGGGCGACCCGCCGGACCACGAACTGGGTGTCGAGGATGCCGAGCATGCCGGCGAGCTGGACGGCGACCTCGTGCTGGGAGGCGATGTTCTTGATCTTCGCGACGATGGGCGCGGCCTCGTCGAGGGCGGCGGCGCGTCCCGCCGGGGTCTCCAGGTCGTACCGCGTCACGATCTGGCGGAGGGCGAACTCGAAGAGCGGGGTGCGGGGCTGGACGAGTTCGGCGACGGCCTCGTCGCCCTTGGCGAGGCGGAGTTCGCAGGGGTCCATGCCGTCGGGGGCGATGGCGATGTACGTCTCGGCGGCGAACTTCTGGTCGTCCTCGAAGGCGCGCAGGGCGGCCTTCTGGCCGGCGGCGTCGCCGTCGAAGGTGAAGATGACGCGGGCCGAGCCGTTGTCCATGAGGAGCCGGCGGAGGATCTTGATGTGGTCGCCGCCGAAGGCGGTGCCGCAGGTGGCGATGGCGGTGGTGACGCCGGCGAGGTGGCAGGCCATGACGTCGGTGTAGCCCTCGACGACGACGGCCCGGCTGATCTTGGCGATGTCCTTCTTGGCCAGGTCGATGCCGTAGAGCACCTGGGACTTCTTGTAGATCGGCGTCTCGGGCGTGTTGAGGTACTTGGGGCCGTTGTCGTCGTCGCGGAGCTTGCGCGCGCCGAAGCCGACGATCTCGCCGCCGACGTCCTTGATCGGCCACATGAGGCGGCCGCGGAAGCGGTCGATGGGACCGCGGCGGCCGTCCTGGGAGAGGCCGGAGAGGATCAGTTCCTTGTCGGAGAAGCCCTTGCCGCGCAGGAAGCGGGTGAGGTGGTCCCAGCCGGCCGGGGAGTAACCGACGCCGAAGTGCTCGGCGGCGGTCTGGTCGAAGCCGCGCTCGGCGAGGAACTTCCGGCCGATCTCGGCCTCGGGCGAGCCGAGTTGGCCGGCGTAGTACTCGGCGGCGGCCTTGTGGGCCTCGATCAGGCGGATCCGTTCGCCGCGCTGGTGGCCGGGGTTGTAGCCGCCTTCCTCGTACCGCAGGGTGATGCCCGCCTTCGCGGCGAGGCGCTCGACGGTCTCCGAGAAGGAGAGGTGGTCGATCTTCATCACGAAGGCGATGGTGTCGCCGCCTTCCTGGCAGCCGAAGCAGTGGAAGAGTCCCTTGCTGGGGCTGACCTGGAAGGAGGGCGACTTCTCGTCGTGGAAGGGGCACAGGCCCTTGAGGTTGCCGCCGCCCGCGTTGCGCAGCTGGAGGTACTCGGACACGACGGCGTCGATCGGGACCGCGTCCCGTACCGCCTTCACGTCGTCATCGTTGATCCTGCCTGCCACGCATGAAGTCTACGGGTGACCGGCACCGATCAGATCAGGCTCTCCAGGGGTACGGAGGCGTCCGCGAGGGCCTCCGGGTCCACGGCCGTACGGGCGCGGATGAGGGCCTGGATCGGGTCTGTGACGTCCCACACATTCACGTTCATCCCGGCGAGGACCCGGCCCTCCTTGAGCCAGAAGGCGATGAACTCGCGCTTGCCGGTGTCGCCGCGGACCACGACCTGGTCGTACGTGCCGGGCGGCGCCCAGCCCGAGTACTCCATGCCCAGGTCGTACTGGTCGGAGAAGAAGTAGGGCACCCGGTCGTAGGAGACGCGCTGTCCGAGCATGGCGCGGGCGGCGGCCGGGCCGCCGTTGAGGGCGTTGGCCCAGTGCTCGACGCGGAGCCGGGTGTGCAGCAGCGGGTGGTGGGCGGCGGCCACGTCGCCGGCGGCGTAGATGTCGGGGTCGGAGGTGCGCAGGGACTCGTCGACGGCGATGCCGCCGCCGTCGGCCCGGTCGACGAGGGCGAGCCCCGAGTTCTCGGCGAGGGCGGTGCGGGGGGCGGCGCCGATCGCGGCGAGGACGGCGTGCGCCGGGTGCTCCTCGCCGTCGTCGGTGCGGACGGCGAGGACCATGCCGTCCTGGCCGACGATCTCGGTGAGCCGGACGCCGAAGTGGAAGCGGACGCCGTGGTCGGTGTGCAGGTCGGCGAAGAGCTGGCCGAGCTCGGGGCCGAGGACCCGGTACAGCGGG
This sequence comes from Streptomyces sp. TLI_105, assembly GCF_900105415.1. Classification (GTDB taxonomy): domain Bacteria; phylum Actinomycetota; class Actinomycetes; order Streptomycetales; family Streptomycetaceae; genus Streptomyces. Next base: position 5,616,138 of record NZ_FNSM01000001.1, on the reverse strand, counting down.
GTGGGGTCGGCCTCGACGACGGTGACCTCGGCGCCGTAGCCGCGGGCGGCGGCGGCGACCTCCAGGCCGATCCAGCCGCCGCCGGCGATCACCAGGTGGCCGTTGTCCCGGCCGAGGCCGGCGAGGACCTGGCGGAGCCGGTCGGCGTGGGCGAGCCGGCGCAGGTGGTGGACGCCGGCGAGCTCGGTGCCGGGGACGTCGAGGCGGCGGGGCTCGGCGCCGGTGGCGAGGAGCAGCTTGTCGTAGCCGATGACGGTGCCGTCGCCGAGGCGGACGGTGCGGGCCTCGCGGTCGACGGCGGTGACGGACTGGCCGAGGTGGAGTTCGACGTCGTTCGCCGCGTACCAGGCGGCCTCGTGGACGAAGACGCTGTCGCGCTCCTTGGCGCCGACGAGGTAGCCCTTGGAGAGCGGTGGGCGCTCGTAGGGGTGGTCGCGTTCGTCGCCGATGAGGATCACCCGGCCGTTGAATCCCTCGGCGCGCAGGGTCTCCGCCGCTTTGGCCCCTGCCAGGCCTCCGCCGACGATGACAAAGGTCTGATCTGCGTCGACCACGTCGTTTCCTCCTCGTTGCGACCGGTTCCAACCTACGCCCCCGGGCGTTCGTCCCGTCGTACCTCCCCGGGCCGTGCCTGCGAGGGTCCCGTACCGAGGGGAGTGACGGAAGAGGGCCTGTGCCGCCTAGCGGGGGCCGCGGAGGCGGGCGTGGAGGGCCCGGGCGGAGGCGTCGGTGAGGTTGGCGATCTGGTCGACGAGGACGCGCTTGCGGGCCCGGTCGTCGCGGGCCGTGTCGAACGCGGCCCGGAACTGCGGTTCGAGGCCGTCGGGGGCGCGGGCGACGAGGGCCTCGGCGAGTTCGGCGACGACGATGCGCTGGTCGGCGCGGAGCGCCTCCTGTTGGGGTCGCTGCATCACGTACCGGTCGGCGACGGCCTTGAGGACCGCGCACTCGTTGCGGGTGGCGCGGGGGACGACGAGCTCGGCCCCGTACCGCGTGAGACGCCCGGAGCCGTAGGCCTGCCGGGTGGCGCCCTCGGCGGCGAGGCAGAAGCGGCCGATGAGCTGGCTGGTGGCGTCCTTGAGCCGGGCCTGGGCGACGGCCGAGCCGTCGTAGCCGTGCGGCCACCACTCCTGGTCGACGAGCCGGTCGAGGGCCTCGGCGAGCTCCTGCGGGTCGGTGTCCTCGGGTACGTAGCGGCCGATGGCGACCTGCCAGATGTCGGCGCGCTCGGGCTCGGCGAGGAGCATGTTGGGGTCGATGTGCCCGGCGTGCAGTCCGTCCTCGAAGTCGTGGACCGAATAGGCCACGTCGTCGGACCAGTCCATGACCTGGGCCTCGAAGCACTTGCGGTGGGCGGGGGCGCCCTGCCGGACCCACTCGAAGACGGGCCGGTCGTCCTCGTACACGCCGAACTTCGGCGAGCCGGGGTCCTCGGGGTGGGCGCCGCGCGCCCACGGGTACTTGGTGGCGGCGTCGAGGGCGGCGCGGGTGAGGTTCAGCCCCACGCTGACGAGCTCCCCGTCGGCGTCCTTCACGAAGCGCTTCGGCTCGATGCGGGTGAGGAGCCGGAGCGACTGGGCGTTCCCCTCGAAGCCGCCGCAGTCCTTGGCGACGTCGTTGAGCGCCTGCTCGCCGTTGTGCCCGAAGGGCGGGTGGCCCATGTCGTGGGAGAGGCAGGCGGCCTCGACGAGATCGGGGTCGCAGCCGAGGGCGGCGCCCAGCTCCCGGCCGACCTGGGCGCACTCCAGGGAGTGCGTGAGGCGGGTGCGGGGGCTGGCGTCCCAGGCGTGACTCCGGGTGCCGGGGGTGACGACCTGCGTCTTGCCGGCGAGCCTGCGGAGCGCGGCGGAGTGCAGCACGCGGGCGCGGTCGCGCTGGAAGGCGGTGCGCCCGGGGCGCTTGTCGGGCTCTGCGGCCCAGCGTTCGGTCGCGGTCTCGTCGTATCCGGGGGTGTCGGTGATGTCTGCGCTGTCCTTGGTGTCCTCGATGCCTGCCATGCGTCGAAGGTAACCGGAGGGGCCGACAGAAGAGCTCAGACGGCGGCGAGTTCCCGTACGGGAAGGGTGGTGCGGGCGCGGTCGTAGCGGTGCAGGACCAGGCGGGCGAGGGCCGGGTGGGCGCCCAGCGGGTCCGACGCGATCCAGGGGGCGTCGGCGGCGGCGCGGGTCACGAAGAGGCCGGGGGCGGTGAAGCAGGAGGCGACGGCGACCCGGTGCCGGCCCCGGGCGGTGAGCGCGCGGACGGCGGCGGGGACGGTGGGCGTGGCGGCGGAGGCGTACGCGGGGACGACGGGGACGCCGCCGAGGCGCTCGCCGAGGAGGACGGCGATCCGGCGGATCACGGCGCCGGAGCGGGGGTCGCGGGAGCCGGCGGAGGCGAGGACGACGCCGGTGGCGGCCGTGTCGTCGGGCGTCCAGCCGGCCTCGGCGAGGCGGTCGGCGAGGGCCTCGACGAGGAGGGGGTGGGCGCCGAGGGGGTCGGCCACGCGGGCGCGGAAGGCGGAGGCACCGAAGGGGTCGGCTGCGCGGGGGTCGGCTGCGCGGGCGTGGAGGGCGGGGGCGCCGGCCGTGGCGGTCGCGGCGGCCACGGCGGCGGGCAGGTCGTGGGTGACGTGGTGGCCGGGGGCGAAGAGGAGGGGGACCAGGACGACGTCCCGGCCTTCGGCGGCGAGCTCGGCGAGGGTGTCGTCGAGCAGCGGGGCGTTCAGCTCGATGTGGGCGAGGCGCACGTCGAGCCCCGGGCGCAGCTCGCGGACCCGGTCGAGGAGACGGGCCAGGGTGGCCCGGGCACGGGGGTCACGACTGCCGTGGCCCACGGCGACGAGGGTGGGGGCGGGCGCGGCCGGGGCGGGGGTGGCGAACAGGGCGCGGCCCTGTCCGGCGAGGGCGGGAACGTTCATCGGTGGGCATGCCTCCTCGTCGGGTTTCCGCTGCCGGCGGTCGTACGGACGCACGTGGGCCAGCTGGGCCCCGAGCTGTCCGGCGATCCTTCCGAGCAGCCCCGCGGTACTGGCGAACGCGCTGTCCGGCTCCGTCATGTGCCGATCCTGACGGGGGTGCGTTGCCTCGCCGTTTCCGGCGCGTGACGTGTGTTTGCCGCCCCGCTCACGCGCTCCCGGCCCTGCCTGCCGGGCCCGCGTCCTGTCGGCGCTGGTGTGGCACCCCGTGGGGAGGGCGCCGAGAATGGGAGGGCCGGACGGGGTGCGCGAGGCCGCCCGCCGATCCGGCAGGGACCCAGGTGATCGCGCATGTGCCGATGGCTCGCGTACCGGGGAACGCCGGTGCTGCTCGACTCCCTCCTCTACAGACCGGACCACTCCCTGATCGACCAGAGCCTGCACTCCAAGCTCGGCGTGGAGACCACCAACGGCGACGGGTTCGGCGTCGGCTGGTACTCGGCGTACAGCGACACCCCGGCATTGCTGAGGGACGTCGGCCCCGCCTGGAACAACCGCAATCTGCGGGAGTTGGCGGACCACGTCCGGTCCCCGCTGTTCTTCGCCCACATCCGGGCGTCGACCGGGGCGGCCGTGCAGCAGTCGAACTGTCACCCGTTCCGGCACGGCCGCTGGATGTTCATGCACAACGGCGCCATCGCCGGGTTCTCCCGCGTGCGCCGTGACCTCGCCCTGCTCGTCGACCCCGCGCTCTACTCCGACATCGAGGGCACGACGGACTCCGAGGTGATGTTCTACCTGGCCCTCACCTTCGGCCTCGACCGGGACCCGCCCGCCGCCGTCGCCGCGATGGCGGCCGTCGTGGAACGGGTCGGCCGTGAGCACGGGATGGAGTTCCCCCTCCAGATGACGCTCGCCCTCACCGACGGCGAGCGCCTCTGGGCCTTCCGCTACTCCAGCGCGCACGCCTCCCGCTCGCTGTTCTACAGCAAGCGGGTGGAGGCCCTGCGCAGGCTCCACCCCGACGTCTCCTTCTTCCGGGACGTGTCCGAGGAGACCCGCCTCATCGTCTCCGAGCCCCTCGGCGACCTGCCCGGCGCCTGGAAGGAGGTGCCGGAGAACAGCTACGGCGTCGTCCAGCCCGGCGACGACGAACTGCACCGCTTCGTCCCTGCGGCGGCGTGACGACGGGGAGGGGACCGGCTAGCCGGCCAGCCAGACGCGGAGGGGGGCGAGCTCCTCGAAGCCCGTGGCGAGGGCGGGCGTCAGGTCGTCGCCCGATTCGTAGCCGACGGCCGGGCGGTCGGCGGGGCTCAGGCCCAGGGTGCCGGCCCACACGTGCGCCGGGTCCGTGCCGTCCACGGCGAAGAGGTTCGACACCCCCGTCACGCGGGTGCTCGTGGTGAGGACCGCTCCCCCGAGGATCCGGCCGTCCGGGCCGTGGCCCGCGATCACGGTCGTCGCCGGGTCGGCGAGGAGTTCCGGACGGAACAGCGCCGCCTCGTCCGCGTCGCCGTCGCTCCAGGCGAGGGCCCAGGCCGCGAGTTCCTCCGGGGTGCGGACGGGCCGCCAGTCTCCGGTGGCGGCCGGGGCCGGGAGCCCGGCGGGGCGGTGGATCCAGCTCGCCTCGAAGAGGAGGCGGAAGCCCTCGGACGTCAGGTCGAGGCGGGCGTGGCTGTCCTTGACGGAGGCGCCCGGGGCGGTGCGGTCGATGCCGGTCAGGACGTCCTCGACGGTCGCGTCCTTCGTCAGCGTCACCGCGTCCGGATAGTAGAGCGGGGTGCGGACGGCGCTGGTCCAGGCGCGGGGGCCGAAGGTGCCGGTGAGTCCGTGGGCGCGGCACATGGCCTGGCACCAGTCGGCGTTGTCGCGGACCGCGTCCCCGAGGACGTCGTCGATGATCATGGACGGATCGTACGGGGGCCTCGCCCCTCTCCTCCCCTCTTTTTTCCTTCCGAATCACGGAATATCTTTTCCGTTATGAGAATGTCCCCGCCCGCACTCCCCCGGCGCGCCGCAGCCGAGTTCATCGGCACCGCCGCCCTCGTCGCCGTCGTCGTCGGCTCCGGCATCCGCGCCGACTCCCTGAGCCAGGACATCGGCGTCCGGCTGCTCGCCAACGCCGCCGCGTCCGCCCTCGGCCTCGGCCTGCTGATCGCCCTCATCGGCCCGCTCTCCGGAGCCCACTTCAACCCCGTCGTGACGCTCTCCGAGTGGTGGTCCCAGCGCCACCGGAGCAAGGGGCGCGAGGTCCTCGCCTACATCGCCGCCCAGCTCGCCGGGGCCGTCACCGGCGCCCTGCTCGCCGAGGCGATGTTCGGACGGACGCCCGGCTCCTGGGCCACCGAGCCGCGCACCGCGCTCCACCTCCTCCTCGGCGAGGCCGTCGCCACCGCCGGGCTCGTCCTCGTCGTCCGGGGCCTGCGCCACATCGGCCGCCCCGCCCTCGCGCCCGTCGCGGTCGCCGGCTACATCGGCGCGGCGATCTGGTTCACCTCCTCCGGCTCCTTCGCCAATCCGGCGGCCACGCTGGGCCGGGCGTTCTCCGACTCCTTCACCGGAATCGCCCCCGCCTCCGTGCCCGCCTTCGCCGGCGCGCAGCTGCTCGGCATGCTCCTCGGGATGGGCCTCGCCGGTGTGCTCTACGGAACAGACCGGGCGTCCGGCGAACCGAACGCCGCCGAAGCGCGTCGGACCGGGTGACAGAACGACACCGCTCCCCGCCCCACGGAGGTTTCCGCATGCCGGCACGGCTCACCCGGTTGATCCCCCGCACCACCCGGGCCCGCCGCCGCACCGTCCAGGCCGTGATGCTGGGCGCCGTCCTCGCGCTCGCCCCCGCCACCTGGATGCAGACGGTCGCCGAGCCCCGCCTCCGTACCGTCGCCGACGTGCCCGCCCGGGACGTCGCCGTCGTCTTCGGCGCCGGCCTGTGGAAGGGCCGGCCCACCCCGTACCTCGCGCACCGCCTCGACACCGCCGCCGAGCTGTACCGCGCGGGCAAGGTCCGGGTCCTGCTCGTCACCGGCGACAACAGCCGGACCGCGTACGACGAGCCGAGCGCCATGCGCGCCTACCTCATCGCGCGCGGGGTACCGGACGGGCGGATCGTCAGCGACTACGCGGGCTTCGACACCTGGGACTCCTGCGTCCGCGCCCGGAAGGTCTTCGGCGTCGACCGGGCCGTCCTCGTCACCCAGGACTTCCACATCAAGCGGGCCGTCGCGCTGTGCGGCCGGGCGGGCGTCGACGTGTACGGGGTCGGGGTCGCCGAACCCCACGACCGCACCTGGTACTACGGCACCACCCGCGAGCTCTTCGCGGCGGGCAAGGCCGCCCTCGACGCCGGCCTGCGCCCCGACCCCCTCTTCCTGGGCCCGCGGGAGAAGGGCGTCACGGAGGCGCTGGCCTCACCGGCCGGGGGGCGCTGACCGGAGCGCATGGCACCGCTCCCGTAATACGCCGCGCCGCCCCGCGTAACACGCCGGACGCATGCTGGCCGCATGTCCGACGCCGCCACCGTCCCCACCCACTGCCCCTACTGCGCCCTGCAGTGCGGCATGTCGCTGCGCCCCACCGGCGCGCCGGAGCTGCCCGCCGAGGTGGTCGAGCGGACCGACTTCCCCGTCAACCGGGGCGCCCTGTGCGGCAAGGGCCGCACCGCCCCCTCCGTACTCTCCTCCCGGGTCCGGCTCACCGAGCCCCTGGTCCGGCGCCCTGACACGGGGGCCCTGGAGCCCGCGTCCTGGGAGGAGGCACTCTCCGTCGTCGCCGACGGTCTTCGCCGGACCCGCGCCGACCACGGTCCCGATGCCGTGGGGGTCTTCGGCGGCGGCGGCCTCACCAACGAGAAGGCGTACACGCTGGGCAAGTTCGCCCGGCTCGTCCTCGCCACCTCGCAGATCGACTACAACGGCCGCTTCTGCATGTCCTCGGCCGCCGCCGCGCACCAGCGGGCCTTCGGCCTCGATCGGGGACTCCCCTTCCCCCTGGAGGACATCCCGAGGACCGGCTGTGTGATCCTCGTCGGCTCCAACCTCGCCGAGACCATGCCGCCCGCCCTGCGCTACCTCACCGAGCTGAAGGAGAACGGCGGGAAGCTGATCGTCGTCGACCCCCGCCGCACCCGCACCGCCGAGCAGGCCGATCTGCACCTCGCGCCGCGCCCCGGCACCGACCTCGCGCTCGCCCTCGGCATGCTGCACCTGGTGGTGGCCGAGGGGCGGGTGGACGAGGAGTTCGTCGCCACCCGCACCGACGGCTGGGAGGGCGCCCGCGCCGGGGCCATGTCCCACTGGCCCGAGCAGGTCGAGCGGATCACCGGCGTGTCCGTGCCCCAGCTGCGGGAGGCCGTCGCGATGTTCTGCGACGCCGAGAACGGCATGGTGCTGACCGCGCGCGGCCCCGAGCAGCAGTCCAAGGGCACCGACACCGTCGGCGCCTGGATCAACCTCTGCCTCGCCACCGGCCGGGCCGGCCGCCCGCTGAGCGGCTACGGCTGCCTCACCGGCCAGGGCAACGGCCAGGGCGGCCGCGAGCACGGCCAGAAGGCCGACCAGCTGCCCGGCTACCGCAAGCTCGACGACCCGGCCGCCCGCGCGCACGTCGCCGGGGTGTGGGGCGTCGCGCCGGAGTCGCTGCCGGGCCCCGGGCGCAGCGCGTACGAGCTGCTCGACGCGCTGGGCCGGGACGTCAAGGCCCTGCTGCTCATGGGCTCCAACCCGGTGGTGTCGGCGCCGCACGCCGCGCACGTCGAGGAGCGGCTGCGCTCGCTCGACTTCCTCGCCGTCGCGGACGTGGTGCTCTCCGAGACCGCCGAACTCGCCGACGTCGTCCTGCCCGTGACCCAGTGGGCGGAGGAGACCGGCACCATGACCAACCTGGAGGGCAGGGTGCTGCTGCGCCGCCGCGCCCTCACCCCGCCCGGGGGCGTCCGCAGCGACCTGGAGGTGCTGCACGGACTGGCCGGGCTGCTCGGCTGGGAGAAGGGCTTCCCGACCGACCCGGAGGAGGTCTTCGAGGAGCTGCGCCGTGCCTCGGCCGGCGGGCCCGCCGACTACGCGGGCATCAGCTACCGGCGGATCGAGGAGGAGCGGGGCGTGTTCTGGCCGTGCCCGGACGAGGGCCACGCGGGCACCCCGCGCCTCTTCCTGGAGCGGTTCGCGACGGCGGACGGGCGGGCCCGGTTCGTGCCGGTGGTGCACCGGGCGGCGGCCGAGGAGACGGACGCCGACTACCCGGTCGTGCTGACCACCGGCCGCGTCGTGTCCCAGTACCAGTCGGGGGCGCAGACCCGGCGGGTCGACGAGCTGAACGCGGCGGCGCCCGGCCCCTTCGTGGAGCTCCACCCCCGGCTCGCCGAGCGGCTCGGGGTCGCCGAGGGAGAGGCGCTGGCGGTGGTCTCGCGGCGCGGGCGGGCCGTCGCCCCTGCGCGGATCACGGCGACGATCCGGCCGGACACCGTCTTCATGCCGTTCCACTGGTACGGGGAGGGGCGGGCCAACACGCTGGTGAACCCGGCGCTCGACCCGGTCTCGCGGATGCCCGAGTTCAAGGTGTGCGCGGTGCGCCTGGAGCGCGCCGGGGACGCGGCTACGGCCGGCTGAACCAGTCGCCGCTCTCGATGACCGGGCCGAGGGGCGCGTCCGGGGCCGCCAGGAACACCCAGGCGGACACCCGTGCCCCGTCCCGTACCCGTACGACGTCCCTCGCCACCCGCTCGTATCCGACGGGCAGCTCCAGGCGGTCGAGCAGGCCGAACAGTTCGCCGTACGCGCCGGGCGCGGGCGTGAGCAGCGTGCCGACCACCTGGCCCTTGTCCGCCGGGACCACGTACGGATAGCCGGGTCCGTCGTGCAGGACCGCCCCGTGCAGCACGGCGTCCGCCTCGGTGCCGATGCGGCCGGCGAGGAAGCGGTCGTGGTTGTACGCGCCCGGACGCAGCGTCCCGTAGACGAAGAACGGCCGCTCGTCGGGCGCCGGGGCCTCGATCTCCGCGGCCGCCGCGGTCTCCTCCTCGACCCAGCGGGCGTAGCGCTCGCTGACCCGGGTCACCCGGGTGGCGAGGATCTCGGGCGTCTCGTAGTCGTGGGCGGCGAGGAGGTGCGCCTCCAGGGCCTGGTAGCGGGCCTCGGTGGTCTTGAACACCACCTCCCACTCCTCGGAGGTCTCGATCGCGCCCCGCCAGTGGAAGACGGAGGTGACGGGCCCCGAGATCTGCGCGCAGGCGGCGAGCCGGGCCTCGACGGCGCCGCGCGCCAGGGCGTCGGCCTTGGCGCGCGCGTCGGTGGTGGTGCGGACGGTGACGATCACGTCTCCACCGTACGGGCGAACTGGGCGGCGTGCAGCCGGGCGTAGGCCCCTCCGGCGGCGAGGAGTTCCTCGTGGGTGCCCTGCTCGGCGATCGAGCCGCCCTCCATCACCAGGATCGTGTCGGCGTCCCGGACCGTGGAGAGCCGGTGGGCGACGACGAAGCTGGTGCGGCCCGCGCGCAGGGAGGTCATGGCCTGCTGGACGAGGAGCTCGGTGCGGGTGTCGACGGAGCTGGTGGCCTCGTCGAGGACGAGGATCACCGGGTCGGAGAGGAAGGCGCGGGCGAGGGTGATCAGCTGCTTCTCGCCGGCGCTGAGGCCGCCGCCGTCCTCGTCGAGGACGGTGTCGTACCCGGCGGGCAGGGTGCGGACGAACCGGTCGGCGCGGGCGGCCTTCGCGGCGGCGACGATCCGCTCGCGGGAGACCTCTCCGGGCGCTCCGTAGGCGATGTTGTCGGCGATGGTGCCGCCGAAGAGCCAGGTGTCCTGGAGGACCATGCCGGTGGCGGAGCGCAGCTCCTCCCGGGTCATGGCGGCGGTGTCGACGCCGTCGAGGGTGATCCGGCCGGCCGTCACCTCGTGGAAGCGCATGAGCAGGTTGACCAGGGTCGTCTTGCCGGCGCCGGTGGGGCCGACGATGGCGACCGTCCGGCCCGGCTCCACCGTGAGCGACAGGTCCTCGATGAGCGGCTTGTCCTCTTCGTAGCGGAAGGCGACCTTCTCGAAGGAGACCCGGCCGCGGAGCTCGGCGGGCTTGTGGGGCGTGGTGGGCTCCGGGGACTCCTCCTCGGCGTCGAGGAGGTCGAAGACCCGCTCGGCGGAGGCCACTCCGGACTGGAGGAGGTTGGCCATGGCGGCGACCTGGGTGATGGGGCCGTTGAAGTCGTACGAGTACTGGACGAAGGCCTGGACGTCGCCGACGGTCAGCGTCCCGCTCGCCACCCGCAGGCCGCCGACGACGGCGACGACGACGTAGGTGAGGTTGCCGACGAGGGTCAGGGCGGGCTGGATGAAGCCGGAGACGAACTGGGCGCGGAAGCTCGCCCGGTAGAGCTCCTCGCCGAGCTCGTCGAAGCGGCGGACGGCCTCGGCGCGGCGGCCGAAGGCGACGACCTCGGTGTGGCCGGTGATCATCTCCTCGACGTGGCTGCCGAGCCGGCCGGTGACGGCCCACTGCTTCACGAACTGGGGCTGGGCGCGCTTGCCGACGAAGGCCGCGACGGCGACCGAGACGGGCACGGTGGCGAGGGCGACGAGGGCGAGCACCGGGGAGATCCAGAACATCATCAGGAGGACGCCGACCAGGGTGAGCAGGGCGCGCGTCATCTGGCTGAAGGCCTGCTGGAGGGTCTGGGTGATGTTGTCGATGTCGTTGGTGGTGCGGGAGAGGACCTCGCCGCGCGGCTGTCCGTCGAGGTAGGCGAGGGGCAGCCTGGCCAGTTTGTGCTGGGCCTGCTCGCGGAGCCGGTGGCCGGCCCGCTGGACGACGGTGGTGGCGATCCGCAGCTGGACCCAGGTGAGGGCGGAGGAGCCGGTGACGACGGCGACGGAGAGGGCGAGGATCCGGCCGACGGCCGCGAAGTCGACGCCGGCGGCACCCGCGGCCCCGGTGATCACGAGGTCGGTGGCGCGGCCGAGGAGGAGGGGGCCGAGGACGGAGAGGGAGACGGCGGCGGCGCCGGCGGCGAGGACGGCGAGCAGCCGGGCCCGGTCGGGGGCGAGGGTGCGCAGCAGGCGGAGGCCGGAGGAGCGGAAGGAGAGGGAGCGTTCGAGGGTGGGGGTGGCGAGGCCGGGGCCGCGCTGGGGCGGGGGGCCGGTGCGGGCGGGGGCCTTCGTGGGGCTCGGGGCGCGGGTCGCGGTCGCCGTGCTCATGCGGCTTCCTCCTCGGTGAGCTGGGAGAGGACGATCTCCCGGTAGGTGGGGTTGTCCCGCATGAGGGACGTGTGGGTGCCGGTGCCGACGGTCCGGCCCCGGTCGAGGACGACGATCCGGTCGGCGTGCCGGATGGTGGAGACCCGCTGGGCGACGATGACGACGGTCGCGTCGGCGGTCTCCTCGCGCAGGGCGGTGCGGAGCCGGGCGTCGGTGCGGGGGTCGAGGGCGGAGAAGGAGTCGTCGAAGAGGTAGAGGCGGGGGCGGGCGACGAGCACGCGGGCGATGGCGAGGCGCTGGCGCTGGCCGCCGGAGAAGTTGGCGCCGCCCTGGGAGACGGGGGCGTCGAGGCCCTGCTCCAGATCGCGTACGAAGTCGGCGGCCTGGGCGATCTCCAGGGCGTGCCAGAGTTCCTCGTCGGTGGCGTCGGGCTTGCCGTACCGGAGGTTGGTGGCCACCGTCCCGGAGAACAGGTACGGCTTCTGGGGGACGAGTCCGACGGTCCTGGCCATCAGGGCGGGGTCGAGTTCGCGCACGTCGACGCCGTCGACGAGGACCTCGCCGCCGGTGGCGTCGAAGAGCCGGGGCACCAGCCCCAGCAGCGTCGACTTGCCGCTGCCCGTGGAGCCGATGATCGCGGTGGTCTCACCGGGCCGGGCGACCAGCGCCACGTCCTTCAGGACCGACTCCTCCGCCCCCGGGTAGCGGAAGCCGACGCCGTCGAGGTCGAGGCGACCGGGGCCGGTCGGGATCCGGACGGGGTGGGCGGGCGGGGTGACGGAGGGGCGGGTGTCGAGGACCTCGCGGACGCGCTCGGCGCCGGCTTCGGCGCGGGGCATGTGCATGAGGAGGAAGAGGACCATCATCACGGACATGGAGGTCTGGAGGAGGTAGCCGAGGAAGGCGACCAGGCCGCCCGGCTGGAGGGCTCCGGCGTCGATGCGGTGGGCGCCGACGTACACCAGGGCGACGGTCGTCAGCTGCCAGACGATCAGGACCGTGGGGAACATGAGGGCCTGGAGCCGGCCGGCCCGGAGGCCGACGGTGAGGAGTTCGTCGTTGGCGGCGGCGAAGCGCTCCCGCTCGTGCCGGTCGCGGACGAAGGCACGGACGACCCGGACGCCGGTGATCTGCTCGCGCAGGACGCGGCCCGCGCGGTCGACGCGCTCCTGCATGCCGCGGAAGAGGGGCCGCATGCGCAGGACGACGGCGCCGACGGCGCCGGTCAACACGAGCACGAAGAGGAGCAGGACGAGCGCGAGCGGCACGTCCTGGCGCAGGGCCATGACGAGTCCGCCGGCGCAGAGGAGGGGCGCGGCGACCAGCATGGTGAGGACGAGGACGGTGAACGTCTGGATCTGCTGGACGTCGTTGGTGGTCCGGGTGATGAGGGAGGCGGCGCCGAAGCGGCCGCGCTCCCGGGCGGAGAAGTCCTGGACGCGGCGGAAGACCTCGGAGCGCAGGTCGCGGGCGACGCCCATGGCGACCTTGGCGCCGGTGTAGGTGGCGGCGGCGGCCGCGGCGGCCTGGAGGAGGGTGACGGCGATCATGGCGGCGCCGCCGCCGATGACGCGGCCGGTGTCGCCGCGCAGGACGCCCTCGTCGATGACGCCGGCGTTGAGGGTGGGCAGGGCGAGGGAGGCGAGGGTCTGGACGAGCTGGAGGGCGACGAGGAGGACGAGGAGGGGCCCGTACGGCCGGAGGCGGGGAGCGAGCAGTCGGAACAGCATGCCGAGGATCGTGGTCCCTCAAGTTTGGTTGAGGTCAAGCGCCGCAGGTCCCGCACGCGCCGAGCGCCGCAGGTCCCGCGCACCGCCGAGTACCGCAGGTCCCGCGCACCGCCGAGTACCGCAGGTCCCGCACGCGCCGAGCGCCGCAGGTCCCGCACGTCGCCGAGTACCGCCTCCGCCAAGTACCGCCTCCGTCAAGCCGGTCGAGGTCGGGCACCGCCCGCTCGCCGTACGGTGAGGGCATGACGACACCTCCCGCGCACATCGAGATCGACGGCACCCCGGCGGCCGATCCGCAGCTCCTCGCCGCCCTCATGAGCGGTTACGGCCACTACACGGCGATGCAGGTACGGGACGGGCGCGTGAAGGGCCTCGACCTGCACCTCGACCGCCTCGACCGCTCGACCCGCGAGCTCTTCGGCCGGGAGCTGGAGGGCGGGCGGGTGCGCGAGCTCGTCGCCGGGGCACTCACGACCGCCGGGCGGCGGGACGCCTCGGTCCGGGTGTACGTGTACCCCGGCGTCCGCACCGCCGTGACCGTCGCCGACCCCGCCCCGGACGGCCCCGGCGCCCCGCAGCGCCTGACCGCCGTCGACTACTGGCGGCCCGCGCCGCACATCAAGCACCTGGGCGGCTTCGGCCAGCGCTTCCACGGCGACGCGGCCCGCCGGGCCGGCTACGACGAGGCCCTGCTGACCTCTCCGTACGGCGAGATCGCCGAGGGCGCGGTCACCAACATCGCCTTCTGGGACGGCACTTCGGTGGTCTGGCCGTCGGCGCCCTGCCTCACCGGCATCACCATGGCCCTCCTGGAGCGGCACCTGGAGTCGGTCCGGCGGCCGGTCACCCTGGCCGACCTCCCTGGCTACCGGGCCGCGTTCGTGACCAACTCCCGGACGATCGCTCCCGTGACGGCGATCGACGAGCTGACGTTCGCGGTGGACGAGGAGCTGATGGGGCGGGTGTTCGCGGCGTACGAGGCGGTGAAGGGGGACGAGATCCGGCCCTAGGGTCCCGGGCCGCGCGGGGGCGGCTCACCCGTTCGGCACGGGCCGCCGGCCGACGGCCCGTAGGCCGGTCTGACCTGCGGAAACGTCTGGAATCCAGGCGACACACCGTATCGGACGGAGCAATCCTGATGCCTCATCAGGAGGCGGGGCGCGCGACATGCCTCTTATCTCGGTCTCAGAAGGTCCGGCTCCGGGATGTCCCTCCCGGCAGGACCAGCCGGCATGACCGCTCGCGCGCCCCGGAGGACCCCCATGCGCACCACTGCCCGCCTGCTCACCGGTACCGCGCTGGCGGTCGCCGCGATCGGGGCGTTCGCCGCCCCCGCGGCATACGCGAACGACGACAGCTGGAACTCGAACAGCGAGAGCTGGAGCCCGACCGGCGAGAACTGGAACTCGGGCGGCGGCGGCCACGAGTCGCTGGAGCTCTCCCCGTCGTCCGCCTCCCCGGGCGAGACCGTCACCGTGAACACGCTCGCCTGCGGCAAGCACGGGCACGGCGTGGGCGACGCGAACTCGCTCGGCGCGGGCGAGTTCCAGCTGAAGCCGAGCACGCACAAGGAAGTCGTGGTCGGACAGTTCACGGTGCCGGAGCACGTCAAGGCCGGTTCCTACGGAATCAGCGTGGCCTGCGACAACGGCAAGACCGCCAAGGGCGACCTGTGGGTCAAGCACCGGAGCCCGAGCGGCCACGTCCAGACCGGTGTCGGGGGCAGCGTCGGCCCCGACACCGCCCAGGTCACGGCGGGCGCGGCGGTGCTGGCCGCGGCTGCCGTCGGCGGTGTCTGGCTCCTGCGGCGCCGGGCGAGCGGCGCGCAGGGCCACTGAGACCACCGCCTGTCCTGCCCCCGCCGCGCGCCCGCACACGGCCCGGCGGGGGCAGGGCCACACCCCACGAAGCGCGACCGAGGGAACCCAGGTGAGCAACAGGAGCAAGGGCTGGGGCATAGCCGCGGCCGCCTGCGTCGGGATCTGGCTCGTCCACAACGGCTCGGAGAACGTCACTCCGCCCGTCCCGTCGGCCGCGCAGGCCTTCGCCGCCGGACCCAGCGTGCACACCGACGCCGCCGCCGACCCGCTGCCGCCCTCGGTGCCGGTCCGGCTCCGGATCCCCGAGACCGACGTGGACGCCCCGGTGACCCGGCTCGGCCTCACGGCGGACGGCGCGCTCGACGTGCCGCCGGCCGCGGACCGGAACCTGGCCGGCTGGTACGGGGACGGCACCACGCCCGGCGCCAAGGGCACCGCGATCGTCGCGGGCCACGTCGACAACGCCGACGGGCCCGCCGTCTTCTACACCCTGGGCGCGCTCAAGAAGGGCCACCGGATCGAGGTGGTCCGGACGGACGGGCGGACCGCCGTCTTCACGGTCGACGCGATCGAGGTCTACGACAACAAGCACTTCCCGGACCGCAAGGTGTACGACGAGGCCGACCGGGCCGAGATCCGGGTGATCACCTGCGGCGGCGGCTTCTCGAAGAAGAACGGCTATCAGGGGAACGTGGTCGCCTTCGGCCACCTCATCGGGGTCAAATAGGGCCTCAGGCCCACTGGTCGAAGGCCAGCTTCGCGACCAGCGACAGCACCACGACGAGCAGCACCCCGCGGACGAACTCGGCGCCCTTGCTCAGCGCCATCCGGGCGCCGAGCGTCCCGCCGACGAGGTTGAAGACGGCCATGACGGCCGCGAGCTGCCAGTACACGGTGCCCTGATAGGCGAACATGGCGAGCGCGCCCGCGTTGGTGCAGACGTTGACGATCTTCGCGGTGGCGGAGGCGGTCACCAGGTCCAGGTGGAGCACGGCGGTCAGCGCGAGGACCAGGAAGGTGCCGGTGCCCGGCCCGAACAGACCGTCGTAGAACCCGATCCCGCCGCCGACGACCACGATCGCGGTCACGATCCGCGCCCGGGTCAGCGGCGCCCGCTCCTCACCCTCGGCCTTCGCGCCGAAGGAGGGCCGCAGCATCACGAAGGCCGCGACGCCGAGCAGCACCACCATGATCACCGGACGCAGGACCTCACTGCTGATCCCGGCCGCGAAGAAGGCGCCGGCCATGGAGCCGGCGAGGGCCGCGAGCCCGATCCGCACCGCCGTCCACACATGGACGGGCGCCTTGCGGAGATAGGTGACGGCGGCCCCCGTGGTGCCCACGATCGAGACGGCCTTGTTGGTGCCGAGGACGTACGCGGCCGGGACGTGCGGAAGACCGAGCAGCAGGGCGGGCAGCTGGAGCAGCCCGCCACCGCCCACCACGGCGTCGATCCAGCCCGCCACGAGCGCGGCGAGACAGAGCAGGACAAGGGTGGTCAGCGAGATGTCGGGCATGGTCGTGAGCCTAGGGAGGCGATCGTTGCCCCGTCCATCGATCGCCTGATCGTTGAGCTGGTTCAGAGCTTGCGGCCTCACAGCGGCCCTCGGCCCGGACGGAGATCAGCGTTCCGTACGGGAAACAGTCGGGATCCCGACGGGTAACACCGGCCCCGCACCCTTCCGGTATGAGTACACGGATCGTGGTGGTCGGGGGCGGGACGGCGGGCGCCCGGCTCGCCCAGCGCCTGCCCGTCACCCTCCTCGGCGAGGAGCCGCACGCCCCCTACAACAGGGTGCTGCTCGCCGACGTCCTCGCCGGACGGTACGCCCCCGAGGTGATCGCCCTGCCCGGGACCCGCGAGCCGGTACGGCTCGGGGTGCGGGCGGTGCGGATCGACCGGGCGGCGCGGACCGTCGAGTGCGCGGACGGCTCGCTCGTCGCCTACGACCGGCTCGTCCTGGCCACCGGCTCCAACCCCGTGCTCCCGCCGCTGCGCGGACTGCGCGGGGCGGCGCTCCCGGTCGGCGTCCACCCCTTCCGTACCCTCGACGACTGCCTGGAGCTGCGCGCCCTGGTACGGCCCGGGGTGCGGGCCGTGGTCATCGGCGGCGGACTCCTCGGGGTCTCCGCCGCGCGGGCCCTCGCCGAGCGGGGCGCGGACGTGGTCCTCACCCAGCAGGGCGAGCGCCTCATGGAACGGCAGCTCGACGAGCACGCCTCGGCGCTGCTCCGGGAGCACGTCGAGGCCCTCGGGGTCGAGGTCCACACCGAGTGCCGGGTCAGCGGCCTGCGGCAGCGGGACGGGGCGGTCACGGCGGTCGAACTCGCCGACGGCTTCGTCCTCGACGCACAGGTCGTGGTCCTCGCCTGCGGGGTACGGCCTCGGGTGGCCCTGGCCCGGGAGGCGGGTCTGTCCGTCGCGACGGGGATCGTGGTCGACGACGAGCTGCGGACGTCGGACCCGTACATCCACGCGATCGGCGACTGCGCGGAGCACGCGGGGCGCGTGTACGGCCTGGCGGGCCCGGCGCTGGAACAGGCGGACGCCTTGGCGGACCTCCTGACGTCCGTTGTGGGCAAGCGTTCCGCCGGGGCGGAACGGGTGGGCACAACGGGCGGCACCCCTGCGGGTGCCTTCGCCCTCCGCGCCTGGACCCGCACCGAGAGCGCCTCGCCCTCGGGGTGCGGGGAGGAACCGGAGGCGGAGGCGCCGCCGAGGGCGCCGTCCTGTGTGCCCACCCGTCCCGCCCAGCGGGACGATTGCCCACACGGGGCAGAGGTGGCCGCCCCGGCGGAAGGCGGCCCCGCAGCGCGGTACACCGGCACCCGCGCCCTCACCCGCCTCACCCTCGGCGGCCCGAGGCCCCTCGATCTCGCCGCCTTCGGCGAAGTCACCGCCCGCCCCGGTGACGACGTCGTCCAGCTCACCGACGCCACGCGCAGCGCGTACCGGAAGGTCGTCGTCCGCGGGGACCGGCTCGTCGGGGGCGTCCTCCTCGGCGACCTGGCCGCGGTCGGCGCGCTCGCACGGGCCTGGGAGGGCGACGAAGCCCTGCCCGACGAGGCCCCCCTGCTCCACCTGCTCACCCACGACGGAGGCTCCTCATGACCACTCCCACCATCGTCCTGGTCGGCCACGGAATGGTCGGCCAGCGGTTCCTGGAGGCGCTCGCCGACCGTGGCGTCACCGAGCGGGCCAGGATCGTGGTCCTCTGCGAGGAGCCGCGTCCGGCCTACGACCGCGTGCAGCTGACCTCGTACTTCTCCGGCAAGACGCCCGACGACCTGTCGATGGTCGAGGCCGGCTTCATGGAGCGGCACGGCATCGAGCTGCACACCGACGACCCGGCGGAGGCCGTGGACCGGGAGGCCCGGACGGTGACGGCCCGTTCGGGGCGGGTCTTCGCGTACGACACGCTGGTCCTCGCCACCGGCTCGTATCCCTTCGTGCCTCCCGTCCCCGGCAAGGACGCCAAGGGCTGTTTCGTCTACCGCACGATCGAGGACCTGCTCGCGATCGAGGAGTACGCGAAGACGGCGACGACCGGCGCGGTCGTCGGCGGCGGTCTGCTCGGCCTGGAGGCGGCGGGCGCGCTGAAGGGCCTCGGCCTGGACACGCACGTCGTGGAGTTCGCGCCGCGTCTGATGCCGGTGCAGGTCGACGAGGGCGGCGGCGCGGCCCTGCTCCGCACGATCGAGAAGATGGGCCTGACCGTCCACACGGGGACGGGCACGCAGGAGGTCGTGGCGACGGACGGCGCCGTGACGGGCATGAAGCTGTCGGACGGTTCCGAGCTGGCCACGGACATGGTCGTGTTCTCGGCGGGCGTACGGCCCCGGGACCAGCTGGCCCGCGACTGCGGCCTGACGGTCGGCGAGCGCGGCGGCATCGCGGTCGACGAGCTGTGCCGCACGTCGGACCCGGCGGTCTTCGCGATCGGCGAGTGCGCGCTGGCCTCGGACGGCCGGGTGTACGGCCTGGTGGCGCCGGGCTACGAGATGGCGCAGACGGCCGCGGCGGCGATCGCCGGGGAGCAGGCCGGGGACGGCTTCACGGGCGCCGACATGTCGACGAAGCTGAAGCTGCTCGGCGTGGACGTGGCCTCGTTCGGCGACGCGCACGGGACGGCCGAGGACTGCCTCGACGTCGTGTACTCCGATTCCCGTTCGGGCGTCTACAAGAAGCTGGTGGTCTCCGCCGACGGGGTGCTGCTCGGTGGTGTCCTGGTCGGCGACGCCGAGCAGTACGGCCTCCTCCGCCCGCTGACCGGCACCGTGCCGCCGGTCTCGCCCGAGCAGCTGGTGCTCCCGGCGGGCGCGGGCGCGCCGGTGGCGCTCGGCCCCTCGGCGCTGCCGGACGACGCGGTGATCTGCTCCTGCCACAACGTGACCAAGCACGCCATCGGGCAGTGCGAGTCGCTGGCCGAGGTGAAGAAGTGCACCAAGGCCGGTACGGGCTGCGGAAGTTGCGTGAAGGTGATCGAGAAGCTGCTGCCGGCCCCTACCGACAAGGGGCTCTGCGGCTGCTTCTCGTACACCCGGAGCGAGCTCTACGAGATCGCCCGCACCCTGCGGCTGACCTCCTTCGCGGCGCTGCTGGACTCGCACGGACGGGAGGAGGCGCGGGGCGGCGAGGGCTGCGAGGTCTGCAAGCCGACCGTCGGGTCCATCCTCGCGAGCCTCGCCCCGACCATCGGCTTGGGCGGCTACATCCTGGACGGCGAGCAGGCCTCCCTCCAGGACACCAACGACCACTTCCTCGCCAACCTGCAGCGCAACGGCTCCTACTCGGTGGTGCCGCGCATCCCCGGCGGTGAGATCACCCCGGACAAGCTGATCGTGATCGGCGAGGTGGCCCGGGACTTCGGGCTCTACACGAAGATCACCGGCGGTCAGCGGATCGACCTCTTCGGGGCGCGGGTGGACCAGCTGCCCTCGATCTGGACGCGGCTCGTCGACGCGGGCTTCGAGTCGGGGCACGCCTACGGCAAGGCGCTGCGCACGGTGAAGTCCTGCGTCGGGCAGACCTGGTGCCGCTACGGCGTCCAGGACTCGGTGAAGATGGCGATCCAGCTGGAGCTGCGCTACCGGGGCCTGCGCGCCCCGCACAAGCTGAAGTCGGCGGTCTCGGGCTGTGCCCGCGAGTGCGCGGAGGCGCAGTCGAAGGACTTCGGCATCATCGCGACGGCCAACGGCTGGAACCTGTACGTCGGCGGGAACGGCGGCGCGACCCCGCGCCACGCGGACCTGCTCGCGCAGGACCTCTCGGACGCCGAACTGGTCCGTCTCATCGACCGGTTCCTGATGTTCTACATCCGGACGGCGGACCGCCTGGAACGGACGTCGACCTGGCTGGAACGCCTGGAGGGCGGGCTCGACCACCTCAAGGACGTGGTGGTGCACGACTCGCTCGGGCTCTGCGACGAGCTGGAGGCGCTGATGGCGGCGCACGTCGCCGACTACCGGGACGAGTGGGCCGAGACCCTGGACGACCCGGAGCGGCTGCGGCGCTTCGTCTCCTTCGTGAACGCGCCCGGGGCGCCGGACCCGTCGGTCCGGTTCGTGCCGGAGCGGGACCAGATCAAGCCGGACCTCACGATTCTCACGATCGGAACGCTGGAAGGGGCCACCTCCCGATGACGACGACACTCGAAGCGGCGGGGACACTCGAACTCTCCCTGTCCCCCGACCTGTCCCCCGACTCCTGGATGGCGGTCTGCGAGGAGGCCCGGCTGACCCCGGGCCGGGGCGTGGCTGCGCTGCTGCCGGACGGCCGGCAGGCGGCGGTCTTCCGGGACCGGTCGGGCCGGACGTACGCGATCGACAACCGCGATCCGTTCACGGGGGCGCAGGTGCTGTCCCGGGGGCTGCTCGGCTCGGCGGGCGGGCGGCCGTTCGTGGCCTCGCCGCTCCTGAAGCAGCGCTTCGACCTGGAGACGGGCCGGTGCCTGGACGACGACGAGGTCGCGGTGACGGTGTATCCGGTCCGGACAAGGTAACTTGACCGATCGTTCCAGATAGTCGTACGGTCTTCTCGTGGCCAGGACCAAGGAGTTCGATCCGGAGGCCGCGCTCCAGGCAGCGCTCGAACTGTTCTGGGCGCGCGGGTACGAGGCGACGACGATGTCGGACCTCGTGGAGCGCCTCGGCATCGGCCGCGCCAGCATCTACGCGACCTTCGGCAACAAGCACGAGCTGTATCTGAAGGCGATGGACCGCTACCTGGAGACCCGCGATCCGCGGATCGTCGAGGAGCTGTCCGCGCCGGGCCCGGCCCTGCCGGCCGTGCGGACCCTCGTCCGCCGCTTCGCCGCCGAGGCGGCGGCGGACGAGGAGCGGTTGAACGGCTGCTTCGTCACCAACTCGGCCGCGGAGCTGGGGCCGCACGACGCGGTGGTCGCGCGGCGGGTCGAGCTGAGCTGGGAGCAGATCGAGACGCTGCTGCACGGCGCGCTCACCCGGGCCCGCGCCGGGGGCGAGCTCCCGGCGGACCGCGACCCGAAGGCGCTCGCGCGGATGTTGCTCGTCCTGCTGCAGGGCATCCGGGTCGTCGGCAAGGCGTCGAGCGATCCCGGCCGGGTCCTGGACGCGGCGGAGCAGGCACTGGGACTGCTGGACTGAGGAAAGGGCGCCCACGAGGGCGCCCTTCCTTCGGCCCTCATATTGGAATGTACGGTCAAGTTCAGGGGGGACTGCATGTCGACGACAGTGGTACGGGAGGTCCGCGGGTCCACAGCCCGCCGCGGTTTCCTCCTGCTCGGCGCCGTCCAGACGACGCTCATCTTCACGCTCGCCTCCCTCGCCGTCCCGCTCCCCCGCATCGGTGCCGAGTTCCGCCTCGACCGCGCCCAACTGATCCTGCTGAGCGCGGCCTACGGGCTGACCTTCGCCGGACTGCTCCTCCTCGGCGGCCGGCTCGCCGACCGCTCCGGCGGCCGCCGGGCCCTCGCCACCGGGCTCCTGGTCTTCGGCGCCGCCTCCGCCCTCGCGCCGCTCGCCCCCGGGTACGGGACGCTGCTCGCCGCCCGGTTCGGGCAGGGCGTCGGCGCGGCGCTCGTCGCCCCGGCCGCGATGGCGGTGCTCCGGGCGCTGTACCCCGAACCCGCCGCGTACGGCAGGGCGATGGCCACCTGGGGCGGCCTCTCCGTGCTCGGCGCGACCGCGGGGAACCTGCTCTCGGGGGTCATCGCGGCGGCCGCCTCCTGGCGCGGCACCTTCGCGGTCCCGATCGCGGTGACGGCGACGGCGCTGCTCCTGGCCCCGAGGCTCCTGCCGGGCCCCGCCCAGGCCTCCGGCTCCCGCCGCCCCCTCGACCTGCCCGGTGCGCTGCTCGCCACCGCCGGGATCACGCTCGCCAGTTACGGGCTCGTCCTCACCGACGCCCGCCCCTGGGGCTCCGCCCCGGTCCTCGTGCCCCTGCTCGCCGGGCTCGTCCTGCTCGCCGCCTTCGGGGCCGTCGAGCGGCGGGCCGCCGACCCGCTCCTGCCCCCGGACTTCCTGCGCGACGGCCGCCGCGCCCTGGGCCTCGCGGCGATCGGACTCACGGCGGCCGGCACGGCCACGGTCTTCGTGCTGCTGTCCCTCGCGCTCCAGCAGCGGCGCGGCTGGTCCGCGCTGCTCACCTCCGCCGCCTTCGTGCCCTTCGCGGTCGCCCTGCTCGCCTCGGGCCGGCTCGCGGGCCCGCTGATCGGGCGGTACGGTCCCGGGCGGGTGACCGCCGCCGGGCTCGGCACCGCCGCCGCCGGGCTCGGGCTGCTCGCCGCGACCGGCTTCGACACCTCCGCCCCGTACGCGTACGGGCTGCTTCCCGGCCTGCTCCTGCTGCCGGCCGGCGCCGCGCTGTCCTTCGCGGGCGCCGCGGTCCTCGCCACCGACGGAGTCCCGGCGCACCGCGCGGGCCTCGCGGGCGGCGTCCTGAACACGGCGATGGAGCTCGGCCCGACCGTGCTCTTCGCCGCCCTGCTCACCCTCGGCGGCGACGCGGTGTCGCTGGCGGCCGCGGCCGCCCTGTTCACCGTCCTCGCCGCCGCACTCCTCCACCAGAAGGGCTGACCAGCATGTCCGCACGTTTCACCGACCGCACCGTCCTCGTCACCGGCGCCGGTTCCGGTCTCGGCCGGGCCATCGCGCTCGCGTTCGCCACCGAGGGCGCGAAGGTCGTCGTCGCCGGCCGCACGGCGGAGTCCCTCGACGGGACGGTCGCCCTGATCGAGGCCGCCGGGGGCACCGCCGCCGCGGTCACCGCCGACGTGTCGAGCGCCGAGTCCACCAGGGAGCTGGTCCGGCGCACGGTCGAGCTGTTCGGCGGCCTGGACGTCGCCGTGAACAACGCGGGGGTCTTCCGGGGCGGCGGCCACAGCGCCGCCGACCTCCCCCTGGAGGACTGGCGGACGCTGCTCGACATCAACGTCACGGGCGTGCTGCACGCCCTCCAGGCCGAGGTCGGCCACATGAGGGCGAACGGCGGCGGGGCCATCGTGAACATCGCGTCCAACCTGGGCCCGCACGTCCGGATCCCCGGGGTCTTCGGCTACCAGGTCTCCAAGGCGGCGGTCTCGGCGCTCACCCGGGCCGCGGCCCGGGACCACATCGGCGACGGGATCCGGATCAACGCCGTCAGCCCCGGCGCCGCCGAGTCCGCGATGTCGCTGCAGCCCGGCGAGACGGAGGCCGAGCGGGAGGTCCGCATGAAGGAGCAGTCGCCGCTGGGCCGCATCTCGTCCGCGGCCGAGGTGGCGGCGGCGGTGCTGTACCTCGCGTCGGACGAGGCGGGCTCCGCCGTCGGCACGGACCTGGTGATCGACGGCGGCGTCTCGGCCTGATCGGGGCCTCGGCGACTCAGCCCTGGACGGCCGCCGGGTCCATCCAGAAGACCTCCCAGTGGTGGCCGTCCAGGTCGGTGAAGGAGCGGCCGTACATGAAGTCCATCTCCAGCGGCTCCTTCGCCGGGGTGCCTCCGGCGGCGAGGGCGGCGTCGGCGAGCCGGTCGCACTTCTCCCGGCTCTCGGCGCTCAGCGTGACCAGGACCTCGGTGGTCTTGGTCGCGTCGGAGATCTCCTTGCCCGGCGCCATGAACGACTTGAACTTGGGCTCTTCGAGGAGCATCGCGTAGATCGTGTCGCTGATGACCACACAGGCGCTGCTCTCGTCGCTGAACTGCGGGTTCGAGGAGTAGCCGAGCTGTTCGAAGAAGGCCTTGCTGGCGTCGACGTTCTTGACGGGCAGGTTCACGAAGATCATCTGCGGGGCCATGGCGCTCTCTCTTCCGTCGTGCGGTGCTGTCGAGAGATAGGACGGCCCTGCCTCTCGGAACTCATCGCTCCCGGAGAGTCTTTTCGCTCAGGCGACGGAGCGCAGTTCGAGGGCCGCCAGCGGGACGAACCCGCCGCCCGTGCCCCCGGTGTCCGCGTCGGGCCCGGCGAGCCGGCGCAGCATGGCGAGGGCGATCCGCTGGCCCTGCGCCTTGGCCCGCTCGGCCCGGGGCCCGCTGTGGAGTCCGTCGACGCTCGCCTGCCAGAGCTGCACCCAGCGGCCGAAGTGGGCGGCGGTGAGCGGCCGGGCGGTGTGCAGGGCGACGTGCGGGGCGAAGGCGTCGCGGCCGTAGCCGACGGTACGGAAGAGGGCGCGCTCCCAGAAGTCGGCGATGCGCGGCAGGTGGAGCTCCAGGTCGGTCCCGGCGATCTCGGTGAAGAAGGGCCCGATCAGCGGGTCGGCGAAGGCAGCGCCGTAGAAGCGCCTCAGCAGCACGTCGAGGTCGTGGCGGTCGCCGATGTCGGGGGTCTCACGCATGCCCCCAGTGTGCCCCGCCGCCGGGCGGGGCCCCAGTGCCGAAGGTCCCCGTCACCGGACCGTCCAGCGGCTGAGGGTCCCGGTCTTCTCGTCGTACGTGAGCCAACTGCCGTCGCCGAGGGGGCGGACCAGGCCGTCGACGGGGCCGTGGGGGTACGTGACGGTCCCGCGGATCTCCAGGGTGCGGGCGTCGAGAAGCCAGTGGCGGGGGTCTTCTTCGTACGAGACGCCGGTGGTCGCGATGACGGTGTGGCCGTCGACGAACCCGGCCGCGTAGTCCCAGGTCAGCTCCGACTGCTCGGCGAGGACCGTGCCGTCGAGGGCGTGCAGGCTCAGGTCGGCGCCGTAGTGTTCCAGGGTCAGGAAGCCCTCGTGGGCCGGGTGGACGTCCATGAGGATCCGGTCGAGCGATTCGTTGAGGTCCCAGACGGTCGGCCGCTCGCCGTCCCAGCGCGCCCAGTACAGCAGGATGCCGTCCTGGCCCATGCCGATGCAGAGTCCCGTGTGGACGCCGTCGGGGTGGGAGAGCTGGTGGGATCCGGCGGCCGCGCTGTCGTCGAGGGGCAGCCGGGCGAGCTCCCGGCCGTCGCGGGCGTCGAGGACCGACCAGCACTCCTCGGGCTGCTCCTCCCCCGGGGCCAGGACGTGCGCCCAGACGAACCGGCCGTCGTCGGAGATCCGGACCGAGCCGTGCTCGGAGCCGTCGCAGACCTGCTGCTCGTCCCCCGTGTGCGGATGGCCGAGGACGGGGCCCCAGCAGGGGTGCCGGTACTCCCACAGGGCCGTGCCGTCCGCGCCGACGGCCCGTACCGCCCGCTGCCCGGAGAAGACCGCGAAGGTGCCGTCGGGGCTCACCGAGACGCCGCCCCGGTCCCAGCCCGGCCAGGGCGTCGGGAAGACGGTCCTCGGTGCCCGTTCCCCGGCGAACAGGTCCTCCAGGTCGTGGACCTCCAGGTCGTCGCCGTGGAGCAGCAGGGCGCGGCGGGTGCCGTCCCGGCGGCTCTCGTAGACATCGCCGTTGATCAGGGCCCGGCCTCCGGGCAGCCGTACGGAACCGCTCAGGCGTACGTGGATCGACATGGCGGGAACCTAGCGCCCCGCACCGACACCGCCGTCCCCGCCCGGTCCCCGCCACTTCCGCTTCACCGCTTGTTGATGCCCAGTCAATTCCGTACTCCTAGGTTCCGGAAGCGCGCGACCCCGTCGCCGACCGGTGCGGCGGGGCACCACCCTTCTCAGGAGTGAGACGTGGAGCGACGCACTTTCCTGCGTGGAGCGGTCATCGGCACCTCGGCCGCCGCCTTCGGCGGCAGCCTGTGGCAGAGCGCGGCCGTCGCCGCCCCCGCCCAGCCCGGCGCCGGCCCGTACGGGGCGCTCGGCGCGGCCGACGCGAACGGCATCCAGCTGCCGGCCGGGTTCAGCAGCCGGGTGATCGCCCGGTCCGGCCAGACCGTGACCGGCACCTCGTACGCCTGGCACAACGCCCCCGACGGCGGCGCCTGCTTCGCCGACGGCACCGGCTGGATCTACGTCTCGAACTCGGAGATCAACCCGAGCGGCGGCGCGAGCGCGGTGCGGTTCGACTCGGCGGGCACGATCACCGGCGCGTACCGCATCCTCTCCGGCACCCGCCAGAACTGCGCCGGCGGCAAGACCCCGTGGAACACCTGGCTGTCCTGCGAGGAGGTGTCCCTCGGCTACGTCTACGAGACGAACCCGTGGGGCGGCACCGCCACCCGCCGGGACGCGATGGGCCGGTTCAAGCACGAGGCGGCGGCCGCCGACCCGGTGCGCCGGGTGATCTACCTGACCGAGGACGAGACGGACGGCTGCTTCTACCGCTTCGTCCCCACCACCTGGGGCGACCTCTCCTCCGGCACCCTCCAGGTGCTCACGGCCGGCACCGCCGCCTCCGGCACCTTCGCCTGGCAGAACGTGCCGGACCCGGACGGCTCCCCGACCACCACCCGCACCCAGGTCTCCGGCGCCAAGCACTTCAACGGCGGCGAGGGCTGCCACTACGCGAACGACACCGTCTGGTTCACCACCAAGGGCGACAACCGGGTCTGGCAGGTCGACCTGGCCGCCGGCACGTACGAGCTGGCCTACGACGACTCGCTGGTCGTCGGCGGCGGCGCCCCGCTGACCGGCGTCGACAACATCACCGGCTCCTCCTCCGGCGACCTGTACGTCGCCGAGGACGGCGGCAACATGGAGATCTGCCTGATCACGCCGGACGACATCGTGACGCCGTTCCTGCGGATCAACGGCCAGTCCGGTTCCGAGATCACCGGCCCGGCCTTCTCCCCCGACGGCACGCGCCTGTACTTCTCCAGCCAGCGCGGCACGACCGGCAGCTCCTCGGGCGGCATCACCTACGAGGTGAAGGGACCGTTCCGCGCGTAGCCGCGGGTGACGGGCCCGTGCCGCGGCTGGCGGCGGGGGACGGGCCCTCTCCGCGCGTAGCTATGACGTGACCTGCCCGTTCCTCGCGTAACCGCCCGGGTAGCAGCGCAGGTCCACCGCCCGCTGGGCGCCGCCGAGCAGGGCGGCGCCCAACGGCGTCAGCGTGTGCAGGACCGCGTTGCCGTGGCGGAGGGTCGCGATGAGCCCGGCCTCGCGCAGCACGCCCGCGTGCTGGCTGGCCGAGGCCAGCGACACCCCGGCCCTGCGGGCCAGTTCGCTGGTCGTCCCGCCGTCCCCGATGGCGTGCAGGACGGCCGAGCGGGTCTGGCCGACCAGCTTGGCCAGCGAGGAGCCGCCCGGCGCGCGGACGGTCGGCGCCTCGCCGTGCGTGACGGGGTAGACGAGGACCGGCGGCAGCGCGGGGTCGCGCAGCACCACCGGGGTCCCCCGGCAGAAGAACGAGGGCTGGAGCAGCAGCCCGCGCCCGTCGAGGTGGACGTCCCGGTCGACCGGGTAGTCCGCCTCCAGGACGGGCGCGCGCCAGCGCAGCATCGGCGGCAGCGAGGCGAGCAGCTCCTCGGCGCCGCCGTCCAGGAGGGCCCGGCCGCGGCGGGCCCGGTCGGCCTCGACGCGGGCCCGGATGTGCGGCCAGTACGGTTCGATCGTGGCCCGGTGGTAGCTGCGCAGGGCCCCCACGAGCCGGTCGAAGGGCTCCGTGCCGCCGTCGGCGAGGGCGCGCAGCGAGTGGGGCACGGTCCGGCCGCCGGAGCGGTCGGCGGCGAGCAGCGAGAGTTCTCCGCGCAGCCGGCCGGGATCGGTGGCGCGGATCGCCTGGAGGCCCTCGTCGAGGCCGTGAACTCCTTCGGCGGGCGTCAGGAAGTCGGGAAAATAGCCGCGGCTGGGAACGAGCGCGGCGAGGAGCCGGGTCTCGCCGCCGAGCCGCATCCGGGCGTCAGAGCGCCATTCTCCGTAGACGACGGAGCCGCGCCGGTCTCTTAAACGGTGAAAGCTCAGAATCGTTTCCCACAGAACGTCCGGCCGGGCGGCCGTCCGCACTCCCGCCAAGTCGTCTCCGGTGAAATGAATCCGCAGCATGAACGTCCCCACCTGTGCACTCGCAACCACCCCCGACGACGAGTATGCACAGCATCACTGCACGTTACCAGGGTGTTTCAGCCACAGTTGAAAGGCATCGCGGCGATCAGGGGGGAACCGAAAAGCTGTACGGGTCGGGCAGGAAACCTTCAGGACCGAGGTGACGTGGTGAAGACCGTGGGGGGCTTTGCCCGTCCGGCGGCGGTCGGCGAGGTTGTGGCTCACCTGCCCGGCATCGGAAAGGGGTGCGGCCTCCGGGTGGGGATCCGGGGGCCGCGCCCGCCCCGTTCTTTGCGCTGAAGAATCCAGAAGTTCAATGGCCAATAATTCAATCGGCCGTAATTGAACATTGACTCACATCAGCTCGACAAACAAACGAACAACGGGACGGACACCTCCGCACAAAGGTGTCCGTCCCGTCTCTTTTCTGAATCCGGAGCCGCCGCCCGTCGGTGAGGGTCGAGAGGTGACCGACGGCGGCCCCGGTGGACTCAGCGGCTGTCGCTGCCCTTCGCCTCGGCCGCGGCCCGGCCGGCCTCCAGGCGCGCCACCGGGATCCGGAAGGGCGAGCAGGAGACGTAGTCGAGGCCGACCTCGTGGAAGAAGTGCACCGACTCCGGGTCGCCGCCGTGCTCGCCGCAGACGCCGAGCTTGATGTCGGGGCGGGTGGCCCGGCCGGCCTGGACGGCGCTGCGCACGAGCGCGCCGACGCCGTCCTTGTCGATGGTCTCGAAGGGGCTGACGCCGAAGATGCCCTTCTCCAGGTACGCGGTGAAGAACGAGGCCTCCACGTCGTCGCGGGAGAAGCCCCACACCGTCTGCGTCAGGTCGTTCGTGCCGAAGGAGAAGAACTCCGCGGCCTCGGCGATCTGACCGGCGGTCACGGCGGCGCGCGGCAGCTCGATCATGGTGCCGAGCGCGAGCTTCAGGTCGACGCCGGTCTGCGCCCGTACCTCGGCGATGACCTGCTCGGCCTCCTCGCGGACGATCTCCAGCTCCTGGACGGTGCCGACGAGCGGGATCATGATCTCGGCGCGCGGGTCGCCCTTGGCGTCGATGCGGTGGGCCGCGGCCTCCGCGATCGCCCGGACCTGCATGGTGAACAGGCCGGGGATGACCAGGCCGAGGCGGACACCGCGCAGACCCAGCATCGGGTTCTGCTCGTGCAGCCGGTGCACGGCCTGGAGCAGGCGCAGGTCGTTCTCGTGCGGCTCCTTGCGGGACTCGGCGAGGGCGACGCGCACCGACAGCTCGGTGATGTCGGGCAGGAACTCGTGCAGCGGCGGGTCGAGCAGGCGGACCGTGACGGGCAGCCCGTCCATGGCCTCGAAGAGCTCGATGAAGTCCTGCTTCTGCAGCGGGAGCAGCGCCTTCAGCGACTCCTCGCGCTCGGCGTCCGTGTCGGCGAGGATGAGCCGCTCGACGTACTGGCGGCGCTCGCCGAGGAACATGTGCTCGGTGCGGCACAGGCCGATGCCCTGGGCGCCGAAGCGGCGGGCGCGCGAGGCGTCCTCGGCGTTGTCGGCGTTGGCGCGGACGCGGAGGCGGCGGACGCGGTCGGCGTAGGCCATGATCCGGTGGACGGCGGCGACGAGCTCGTCGGCGTCGTCGGCGCCGGCGTGCATGCGGCCCTCGAAGTACTCGACGACCGGGGACGGTACGACGGGTACCTCACCGAGGTAGACCTTGCCGGTGGAGCCGTCGATGGAGACGACGTCGCCCTCCTCGACGACCTGGCCGTCGGCCGTGGTCATCCGGCGGCGCTTGGTGTCGACCTCGAGCTCCTCGGCGCCGCAGACACAGGTCTTGCCCATGCCGCGGGCGACGACGGCGGCGTGCGAGGTCTTGCCGCCGCGGGAGGTGAGGATGCCCTCGGCGGCGATCATGCCGTCCAGGTCGTCCGGGTTGGTCTCGCGGCGGATCAGGATGACCTTCTCGCCGGAGCGGGACCACTTGACGGCCGTGTACGAGTCGAAGACGGCCTTGCCGACGGCGGCGCCCGGGGAGGCGGCGATGCCGCGCCCGATCTGCTCGACCTTGGCGTGCTCGTCGAACTTGGGGAACATCAGCTGGGCGAGCTGGGCGCCGGTGACGCGCTGGAGCGCCTCGGCCTCGTCGATCAGGCCCTGGTCCACGAGCTGCGTGGCGATGCGGAAGGCGGCACCGGCGGTGCGCTTGCCGACGCGGGTCTGGAGCATCCAGAGCTGGCCGCGCTCGATGGTGAACTCGATGTCGCAGAGATCCTTGTAGTGGGTCTCCAGGGTCTCCATGATCTGCATGAGCTGGTCGTACGACTTCTTGTCGATCGACTCGAGGTCGGCCAGCGGCACCGTGTTGCGGATGCCGGCGACGACGTCCTCGCCCTGCGCGTTCTGCAGGTAGTCGCCGTAGACGCCCTGGTGGCCGGAGGCGGGGTCGCGGGTGAAGGCGACGCCGGTGCCGGAGTCCGGGCCGAGGTTGCCGAAGACCATCGAGCAGACGTTGACGGCGGTGCCGAGGTCGCCCGGGATGCGCTCCTGGCGGCGGTACAGCTTGGCGCGGTCCGTGTTCCAGGAGTTGAAGACGGCCTCGATGGCGAGGTCCATCTGCTCGCGCGGGTCCTGCGGGAAGTCGCGGCCGGTCTGGGCCTTCACGATCTTCTTGAAGTGCTTGACGACCTTCTTGAGGTCGGCGGCGTCCAGGTCGGTGTCGCTGGCGACCTTCTTCGCGGCCTTGGCCTCGTCGAGGGCCTCCTCGAAGAGCTCGCCGTCGACGCCGAGGACGGTCTTGCCGAACATCTGGATGAGCCGGCGGTACGAGTCCCACGCGAAGCGGTCGTTGTCGGCCTGGCGGGCGAGGCCGGTCACGGACTCGTCGGAGAGTCCGATGTTGAGGACGGTGTCCATCATGCCCGGCATGGAGAACTTCGCGCCCGAGCGGACGGAGACGAGCAGCGGGTCGTCGGCCTGGCCGAGCTTCTTGCCCATCTTCTGCTCGAGGGCGTCGAGGTGGGCGGTCACCTCGTCGCGGAGCTCGACCGGCTCGGAGCCGCTCTCGAGGTAGACCTTGCACGCCTCGGTGGTGATCGTGAAGCCCGGAGGCACCGGCAGGCCGAGGTTGGTCATCTCGGCGAGGTTGGCGCCCTTGCCACCGAGCAGGTCCTTCAGGTCCCTGTTGCCCTCGGTGAAGTCGTACACGAACTTCTGATCAATGTTTCCCGACACGGGTCTCGACTCCTCGACGACTCGGTTGGCTGCCCTGACGGCGAGGAACATACCCAGATCGAAGGCTTCTAGGGAGGTACGCCTGCCGGTCACACGGTCTTAACCACCCATCCGCCACCACTTCGAAAGTTACCGATGCGAAGTATCCGGTTTCACGCCCCGAAGGCCAGTTGACCCAAATCAGGGAAGAGCCGCTCTCCTGAGCGCCCAATCGAGCATTTGCGTTCAACTCTTGAACACAAAAGGAGTGGCACTCGGTGCCACCCCTTCAGGCTGTACAGCTGTCGGCGATCCGCTCATCTGAGCGCAACCCCCCTCAAGGGTGGCGAGGATCACTCCCCCGGGAGGGGCCGAATCTCAGCCGCCGGACGTGTCCAGCTCGGCGTCCTCGCTCACCCCGGCGCAGTCGTACGGGTCCTTCAGCCAGCCATCCGGCAGGACAACCCGGTTGTTTCCGGACGTACGACCCCGGGGGCCGTCCGCACCCACCGGCCAGGGCTGGTCCAGGTCCAGCTCGCTCAACTGAGCGCGCAGCTCGTCCAGGGAAGAGGTGATCGCGAGCTTCTTGCGCATCTCGGAACCGACCGCGAAGCCCTTCAGGTACCAGGCCACGTGCTTGCGGAAGTCGATGACACCACGTGCCTCGTCGCCCAGCCATTCGCCGAGCAGCCGCGCGTGCCGCACCATCGCGTCCGCGACCTCCCGCAGGCCCGGCTGCGCGTAGGCCCCGGTGCCCTCGAAGCCCGCCACCAGGTCTCCGAAGAGCCAGGGGCGGCCCAGGCAGCCGCGGCCCACGACGACGCCGTCGCAGCCCGTCTCGCGCATCATCCGCAGGGCGTCGTCCGCCGACCAGATGTCGCCGTTGCCGAGCACCGGGATCTCCGGCACGTGCTCCTTGAGCCGCGCGATCGCGTCCCAGTCGGCCGTGCCGCCGTAGTGCTGCGCCGCCGTCCGCCCGTGCAGGGCGATCGCCGTGACGCCCTCCTCGACCGCGATCCGGCCCGCGTCGAGGTAGGTGATGTGGTCGTCGTCGATGCCCTTGCGCATCTTCATCGTGACCGGCAGGTCGCCCGCGTTGGACACCGCCTCGTTCAGGATCGCCCGCAGCAACGGCCGCTTGTACGGCAGGGCCGAGCCGCCGCCCTTCCGGGTCACCTTGGGGACCGGGCAGCCGAAGTTCAGGTCGATGTGGTCGGCCAGGTCCTCGTCGACGATCATCCGCACGGCCTTGCCGACCGTCACCGGATCGACTCCGTACAGCTGGATCGAGCGCGGCTTCTCCGTCTCGTCGAAGCGGATGAGCTGCATCGTCTTCTCGTTGCGCTCGACCAGGGCGCGCGTCGTGATCATCTCGCTCACGAACAGCCCCTTGCCACCGCTGAACTCACGGCAGAGGGTACGGAAGGGGGCGTTGGTGATGCCTGCCATCGGGGCGAGCACCACCGGCGGCTGCACGATGTGCGGCCCGATGGCGAGAGGAGTGAACGCGGTCATTCGGCCATTGTCCCGCACTGCGGAGTTTCTTAGACAGCCATACGATCCGCACATGCCCGAGCTCACACGCGGTCGCCGCCTCGTCGTCCTCGCGATCTGCTGCATGAGCCTGCTGATCGTCAGCCTGGACAACACCGCCCTGAACGTCGCCCTGCCCGCCATGCGGGAAGATCTCGACGCCACCGTCGCCGGCATGCAGTGGGTGATCGACGCCTACACCCTGGTCCTCGCCTCCCTGCTGATGCTCGCCGGCTCCACCGCCGACCGGATCGGCCGCCGCAAGGTCTTCGTCACGGGCCTGGCCGTCTTCGCCCTCGGCTCGCTGCTCTGCTCCCTCGCGCCGAACCTGGAGGCCCTGATCGCCTTCCGGGCGGTCCAGGCCGTGGGCGGCTCGATGCTGAACCCGGTCGCCATGTCGATCATCACCAACACCTTCACGGACCCGGCGGCACGCGCGCGTGCCATCGGGGTCTGGGGCGGGGTCGTCGGCGTCTCCATGGCCGCCGGGCCGCTGGTGGGCGGGGTGCTCGTCCAGTCGGTCGGCTGGCGGGCGATCTTCTGGGTGAACCTGCCGGTCGCCCTCGCCGCCCTGCTCCTGACCCTGCGGTACGTCCCCGAGTCCCGCGCGCCCCGGCCCCGGCGCCCCGACCCCGTCGGGCAGGTCCTGGTGACGGTGCTCCTCGGCTCGCTCACGTACGCGATCATCGAGACCGACCCGCTCTTCGGCGGCCTCGCGGCCGTCGCGCTCGCCGGTCTCCTCCTCTACGAGCCCCGGCGCCACGAGCCCCTGATCGACCTGCGGTTCTTCCGCAGCGCGCCGTTCAGCGGGGCCACCGTCATCGCGGTCTGCGCCTTCGCCTCGCTCGGCGGCTTCCTCTTCCTGAACACGCTGTACCTCCAGGACGTGCGCGGGCTCTCCCCGCTGTCCGCCGGTCTATGGATGCTGCCGATGGCCGGCATGACCTTCGTCTTCGCCCCGTTGTCGGGGCGCCTCACGGCGGTGCGCGGGCCGCGCCCCTCGCTGCTGCTCGCGGGGGCGGCGATGGCGGCCGGGCCGCTGCTCTTCGCGGCCTTCGCCGCCGAGACGAGCGACGCGCTGCTCTTCACCGGGTACGTGGTCTTCGGCATCGGCTTCGGCCTGGTGAACGCCCCGATCACGAACACCGCCGTCTCCGGGATGCCCCGCGCGCAGGCCGGGGTGGCGGCGGCGGTGGCCTCGACGAGCCGCCAGGTCGGGCAGACGCTGGGGGTGGCGGTGATCGGCACGGTCCTGGCGGCGGGGGTCGGCGCCACGCCGCACGCGGACGCGTTCGTGGCGGCGGCCCGCCCCGGCTACTGGATCATCACGGGCTGCGGGCTCGCCGTCCTGGCGGTCGGCGCACTGACCAGCGGGACGTGGGCCCGGCGCACGGCGGAGCGGACGGCGCGGTGCCTGGCGCCGGAGGAGGGCCGGGAGGGCGGCAGGGAAGGCGGCCGGGAGGGCGGGACTCAGGCCACGGCCAAGGCGCCCTCGCCCTGAGCCTCCCGCTCCCGGACCACGAGGTCGAGGAGGCGGGCGACGCCGGCCTGGGTGGCGTCGTCCACGGGGACGTACGTGACGAGGTGGGTCCCGGCGTTCGGGCCGAGCCAGAGGTTGGTGTGCTCGAAGCCGAGGAGGCCCACGCGGGCGTTGCGGATGATCTTCACGCGGCCGCCGGGGGCGACCACCTCGTGCCGGGCCCAGAGCTCCCGGAACTCGGGCGAGGCCTCTTCGAGGCGGCGTACGAGCTCCTTCCAGGCGGGCTCGGCCAGGTGCTCGGCCATGGCGGCGCGGAGCTTCCCGGCGAGCGCGCGCATGACCTCGGGCAGGTCGGTGACGGAGGCCCGGAAGTCCTCGTTGGTGAAGGCCAGCCAGAGGGAGTTGCGGTCCTCGCGGGGCAGCGCGTCGAGGTCGCAGAAGAGCTGCCCGAAGGTGCGGTTGTGGGCGAGGAAGTCGTAGCGGCTGTTCTGGATCGCGGCGGGCACGGGCTCCAGCTGGTCGAGCAGCCGGCGCAGGGTGGGCGTGACGGCGGAGCAGGACGCCTCGGGGTGCGGGTCGGCGGCTCCGGCGAGGGCGAAGAGGTGGCTGCGCTCGGTCGGGTCGAGCAGCAGGGCTCCGGCGAGGGCGTCCAGGACCTGCGGGGAGACCTGGATGTCACGGGCCTGTTCGAGCCAGGTGTACCAGGTGACGCCGACGGCGGAGAGGTGCGCGACCTCCTCGCGGCGCAGGCCGGGGGTGCGGCGGCGTCGGCCCCGGGGCAGGCCGACCTGCTCGGGGGTGATGCGCTCGCGCCGGCTGCGCAGGAAGGCCGCCAGCTCGTGGCGCCGCACGTCGCTCTCGCTCGGTGCCTCGGGTCCGCTCATCGCCATGACGGTCATGCCTCCAGGGTGCCGGGGTGGCCAGCCGGTTTCCAGGTAGTGCTTGTACCAGGATAAAGACACTCTGGTACCAGGCTGAGCGGAGGCGGAGGCTCGGTCCCGTGACTACCACCGCTTCCGTCCGCACCGCGGCCCCGACCGGCCGCCAGGCGCCGCCCGCGGCGCTCGGCACCCTCGGCCTGTTCACCGTCCTCCTCGGCGCCGCGCTCCCCCTCATCGACTTCTTCATCGTCAACGTCGCCCTGCCGTCCATCGACCACGACCTGGCCGCGGGACCGGCGCTCCTGGAGCTGGTCGTCGCCGGGTACGGCCTGGCGTACTCGGTGCTGCTCGTGCTCGGCGGGCGACTCGGCGACCTCTTCGGCCGCC
Source organism: Streptomyces sp. TLI_105 (assembly GCF_900105415.1). Taxonomy (GTDB): domain Bacteria; phylum Actinomycetota; class Actinomycetes; order Streptomycetales; family Streptomycetaceae; genus Streptomyces. Next base: position 5,580,753 of record NZ_FNSM01000001.1, on the reverse strand, counting down.
GGCGCCTCTTCCTCGCCGGCATGGCCGCCTTCGGCCTGACCTCGCTCGCCTGCGGCCTCGCCCCGGACGCCTGGACGCTGGTCGCGGCGCGGGTGGCCCAGGGCGCGGCGGCGGCGCTGATGCTGCCGCAGGTGCTCGCGACCATCCACTCCTCGACGGAGGGGCCGCGCCGGGCGCGGGCGCTGAGCCTGTACGGGGCGACGGCCGGTCTCGCGATGGCGGGCGGCCAGATCCTGGGCGGGGTGCTGGTGACCGCCGACATCGCGGGCTCCGGCTGGCGCTCGGTGTTCCTGGTGAACGTGCCGGTGGCGGTGGCGGGCCTGGTCCTCGCCCTGCGCACCGTGCCGGAGACCCGCTCGAACCGTCCGGCGCCGGTGGACGTGCCGGGCACGCTGCTGCTCGCGCTCGCACTCCTTGCCCTGCTCGCGCCGCTGACCGAGGGCCGGGCGGCGGGCTGGCCGCTGTGGACCTGGGTGTCGCTCGCGCTGTTCCCGTTCGCGGCGGGGGCCTTCTGGTGGGTGGAACGGCGGGCGGACCGCCGGGGCGCCGTGCCGCTGGTCCCGCCGAGCCTGCTCGCCCTGGTCCCGCTGCGGCGCGGGCTGATGGTGGTGCTGCCGCTCTCGCTGGGCTTCAGCGGCTTCATGTTCGTGATCGCGGTGGCGCTCCAGCAGGGCCTGGAGACGGGGGCGGTGGCCTCGGGCATGGCGCTCGTGCCGATGGCGCTCGCGTTCTTCGGCGCCTCGCTGGCGGGGCCGCGTCTCGTACGGCGCTGGGGCACCCGGGTGGTGCCGGCGGGGGCCGTGCTCCAGGGGCTCGGTGTGGCCGCCATCGCGTGGTCGGTGGGACACGACTGGCAGGGGCTCTCCGTGTGGGACCTGGTGCCGGGCATGGCGGTGGCGGGTCTCGGTCAGGGGCTCCAGCTGCCGGTGCTGTTCCGGGTGGTGCTGTCCGAGGTCCCGTCGGAGCGGGCGGGCGTGGGCAGCGGGGTCATGGTGACCACGCAGCAGTCGGCGCTGACGCTGGGCGTGGCGACGCTGGGTTCGCTCTTCCTGTCGCTGGCCTCCTCGCCGGCGGAGATGGGAACGGCGCTGAGGACGACGCTCCTGGTCCAGCTGGGTGTGGTGGCGCTGACGCTGCTGCTGAGCCTGCGCCTCCCCCGCACGGTGAAGTGACAGATATTGAAAGCTGTCATCGGTCATGTCATTGTTGTTCCATGACCACGACACCGAAGACCTCCCTCCCCATCCGCCCGCTCGGCACCACCGGCCCCGCCGTCTCCGCGCTCGGCCTCGGCTGCATGGGCATGTCCGCGCTGTACGGCGAGAGCGACCGCGCGGAGTCGATCGCGACGATCCACGCGGCCCTGGACGCCGGGGTCACCCTGCTCGACACGGGCGACTTCTACGGGATGGGCCACAACGAGCTGCTCATCGCCGAGGCACTGCGGACGGCGCCGGCCGCCGCCCGCGAGCGGGCGCTGACCAGCGTGAAGTTCGGCGCCCTGCGCACGGTCGAGGGCGGCTTCACCGGCTACGACGGCCGCCCGGCCGCCGTGAAGAACTTCGCGGCGTACTCGCTCCAGCGCCTCGGCACCGACCACATCGACGTCTACCGGATCGCCCGCGTCGACCCGGAGGTCCCGATCGAGGAGACCGTCGGCGCCATCGCCGAGCTGGTCGAGGCGGGGCACGTCCGGCACATCGGCCTCTCCGAGGTCGGCGCGGACACCCTCCGCCGGGCGGCGGCCGTCGCCCCGATCGCGGACCTCCAGATCGAGTACTCGCTCCTCTCCCGGGGCATCGAGGAGAAGATCCTGCCGACCGCCCGTGAACTGGGCATCGGCATCACCGCGTACGGAGTCCTCTCCCGCGGTCTGATCAGCGGCCACTTCGCCCGGGACCGGCAGCTCGGCGCCGGTGACTTCCGCGGGATGTCCCCCCGCTTCCAGGGCGAGAACCTCGGCCGGAACCTGGACCTGGTGGACCGGCTGCGCGCGGTCGCCGAGGCCAAGGGCGTCACGGTCGCCCAGACCGCGATCGCCTGGGTCCTCGCCCAGGGCCGGGACATCGTGCCCCTGGTCGGCGCCCGCCGCCGCGACCGGCTCGCGGAGGCGCTCGGCGCCCTGGACGTCACGCTCGACGCCGCCGACCTGGCCGCGATCGAGGAGGCCGTCCCGGCGGGCGCGGCGGCCGGCGCCCGCTACCCGGAGGTCCAGATGTCCCACCTGGACAGCGAGCACTGACGGGTACTGTCATTGCATGGCCGCCACCGAGACCCTGACCGCAGAGCGCATCCTCGAAGCCACCGAGGAGGTGCTGCGGCGCTACGGCCCGGCGAAGGCGACCGTCGTCGACGTGGCCCGGGTCCTCGGCGTCAGTCACGGCAGCGTCTACCGCCACTTCCGCACCAAGGCGGCGCTGCGCGAGGCGGTCACCGAGCGGTGGCTGGAGCGGACCGTCACCGAGCTCCGGCCGTACGCCGAGGGCGACGGTCCGGCGGACCGGCGGCTGACCGGCTGGCTCACGGCCCTCTTCGCCCTCAAGCGCAAGAAGGCGGGCGGCGATCCGGAGCTGATGGCCACCTTCCAGGTGCTGATCGGCGAGAACAGCGAGGTCGTCGACCGGCACGAGGAGCACCTCGTCGAGCAGATCGCCCACATCCTGGAGGACGGTCACCGCGAGGGCCTGTTCACGGCCCCGGAGCGGGACTTCACGACCACGGCGCGCGCGGTCTTCCACGCCACGGACCGCTTCCACAACCCGGCGCACGCGGCCGACTGGTCGGCCCCGGACGTCGAGGACGCGTTCACGGCGGTCGTCTCCCTGGTGCAGCGAGCACTACGGGCCTGAAAAACCTCCCGTTTTGAAGATCATTTGGCGTGGAGTTTCCCCTTCCCTGTCCGGTGCATGACTAGCGTTCTCCCGCACCGCGACCGCAAGACCGTAGAAACACCCAGGGGGAACCATGTCCACACCCGCCAAGCCGGCCCGATCAGGCGGGGCCTCCGCGATCGGGTGGGTCCTCACCATCGGCCTCAACGTCGTCGCGCCGATCGTCACGTACAACACGCTGACGGAGGACCACGGTTGGTCCGAGTTCTCCGCCCTGCTCCTCAGCAGCGCGTGGCCGGTCCTCGACACCGCGATCATGGCCGCCTGGCGCCGCAAGATCGACGAGTTCGCCATGGTCACCCTGGTCTTCCTGGTGATCACGGCCGTGGTCTCGCTGGTCGGCGCCCACACCGCCCGCGCGCTCCTGATCAAGGACTCGTCGGTCACGGGTCTGTTCGGCCTGCTCTGCCTGGTGACGCTGCTCGCCCCGCGCCCGCTGATGTTCTACTTCGGCCGCAAGTTCGCGACCGACGGCACCCCGGCGAGCACGGCCTGGTGGAACGGCATGTGGCAGTTCGAGGGCTTCCGCTCCACCATGCGCACGATGACGCTGGTGTGGGGCGTGGCGTACGTGACGGAGGCGCTGGTCCGCATCGCCCTCGCGTACGCGCTGCCGACCAAGACCATGGTCACGCTCAGCCCGATCATGATCTACGGAGTCCTCGGCGCCCTCGGCGTGTGGACGGCCTGGTTCGGGAAGCGCCGCGCGGCGGAGGGGGCCCGGCGCCAGGCCGAGGCGGAGGCGGCCGCCGCGGCGGCGATCGCCTGACGCACAGGGGAAAGCCCCCGGTTCCGAGACGGGACCGGGGGCTTTCCCGTGCGAGCGAGAGGGCGACCGGATTCAGCAGCCCAGCAGACGGCTGCCCAGGTAGCCCTGGATCTGGTCGAGGGAGACGCGCTCCTGCTTCATGGTGTCGCGCTCGCGCACGGTCACCGCGTTGTCGTCGAGGGTGTCGAAGTCGACGGTCACGCAGAACGGCGTGCCGATCTCGTCCTGACGGCGGTAGCGGCGGCCGATGGCGCCGGCGTCGTCGAACTCGATGTTCCAGTTCTGACGCAGGTCCGCCGCGAGGCCCTTGGCCTTCGGGGAGAGCTGCGCGTTGCGGGAGAGCGGGAGGACCGCGACCTTGACCGGGGCCAGGCGGTGGTCGAGGCGCAGCACGGTGCGCTTCTCCATGACGCCCTTGGCGTTCGGGGCCTCGTCCTCGATGTACGCGTCGAGCAGGAAGGCCAGCATCGCGCGGCCGACACCGGCCGCGGGCTCGATGACGTACGGCGTGTAGCGCTCGCCGGTCTCCTGCTCGTGGAACATCAGGTTGGCGCCGGAGGCCTTGGCGTGGGCGCTCAGGTCGTAGTCGGTGCGGTTGGCGACGCCCTCGAGCTCGCCCCACTCGCTGCCGCCGAAGGAGAAGCGGTACTCGATGTCGGCGGTGCGCTTCGAGTAGTGGGAGAGCTTCTCCTGCGGGTGCTCGTACCAGCGCATGTTCTCCTCACGGAGACCCAGGCCGGTGTACCAGTTCCAGCGCTGCTCCATCCAGTACTCCTGCCACTGCTCGTCCTCGCCCGGCTTGACGAAGAACTCCATCTCCATCTGCTCGAACTCGCGCGTGCGGAAGATGAAGTTGCCCGGAGTGATCTCGTTCCGGAAGGACTTGCCCATCTGCGCGATGCCGAACGGGGGCTTCTTGCGCGCGGTGGTCTGCACCTGGGCGAAGTTGGTGAAGATGCCCTGGGCGGTCTCGGGGCGCAGGTACGCGACGGAGCCGGTGTCCTGGGTCGGGCCGAGGTGCGTGGAGAGCAGGCCGGAGAACTGCTTGGGCTCGGTGAAGGTGCCCTTGTTGCCGCAGTTGGGGCAGTTGAGGTCGGTGAGGCTCTCGGGGAGACGGCCGTGCTTCTCCTCGTACGCCTCCTCCAGGTGGTCGGCGCGGAAGCGCTTGTGGCAGGAGGTGCACTCGGTCAGCGGGTCGGTGAAGGTCGCGACGTGACCGGACGCCTCCCACACCTCGGTGGCCAGGATGACGGACGAGTCGATGCCGACGACGTCCTCGCGCGCGGTGACCATGTAACGCCACCACTGGCGCTTCAGGTTCTCCTTCAGCTCGACACCCAGCGGTCCGTAGTCCCAGGCGGCACGCTGGCCGCCGTAGATCTCGCTGCACGGGTAGACGAAGCCACGGCGCTTGCTCAGGCTGACGATGGTGTCGATCTTGTCGGCGGCCACGGTGCTCTCTTCATTACGACGACGAAGTGCGAATGCCACAGGTTACCGGCGCGCACGCCCCCCGTATCAAATCGGTTCCGCCCCCGGGACCCGGTGGCCGGGAACACAGACAGGGCAATTGACAACCGTTTCCATCTTTGTTGAAAATGACTGTCATGAACGTACGTCGCCTGATACCCACCACCGCCCTCGCCGGAGCCGTCGCGCTCGGCGTCGTCTCCCTCTCCGCCTGCTCCGGGACCTCCGACGCCGCGGACAAGGGGAGCGGCGGCAAGCTGGACGTGGTGGCGTCGTTCTACCCCATGCAGTACCTGGCCGAGCAGATAGGCGGCGGCCACGTCGCCGTGAACACGCTCACCAAGCCCGGCGTCGAACCCCACGACCTGGAGCTCAAGCCGAAGCAGATCGGCGAGCTCGGCGAGGCCGACGTCATCCTCTACCTCAAGGGCATCCAGCCCGCCGTCGACGACGCCATCGCCCAGGCCGGCGTGAAGAACACGATCGACGCCGCCACCCTCACCAAACTCGAGGAGCACGGCACCGGGGTCGGCCACGACCACGGGGGCGAAGAGGCCCACGAGGGCGAGGTCGGCGCCGACCCCCACGTCTGGCTCGACCCCGTGAAGTACGCCGAGGTCGCCAAGGGCGTCGGCAGCGCCCTGGAGAAGGCGGACCCGGACCACGCCGCCGACTACAAGAAGAACACCGAAGCCCTGGTGAAGAAGCTCGGCGACCTGAACACGGCGTTCGAGACGGGCCTGAAGAACACCGCCACGAAGACCTTCATCACCACCCACTCCGCCTTCGGCTACCTCGCCGAGCGCTACGGCCTGGAGCAGGAGGGCATCACCGGCATCGACCCCGAGTCCGAGCCGAGCCCCGCCCGCGTCAAGGAACTCCACGACATCGCCGCGAAGGACAAGGTCTCCACCGTCTTCTTCGAGACCCTCGCGAGCGACAAGACCGCGAAGACCCTCGCCGGCGACACCGGTCTGAAGACCGACGTGCTCGACCCGCTGGAGGGAATCACCAAGCAGTCCAAGGGCGATGACTACATCGAGGTCATGCGGTCCAACCTCGCCGCCCTGAAGACCGCGCTCGGCGCCAAGTAGGAGGCAGTCGTGAGCGACAAGCCCGTCATCTCCGTCCGCGGAGCCACGGCGGCCCTCGGCGCGCGCCCCGTCCTCCGGGGCGTCGACCTCGCCGTCCACGCCGGCGAGGTCGTCGCCCTGCTCGGCGCCAACGGCTCCGGCAAGTCCACCGCCGTCCGCTCGATCATCGGCCAGGTCCCGCTGACCGGCGGCACGATCGAGCTGTTCGGCACCGACCGGAAGCGGTTCCGCGACTGGGCCCGCGTCGGCTACGTGCCGCAGCGCACCACCGCCGCCGGTGGCGTCCCCGCCACCATCCGCGAGGTCGTCTCCTCCGGCCGGCTCTCCCGCCGGAAGTTCGGCTGGCTGACGAAGGCCGACCGGGCCGCCGTCGAGCGGGCCATCGACCTCGTCGGCCTCGCCGACCGCGCCGCCGACTCCGTCTCCGCGCTCTCCGGCGGCCAGCACCAGCGGGTCCTCATCGCCCGCGCCCTGGCCTCCGAGCCCGAACTCCTGATCATGGACGAGCCGATGGCCGGCGTGGACCTCGCGAGCCAGGAGATCCTCGCCGCGACCCTGCGCGAGCAGGTCGCCGGCGGCACCTCCGTCCTCCTCGTCCTGCACGAGCTGGGCCCCCTGGAGCCGCTGATCGACCGCGCGGTCGTCCTGCGCGACGGCTGCGTCGTCCACGACGGTCCGCCGCCCGAGGCCCTCGGCCAGCACGCCCTGCCCGGCCACGACCACGTTCATCCGCACGCGGCCGACGAGCCGCTCCGCACGGGACTGCTGACCTGACATGGAATTCCTCAACGACGCCTTCATGCAGCGGGCCCTGCTCGCCGCCCTGCTCATCGGCATCACCGCGCCCGCCGTCGGCGTCTATCTCGTCCAGCGGCGCCAGGCGCTCATGGGCGACGGCATCGGCCACGTCGCGATGACCGGTGTCGGCCTCGGCTTCCTGATGTCGGCCAACCCGGTGTGGATGGCGACCCTGGTCGCCGTCGTCGGCTCGGTCGTCATGGAGCTGATCCGGGCGTACGGCAAGACCCGGGGCGACATGGCGCTCGCGCTGCTCTTCTACGGCGGCATGGCCGGCGGCGTCATGCTGATCAACCTCTCGGACACCGGCTCCAACGCGAACCTGACCTCGTACCTCTTCGGCTCGCTCACCACCGTCTCGCCCGAGGACATCACCGCGATCGGCATCCTGGCCGGCTTCGTGGTCCTGGTCACGGTCGGCCTGCGCCGGCAGCTCTTCGCCGTCAGCCAGGACGAGGAGTTCGCCCGCGTCACCGGCCTGCCGGTGCGCGCCCTGAACCTGCTGATCGCCGTCACGGCCGCGGTGACCGTCACCGTCGCCATGCGGGTCGTCGGCCTGCTCCTGGTCAGCGCGCTGATGGTGGTCCCGGTCGCGGCCGCCCAGTCGCTGTCCCGCTCCTTCCGCACGACCTTCGCGCTCGCGGTCCTCATCGGCGTCACCGTCACGCTGTCCGGCACGGTCACCACGTACTACGTCGACGCCCCGCCCGGCGCGACGATCGTCCTGTACGCGATCGCGGTCTTCATCCTCCTGACCCTGCTCGCCACCCCGCTCGCCAAGCGGCGGGCCCGGGCGGCGGAAGCGGCCACGAAAGCCTGCGACGCGAAGGTTCCGGCCACCCGGCGGCCCACGGACGATGTGAAGGTCTGATCCTCGACTGATCCCGGGGGCACGGGGGGCTGGCAGAATGGCGGGGCAGACAAGCATCCAAGGAGGCCCCCGTGGCGACGGCAGGACCCCCCGTACGCGGCCGCTCGACCAAGCAGCGGGCCGCGGTGTCGGCGGCACTGAACGAGGTGGACGAGTTCCGCAGCGCCCAGGAGCTGCACGACATGCTCAAGCACCGCGGCGACTCCGTCGGCCTCACCACCGTCTACCGCACGCTCCAGTCCCTCGCGGACGCGGGCGAGGTGGACGCGCTGCGCACCAGCGACGGCGAGACGGTCTACCGCCGCTGCTCGACCGGCGACCACCACCACCATCTGGTCTGCCGCGTCTGCGGCAAGGCCGTGGAGGTGGAGGGCCCGATGGTGGAGCAGTGGGCCGAGACGATCGCCTCGGAGCACGGCTTCGTGAACGTGGCGCACACGGTCGAGATCTTCGGCACGTGCGCGGAGTGCGCCGAGAAGTGACCTGACGTACGAAGGGCCCGCACCGAACCTCTTCGGTGCGGGCCTTTCGTCGTCTCATGCCCTGGTGGTGCTCCGGTCCAGGATGGCCCGCAGCCGCTCCTCGTCGCCGGGGCCGGCGAGCCCGCGCTTGGGCAGGTACGCGAAGCCGGTGCCGGACGTGCGGTCCGTGAAGAGGACGAAGAGCCGGGGCGTCTCCGCGTACCGGGTCAGCAGCGCCCACCGGATCGTCATGTCGGTGTCCCGGGAGATCCACCGCCCGCCGTCCTCGTCCACGACCGCCCGGGCCTCGCCCTGGGATCCGATCAGCCGGAAGAGGCTGCGGGCGGACGCCCACGGCACCAGCTCGGCGCAGGCCACGGCCACCACGCCGAGGAGGACCAGCTTGACGGGCTCCGCCACCTCGCCGACCAGCAGCCCCGCACCGGCCACCAGGAAGGCCAGCGCGCCGACGACGCGGGTGCCCCACCGGAACAACCGCCACCAGCGGGTCGACCGCAGCCTGACCCGTACCGCCTCGTGCACCTCGGCGAACTCGGCCGAGTAGACGAGCTCCAGCTTCTCCCCCACGGCCGGCTCAGGCCTTGTCGAGGACGGCGAGGTCGGCCGGGTCGACGCCGCCGAAGCGACGGTCGCGCTGGGCGTACTCGACGCAGGCCCGCCACAGGTCGCGGCGGTCGAAGTCGGGCCACAGCACGTCCTGGAAGACCATCTCGGCGTACGCGCTCTGCCAGATCAGGTAGTTGGAGGTGCGCTGCTCGCCGCTGGGCCGCAGGAAGAGGTCCACGTCCGGCATGTCCGGGTAGTACAGGTACTTCTGGATGGTCTTCTCGGTGATCTTCGCCGGGTCGAGGCGGCCCGCCTTCACGTCCTCCGCCAGCGCCTGCGCCGCGTCCGTGAGCTCCGCTCGACCGCCGTAGTTCATGCAGAAGTACAGCGTCAGCTTCGTGTTGTCCTTGGTCTGCTCCTGGGCGACCTGGAGCTCCTTGGCGACCGACTTCCACAGCTTGGGCATCCGGCCCACCCAGCGCACGCGGATGCCGAGCTCGTCGAGCTGGTCACGCGTCTTGCGGATGAAGTCGCGGTTGAAGTTCATCAGGAAGCGCACCTCCTCGGGCGAGCGCTTCCAGTTCTCGGTGGAGAAGGCGTACAGCGAGATCGCCCCCACGCCCATCTCGATCGCGCCCTGGAGCACGTCGAGCACCTGCTCGGCGCCGACCTTGTGCCCCTCGGTGCGCGGCAGCCCGCGCTCCTTGGCCCAGCGGCCGTTGCCGTCCATGACGATCGCGACGTGTTCCGGGACCAGCTCGGTCTGGAGCCTCGGCGGGCGTGCACCGGACGGGTGCGGCTCGGGGGTCCTGTACTCCCGACGCTGGCGCCCGAGGAGTCGTGCGATGGCCATGAGTGGTCTCTCCTAGCTTTTCTCTACGTACCGCAGGGAGCGCAGGCCGCGCTCCAGGTGCCAGTGCAGATAGGCGGACACGAGTCCGCTGCCCTCCCTGACGTGACGCGGCTCGCACGCGTCCGCCGTCGCCCAGTCGCCGGTGAGCAGCGCGCTGAGCAGGCCGATGGCCTCCGCAGAGGGTACGACGCTTCCGGGCACCCGGCAGTCGCCGCATATGACCCCGCCCGCCGCGACCGAAAAGAACCGGTTCGGCCCGTGGAGTCCGCATTTCGCGCAGTCGTCGAAGCTGGGCGCGTAGCCGTTCACGGCGAGGGAGCGGAGCAGGAAGGCGTCCAGGATGAGGTGCGGCGCGTGCTCGCCCCGGGCGAGCGTCCGCAGACCGCCGACGAGCAGCAGGTACTGCTGCACGGCGGGCTCGCCCTCGTGGTCGGTGAACCGTTCCGCCGTCTCCAGCATGGCCGTGCCGGCGGTGTACCGGGCGTAGTCGGTGACGATCCCGCTGCCGTACGCGGCGATGGTCTCGCTCTGCGTGCACAGCGGCAGGCCGCGCCCGACCAGCTCACTCCCCCGGGCGAAGAACTGCACGTCCACGTGCGAGAAGGGTTCGAGGCGCGCCCCGAACTTCGACTTCGTCCGGCGCACGCCGCGCGCGACGGCGCGTACGCGGCCGTGACCGCGCGTGAGGATGGTGATGATGCGGTCCGCTTCACCCAGCTTCTGGGTGCGCAGCACGATGCCGTCGTCGCGGAACAGACTCATGCCCCCATTCTCGCGCACACCGACGGAGCCCCGGGCCGGGACCCGGAGCTCCGTCGTGCGGGAGCGGCTCAGTAGCCGCCGGCGTGGACGAGGTGCCCGTAGTAGCGCCCGTCGACGGGCGCGTTCGGGTCGCCCGCGAAGCCGTACGAGGCGGGCCGGGCCGCGGCGTCGGCGCGGAGCTTGGCGATCACACCGGCCGGGGTCGGGTCCGTGCACTGCCCGGTGACGAGGCACAACGCGGCCGTGCCGGCCACGTGCGGCGAGGCCATGGAGGTGCCGGAGAAGACGACGGTGGTGCTGTGGTTGCGGGTGGACCTGATGCACACCCCCGGACCGGCAATGGTGTGGGCGGCGTCCGCGTCGCTGACGGCGAAGCTGGAGAAGTTCGCCGCGGTGTCGTCCTGGTTGCTCGTCCGGCAGGTCGCGGCGGCACCGCCACCGGGCTGCCCGTTGAAGTCGGCCATGGCGGTCACGGTGAGGACCTCGTCGAAGGCGGCGGGGGTGTGGTTGGCGAAGTCGTCGGTGCTGTTGCCGGCCGCGACCACCATCGTGACGCCGGCGGCGACCACGCTGCAGATCGCCTGGTGCTCGGGGTCGTTGTTGGTGAGCCCGCAGTTGCCGTCGTCGGTGCCGTCGCCGCCGAGGCTCATGTTCGCGACCTTGATGCCAAGGCCCGCGGCGTTCTCCTCCAGCCAGTCGAGCCCGCAGAGGATGTTGGAGGCGGATCCGCTGCCGCTGGCGCCGAGCACCTTCACCGAGTACAGCCGGGCGCCGGGCACGACCCCGACGACGTCGTCGCCGTTGTCCCGGGCGGCGACCGTACCGGCCACATGGGTGCCGTGGCCGTTGTTGTCCCGGTAGTCGCCCGGCCGCGAGAGATTCGTGCAGTTGATCCCGCCGGCCACGTTGAGATCGCGGTGCCCGGTGTCGATCCCGGTGTCGAGGATCGCCACCGCCGTGTCGACGTCACCCGTCCCGTTCCCGGAGAGCGTGCTGCTCGCGTCGCCCTGGATCCGGTCCACCCCGGTCGGCAGCACCTGCCGGGTGGCGTGCACGGGCCGGTCGGGCGCCACCGCCTTCACGTTCGGGTCCGCCCGCAGCGCGGCCACCTGGGACTCCGGCATCACCGCGGAGTACCCGACCAGCGCGTGCCGGTACCGGAAGCCCACCCGCACCCCGTGGTCCCGTCCGTGCCCCCGCTCGACCGAGTCGGCCCGGCCGCGTGCCGAGTCGTCGAGGACGACGATGTACCGCCCCTCCGGCTCCGCCGCCCTCGCCCCCGTAAGTCCCCCCACCAGCAATGCCCCTGCCGCCGCGGACACCGCCGCCAGCCGGTACGCCGGTCTCGCGACCCGGCCTCGTCCCACCATGCCGAACACCTCGTCTCCTTTCGTGGTCGACGAACGCGAACTGGTTCGCGGCAACCACGTAACCGGTGCGGCGAGACGCGTGCAGCGCGGGCGCGGCGGATGGACCAACACGCCGCGCAAACCGTGCTTCACCCGAGCGGACTCACGGCACCTCGCCCCGGCTCCGGGCGTTGACGTGCGCCGTGGCCGCGCTCAGCCGCTCCGCCGAGGTGGCCTCCCGCACCCCCTCCGGCTCCACGTCCCACTCCCGGCCGCCGCCCAGCGGACGGATCTGGACATAAGGGCCCTCGCGCCCCATGAGCCTCCCGACCCGTCCGGTGCGGATCTCGACGACGTACGACCCGATGGGCAGCGTCATGAGCGACCCTCCTCCCTCGGCAGTACGGCGGCGGCGAGGAGCCGGGCCGTTTCCACCGTGCAGCATCCCAATTCCACGAGCGGCCGCGGGGCTCCGCCGCGAGCGTGACGACGTCGAGCCCGAGCGAGGGAAGCGTGATTCCCGCCCTCGCGAGGGCCTCGCGCAATTCCGCCACTGCCTCCTGTGCGGTTCCGAGTGCCCCCGTGGTCGCCTTCATGATGTCTTCCTTCACCAACGTATGCCTTTCTGAATCCATTTCCCGCTTCGCCTCTCCAGGGCGGGGGCAGATCCGTAGAATCGGCAGATGCGCAGGCCGTACAACTGCGGCGTGCGGTGGGGAAGTTAGTCCATGGTCAGAGGCAGGCGGCAGGACGCGTGGGAGTTCTTCGGCGAGCTCCCGAAGGAACGCCGGGAGGCTGCGGGGCTCTCGCAGGGCGAACTGGGCAGACGGGTGTTCGTATCCGGGGTGCACATCGGTCTGTTCGAGCAGGGAATTCGAAAGCCGCAGCTGGATGTGGCGCGGTGAATCGACGAAGTCCTGCAAACCGGCGGTATTTTCGAACGTACGCGACGCAAGCTCATCGACAAGTCGCCGTACGCGTCCTATTTCCAGGCCGCCGCCGAGCTGGAGGACATGGAATCGAAGTCACTGCCAAAGGGCCGCTTGGACCGCTCCGCGATCCTCAGGGACGCAGCCGCCCTGTCGCCGGAGGCGTCCCTGCCCCTGATCGAGTCGGTGGCGGAGGACCACGGACGACGCACGCGTACGACCTGAGCAACGCCCGTCGGCGCAAGAGCTCCTACAGTGACGGCGGCGGCAACCGCGTCGAGGTCCTCGACGACATCCCCGGCGTCGTCCCGGTCCGGGACAGCAAGTCGTCGACGGTCCCGTCCTGATCGTGCCGGCCACCGCCCGGGCCGCCCTCGTCGCCGGCATCACGAACCGACCACCGCCGCCCCGTGCCTCAGAACGCGGCGTCCGCGATGCTCAGGTAGCGCTTCGCGATCTCCCTGTCGTCGGTGGTGAGCGGCACGAGCGAGTAGACGAGGCTCCGGCGGAGGTCTCGGGTGGCGAAGACGCCGTTGGTGTAGCCGCCGTAGCTCCCGCTCTTGCCGTACACCTCGGTACCGTCCGGGAGCTTCGCGTACTGCACGCCGCCACGGGTGAAGCCGCGCTCGGCGTGCCGAGGGAGCTCGAACAGCAGTTTCTGCTGGGCCGGCGGCAGGAGGCGGCCGCGCAGCAGCTGTCCCAGGAACCGCTCCAGGTCGGGGGCGTCGGAGACCATTCCGCCCTCGGCCCAGGGCCACGGGTCGGTGGGCGGAAGCTGCGGTGCCAGCGCGGGCGCGCGAAGCGCCGTCTCTCCCCACGCGGGGACGTAGGTGTGGCGCAGGCCCAGCGGGCGGACGATGCGGCGGCTCACCTCATGGGCGTACGAGTGGTGGGTGACCTTCTCGACCACCATGCCGAGGAGGAAGTAGTTGACGCCGTTGTAGACCTGCGGGATGTCGGGTCCGGTGATCGGCTCACCGGCCTCGGGGCACTCGGTGACCGTTCTCACCAGGTCGGCCGGGGTGTACACGGCGTGCGGGTCCCAGCAGGCGGCGCGCGGCAGGCCGCTGGTGTGGCTGATCAGCTGGGCCACGGTGATGGGCTGCCAGTGGGCCGGGAGCGTGCCGGGCAGGAGCCGCTGGACCGGGGTGTCGAGGGAGAGTCTGCCCTCGGCCACGAGCTGGAGCACGACGGTGGAGGTGAACAGCTTGGTGACGCTGCCGATCCGGAAGGAGGCGTCCGGGTCCGCGGAGACCGCGCCCATCGTTCCCGTCCACCGTCCGTCGCGTCCCCCGACGCGGGCCATGGCTCCCGCGAACAGTCCGTCGCCGGGAGTGCCGAGGGAGGCTCGGAGCACGGCCGGGTCGATCCGCTCCGGGACGCCGAGGGCGGCCGGGGCCGGATGCTGCCGGGCCGCCGCACCGGCGGGAAGGGCTGCCGTGACCGTCACCAGAGCGGCGCACACGGCGGCCAGGGCAATCCAACGGGGGCTTCGGGAAAGCGACTTCGTCATGCCCACCAGTCTTTCGGCCGCGCTGGTGACGGCCTATCCGGGATGGCCCTGGAACCACCCCGAGGCGTCCCCTGGGGTGTGACCTCCTCCGCACCGGTTCGGGGTCGGGGGCACGGCCGGTGTCGGGGCCCCGCGGCCTGCCGGTGGGCTTCTGCGCCGGGTGATCGGCCCCTACGATCACCGCCATGTCGATCACCCCCTCCACACCCGTCGTCCAGGGCGCCAAGAAGACCTCCCTCCGGCTCGACGGCGACGCCGTGCTGCTGAGCACCCCGCACGAGGAGGCCCGCGTCCCGCTGGCGGCGATCGAGCGGATCCGGGCCGAGGGGCGGTCGGTCACCGTCGAGCTGACGGCCCCGTCGGGCACCACGCGGTACGTGCACCGGATCGCCGGAGCGAGCGAGGCGGGGGCCGCCATGTTCGCCGAGACCGTGAACGCCGCCCTGCCCGGCGTGGCGGGCCGGGACACCACGGCCGACGGGACCGTGCTCGTCGAGACGCGCACGCTCCCCATGAGCAGACGGACGAGAAAGCTGCGCCGCATCATGGGGCTGTCGGCCGGCGCTCTCGGTCTGCTCGTCGTCGCGTGCGTGCTCGTCGCCGTCGCCGGGGAACCGGTCGCCATGGTCGCCCTCGTACCCGGAGGCCTCGTCCTGACGGGGGCCCTCGCCATCGGCGCGAACGCGCTGGCCAACTGGTACCGCGAGTGGCGCCTGATCCGGCACGGCATCACGACCTTCGCCGCCGAGGTCCCGGACAGGCCGGGAATGTACCTCTACACGGACCCGGCGGGGCTGATCCGCCACGTGTTCACCTGGGCGGGCGGCATCGCCGTCAAGGTCAGCTACGACCCCGTAGACCCGGGGAACGTCGTCCTGCCCAGGACCGCCCTCTTCCGGCGCGGGGAGCTCGCGCTCGGACTGTTCTTCACGCTCTTCGCGCTGGTCGGCTTCGCCGCCCTGGCCACACTGACCGTCGCCGCGTTCGTCGACCCCGAGGCGATCTCCGGAACCGCCTAGCCCTCCTTATGGAAGTCATAAGTTCACCTTATGAGGCCATAGACCGGGGGCGGGTACCACCTCACGCACAGGGTTATTTAGGGTGGCCTAAGTGTCGGCGGCCTCGCCGCCACGTCGCTTGCGAAGGGAAACCCGTCATGCCCCGCCCCCTCCGGGTCGCGATCGTCGGCGCCGGCCCCGCCGGAATCTACGCCGCCGATGCGCTGCTGAAGTCCGAGGCCGCCGCCGAGCCGGGCGTGTCGATCGACCTCTTCGAGCGGATGCCCGCCCCCTTCGGCCTGATCCGCTACGGCGTCGCCCCCGACCACCCCCGCATCAAGGGCATCATCACCGCCCTCCACCAGGTCCTCGACAAGCCGCAGGTCCGCCTCTTCGGCAACGTCGACTACGGCACCGACGTCCACCTCGACGACCTGCGCGCCTTCTACGACGCGGTGATCTTCTCGACCGGCGCCATGGCCGACCGCGAGCTCCGCGTCCCGGGCGTCGAGCTGGACGGCTCGTACGGCGCCGCCGACTTCGCCTCCTGGTACGACGGCCACCCGGACGTGCCGCGCACCTGGCCCCTGCAGGCCGAGAAGGTCGCCGTCCTCGGCGTCGGCAACGTGGCGCTCGACATCGCCCGCATCCTCGCCAAGACGGCCGACGAGCTCCTCCCGACCGAGATCCCGGCGAACGTCTACGACGGCCTCAAGGCCAACAAGGCCGTCGAGATCCACGTCTTCGGCCGCCGCGGCCCGGCGCAGGCGAAGTTCAGCCCCATGGAGCTGCGCGAGCTCGACCACTCGCCGAACATCGAGGTCATCGTCAACCCCGAGGACATCGACTACGACGAGGGCTCGATCGCCGAGCGCCGCAAGAACAAGCAGACCGACATGGTCGCCAAGACCCTGGAGAACTGGGCGATCCGCGACGTCGGCGACCGTCCGCACAAGCTCTTCCTGCACTTCTTCGAGTCCCCCGTCGAGATCCTCGGCGAGGACGGCCAGGTCGTCGGCCTGCGCACCGAGCGCACCGAGCTCGACGGCACCGGCAACGTCAAGGGCACCGGCCAGACCACGGACTGGGACGTCCAGGCCGTGTACCGCGCCGTCGGCTACCTCTCCGACGAGCTGCCCAAGCTCCCCTGGGACGCCGTCTCCGGCACCGTCCCGGACGAGGGCGGCCGCGTCATCGAGGAGACCGGCGCGCACATGGCCTCCACCTACTGCACCGGCTGGATCCGGCGCGGCCCCGTCGGCCTCATCGGCCACACCAAGGGCGACGCCAACGAGACCGTCGCGAACCTCCTGGACGACTTCGCGAACGGACGCCTGCTCGCCCCGGACGCCCCGGAGGAGGACGCGGTCGTGTCCTTCCTGGAGGGCAAGGGCGTCACGTACACCACCTGGGAGGGCTGGTACGCCCTGGACGCCGCCGAGAAGGCCCTCGGCGAGGCGCAGGGCCGCGAGCGCGTGAAGATCGTCGAGCGCGAGGACATGCTCCGCGCGTCCGGCGTCGACCTCGGCTGACGGACCCGCCCCCCGTCTCCCGGGCCCCCACCGGCACGTGACCGGTGGGGGCCCGGCCGTTTCTCCCCGAGGCCCCGGCCGACGGGCCCGGGGTCGTACGCGCTCCTATCCTGGAAGGACCCGGAAGGGAAGTGAGCGGCGATGGCCGTCCCCGTCGAGCAGGCCCCCGCCGTCGAGCGGGCGCGGACCGCGGCGGCCCGGGAGTCCTGGGCCGAGGCGTACGTACTGCTGCGCGAGGCCGACCGGCACCCCACGCGCGCCCTGACCGCCGAGGACCTCGACGTCCTCTCCGACGCGGCCTGGTGGTCCGGGCACGTCGACGAGTCCGTCGCCGCCCGGCTGCGGACGCACGCCGCGTACGTCGCGGCCCATGACCACCGGGGCGCCGGCCTCGCCGCCTGGTGGCTCCACTACGAGTACGCCGGCCTCGGGCGTCCCGCGGCCGCGGCCGGCTGGCTGCACCGCGCCCGGCACCACCTGGAGGGCCTGCCGCCCGGCCCCGAGCACTGCTTCCTCGCCTGGACGGACGCCGAGGAGGCCACCGCGCGCGGCGACCACGCGGCGGCCCTCGCGGCGACCGGCCGCATGACCCGCCTCGCCCTGCGCGCCCAGAGCCCCGACCTGCTGGCCCTCGCCCGCCAGGCCACCGCCGCCGCCCTCCTGGCCCAGGGCCGCCGCGCCGAGGCGCTGACCCACCTCGACGAGGCGATGTGCGCGGTGACGGCGGGCGAACTGAGCGGCATGTTCACGGGCTTCCTGTACTGCCTGGCCATCACCCAGTGCATGGAGTCCGCGGACTTCGCCCGCGCCGTGGAATGGACGAACGCCGCGATGGAGTGGTGCGCCCCGCCGTGGACGGGCCGCCGCGACGAGGAGACGCCGCCGCTCGGTGTCACGCCCTCCGGCGAGAACCCCTTCCGGGGTGTGTGCCGGGCGCACCGGGTCGCGGTGCTCGACCTCCTCGGGGCATGGGCGCTCGCCGAGGCGGAGGCCCGGCAGGCGTGCCGGGAGGTGCCGGTGGACTGCCTGGAGTCGGCGGCCGCCGCGTACTACGCCGCCGGGGACGTCCAGCGGCGCCAGGGCCGTCTGGAGGAGGCCGCCGTCTCGTACGCCCACGCCCACGAACTGGGCCGGATCCCGCAGCCGGGCCTCGCGCTGCTGCGCCTCGCCCAGGGCCGGGCCGAGGCCGCCGTGGTCGGCGTCGACCTGGCGCTGGCCTGCCAGAGCGACCCCCGCCACGACCTCCTCGGCCGGGCCCGGCTGCTCGCCGCCCGCACCGAGGTGGCCCTCGCCGTGCGTGACGTGCCCGGGGCGGCGGGCGCGGCGGCGGAGCTGGAGGTGCTGGCCGGGGACGTACCGCTGCTCCGGGCGATGGCCGACACGGCGCGGGGCGCGGTGGCCCTGGCGGAGGCCCGGCCGGAGCCCGCGCTGCGGCTGCTGCGCCGGGCGCTCGCCGGCTGGCTGGAGCTGCGCGTGCCGTACGAGGCGGCGCAGGTACGGATGCTGCTCGCGGCGGCCGACCGGACCGTGGGCGACGAGGAGGCGGCCCGCCTGGAGCTGGGCGCGGCACGGGCGGTGTTCGAGCGGCTCGGGGCCGGGCCGGACGCCCGGCGGGCGGCGGCCCTGCTGACCGGCGGGGCGCGAAGGCGACTGCCGGGCGGGCTGACGGCGCGGGAGGCGGAGGTGCTGCGGCTCGTCGCCTCGGGCGGGACGAACAAGGAGATCGCGCGGGCGCTGGTGATCAGCGAGCACACGGTGGGCCGCCACCTGAACAACATCTTCGCGAAGCTGGGCGTGGGTTCCCGCACGGCAGCCACGGCGTACGCGTACGCCCACGACCTGGTCTGACGGGCCGCCCCGTTGTGGGCAATCGTTCCGCTGGGGCGGTGCCCCCCTCGCGCCCCCGTTGTGGGCGCGTGCCCGCCGGGACGGTGCCCACCCCTCGCCCACCCCGTTGTGGGCATGCGTTCCGCCGGGGCGGAACGGGTGGGCACAACGGAACGGCGCCCTTGCCGGGCCCAGGCTCCCGCGCCCTCACCCGCACCACTCTGTGCGCCTAGCTCGTGGTGCGGGTCCAGGCGCGGAACGCGGAGGCGCCGCTCAGGGCGCCGTCCCGTGTGCCCACCCTCCCCCAAGCTCTCGGCTTCGCTCGAGCAGGGGGGACCCCCTCGCCCCAGCGGGACGATTGCCCACACGGGCGGGAGTGGGGCACCGCCGGGGGCGGCCCACACGGCGGGGTGGGTGGGGGCACCGCCCCGCCGGCGCGCCCCCACCCGGGGTGGACGGGGACACCGCCCACCCCGGGGATGGGTCGAATCGCCCACCCCGCCCGCGCCGCAGCATGGGCGGTTCCGGCGATGCGGGCCCCGGCCCCGGCGGGCTACACCGGGAGCATGACCACCACCACCCACCCCCTGGACGCGCTTCGCGGTGCCGTGCGCGGCACCGTCGTGACCCGCGGTGACCCGTCGTACGACGTCTCCCGCCGGGTCTACAACGCCCTGCACGACCGCCACCCCGCCGTCGTCGTGCACGCCGTGGACGCAGGCGACGTGATCGCCGCGGTGCTGTACGCCCGGGAGCACGAGCTCCCGCTGGCCGTGCGCGGCGGCTCCCACGCGGTCGCCGGCTTCGGCACCGTGGACGACGGTCTGGTCGTCGACCTGTCCCGGATGCGCGGCGTCCGGGTCGACCCGGAGGCCCGTACGGCGCGGGCCGAGGGCGGCGCCACCTGGGGCGACTTCAACCACGCGACCCACGCCTTCGGGCTCGCCACCACCGGCGGAGTGGTCTCGACGACCGGCCTCGGCGGTCTGACGCTCGGCGGCGGCATGGGGCATCTGGCCCGGCGCTGCGGCCTGAGCTGCGACAACCTGATCGCGGCGGACGTGGTGACCGCCGAGGGCACGCTCGTCTCCTGCGACCGGGACCGGCACCCCGACCTGTTCTGGGCGCTGCGCGGCGGCGGCGGGAACTTCGGTGTCGTCACCTCGCTCGCGTACCGGCTGCACCCCGTCGACGTGATCCTCGGCGGGATCACCTGCTATCCGCTCGACGGGGACGTGGCCCGCGCCTGGCGGGAGATGAACGCCGCCGCGCCGGTCGAACTGAACGTGATCCTCGTCCTGGCGCTGGGCCCGGAGGAGCCGTTCCTGCCGGAGCGGTGGCACGGGCGCCCGATCTGCGCCGCGTTCACCTGCTTCAGCGGCCCGCCGACGGAGGACGAGAAGGTCCTCGCCCGCTTGGACGGACTGGGTCCGGTCATCGGCCGGTTCATGGACCGGATGCCGTACCCCCTGGTCAACACCCTCTTCGACGAGCAGCTGCCGCCCGGGCTCTACCACTACTGGAAGGGCAATTTCAGCCGCGAGCTGTCGGACGGGGCGATCGCGGCCCACATGGAGTTCGGCGCGACGATGCCGTCGATGGAGTCGGACACGGCGATCTTCCCGATCGACGGCGCCTGCCACGAGGTGGGACCGGAGGAGACCGCGTTCGCCTACCGGGACGCCGCCTTCTCGCACTCCTTCGGCGGCACGTGGACCGACCCTGCGGACTCGGAGCGGAACATCGCCTGGACCCGCGCCTACGACAGGGCGCTGCGCCCGCACACCCAGGAGGGCGGCTACGTGAACTTCATGGACACCGACGACCAGGACCGGGTGCGGGTGAACTACCGCCAGAACTACGACCGGCTGCGTGCGGTCAAGCGCCGGTACGACCCCGACAACGTGTTCCGGCTGAACCAGAACGTCGTCCCCTAGGAGACGGTGCGGGCCGAGGCGAGGAGGCGGACGGTGTCCTCGGGGGCGAGCGCGAGGGCGTTGCCGACGGTCCCGAGGACCTCCGTCTCGGCCGGGGCGTAGGGCCCGTCGGCGAGGGCGATCCGGGCGGCCTGGAGCAGGATCGACTCCCGCCCGGCGGGCGCCAGGTGCGGGGTGAGCGGCTCCAGGGCCTCGTGGAGCTCGATCGACAGGAGCGTGCCCTCGGGGTTCACCTCGGGCATGAAGCGTCCGGTGTCGGCCTCCAGTGCCTCGACGAGGTCGACGAGCTGGACGGCCGTGCACTCGGCGAAGCCGGCGGACCGGACGGCGGTGACGGCCCGGTCCAGGACCTCGCGGGAGTCGGTGCCGCCGGCCGCGAGGACGGCGAGGGCGACGGTGTGCACGGCGTCCCGCAGCATCGCGGAGAAGCGGCTCGTCGTCGGGTGGTCGAGCACCTCCGTACCGAAGTGCGTGTGGCAGGCCGCGCACTCGACGACGGGGCCGGTACAGCCCCGGGGCAGGACGGGGACGCCCAGGACGGCGAATCTGCGGCGGCCGGTGCGCCGCCGGTAATTGCGGTCGCCCCCGCACTCCTCGCAGAAGAACTCGCCGTCTCCGACCGTGTTCCAGGAGGTGCGGATCCCGCAGACGCCCACTTTCCCACCACGTGAATTCCGGGCAGATCGCACACGCACCTCCTCAACGGCCCGGCTGCACTGCCGGCGTTGGCGTGATGTTAGCCACATCCTTGATGTGACGTCAGCACCCCGTGGGGACTTCGCCCCGGAGATGGCCGAGACACGTCACCGGTTCGGGAGGCCTCCGTGAGCGCGGCGGCGGCGCTTCGCAAAGGCCAGGAAGCCTCCGCCGAGGGCGACGGCGGCCACGGCGGCGCCGATCGCTCCGGGCCCGATGGCCGAACCGGTCGTCGCGAGATCACCCTCCGGGGTGGCGGAGGGAGCCGGCGTCGGCATTCCGGCTTCCTCAAGCGAACGTCAGCTCGGCCCGGCCCTGAAGGGCCGGGCTTGGAGGTAGGGCATCACCGGCTGTGATGTGGCCTCCTCCGTCCGGACCACCTATGGGGTGGCTGGGACGCGTGACTCACGCCCCGCAGTCCACACGGCTTCGCCCTTGCGGTCGATGTCGTGGGACGCGTTGTCGTCCGCGTCGGCGAGGAACCCGCAGGCCCTGCACGCGAACGTTGCCTGATCGACCCGGTTCTTCCGGTCGAGGTGTCCGCCCTCGGAGCAGGTTTGGCTGGTGTACGCCGGATCGACGTACACCAGCGGCACCCCGGTCCGCAGCGCCTTGTGGGCGATGAACCGGCCCAGCTGGTGAAAGCCCCACGAGTGCGGTGGTGCCCGCTGGTCCCTGCGGAGCCGTACCCGGTCGCGGATGCCCGTGAGGTCTTCCAGGGCGATGCCGCGGCCGGTGCGTTCAGCGGTGGTGACGATCTGCTTCGCGATGATGTGGTTGACGTTCGCGGCGTGACGCTGCTCGCGCCGGCTGCGCCGCTTGAGCAGGCGTTTGGCGGACTTGGTGCCCTTGGCCTGGAGCTTGCGGCGCAGTTCCAGCTGGCGCTTGCGGTGCCGGTTCAGGCCGCGCCCGGCGGCCCGATAGCCGGTGGACGTGGTCGCGATGTTGACGATCCCGAGGTCTACGCCGATGAATCCGGACGGATTCTCGTTGAGCGGGGCCTTGCGCAGTTCGTACTCACGCGGCACACCGCGCTCGAACGCCACCTGCGACACCCGGTTCGCCGGCTCACCGGCCGTGCGCAGGGTCACACCGATGACAGGTGCCCGCACGGCATCCGGCACCGACTTGACCCGCACGGCGATCTTCACGCCATCGACCTGGCCCGCACCAGTGACAACACCGCACATAGGCCCGGGCTGTGACGCGGCTCGCCGAGAGAGCTGCCCCGCACCCTCCGGGAGGAAGGGTGCGGGGCAGCGGTCGTGAAGCGCGTCAGCGCATCGGAGGCGTCAGCGGGCGGAGCGGTTGACCGCCGAGATGACCGCCTTCAGGGAGGCGCGGGTGGTGTTGGCGTCGATGCCGATGCCCCACAGGACCTTGCCGTCGATGGCGCACTCGATGTACGAGGCGGCCTGCGCGGAGGCGCCCTCGCTCATCGTGTGCTCCTGGTAGTCCAGCAGGCGGGCGTCGACGCCGATGGACTGCAGCGCGGCGAAGAACGCGGAGATCGGACCGTTGCCGGAGCCCGTCAGGACGGTGTCGACGCCGTCGACGATCGCCTCGACGGTCAGGGTGTCCGTGCCGTCAGTGTCGGAGGTGGACTGGCCGGAGCGCAGCTGGATGCGTCCCCAACGAGCCGCAGTGTTGTCCGGGTTGGGCAGGTACTCGTCCTGGAAGACGGCCCAGATCGCGGCCGGCGTGACCTCGCCGCCCTCGGTGTCGGTCTTCTGCTGGATGATCTTCGAGAACTCGATCTGCATCCGGCGCGGCAGGTCCAGCTTGTGGTCGTTCTTCAGGACGTACGCGATGCCGCCCTTGCCGGACTGCGAGTTGACCCGGATGACGGCCTCGTAGGAGCGGCCGACGTCCTTCGGGTCGATCGGCAGGTACGGCACGGCCCACTCGATCTCGTCGACGGTCTTGCCCTGGGCGGCCGCGTCGGCCTCCATGGCGTCGAAGCCCTTCTTGATGGCGTCCTGGTGGGAGCCGGAGAAGGCGGTGTAGACCAGGTCGCCCGCGTAGGGGTGGCGCGGGTGGACCTCCATCTGGTTGCAGTACTCGGAGGTGCGGCGGATCTCGTCGATCTGGGAGAAGTCGATCTGCGGGTCGACGCCCTGCGAGAAGAGGTTCATGCCCAGCGTCACCAGGTCGACGTTGCCGGTCCGCTCGCCCTGGCCGAACAGGCAGCCCTCGACGCGGTCCGCGCCCGCCATGACGGCCAGCTCGGCCGCCGCCACGGCGGTGCCGCGGTCGTTGTGCGGGTGGACGGAGATGCAGATGTGCTCGCGGCGGGTCAGGTTCCGGGCCATCCACTCGAACCGGTCCGCGTGCGTGGACGGCGTCGAACGCTCCACGGTGGCGGGCAGGTTGAGGATGATCTCGCGGCCCGGGCCGGGCTGCCAGACGTCACAGACCGCCTCGCAGACCTCCAGGGCGAAGTCCAGCTCGGTGTCGGTGAAGATCTCGGGGCTGTACTGGTAGCCGAAGGCCGTCTCCGGGCCCAGCAGCTTCTCCGCGTACTCCATCACCAGTCGCGTGCCGTCCACGGCGATCTGCTTGATCTGCTCCTTCGAGCCGCGGAAGACGACCCGGCGGAAGGTGGGCGCGGTCGCGTTGTACAGGTGGACGGTGGCGCGCTTGGCGCCGATCAGGGACTCCACGGTCCGCTCGATCAGGTCCTCGCGGGCCTGGGTCAGGACGGAGATGGTGACGTCGTCCGGGATCGCGCCCTCTTCGATGATGGAGCGCACGAACGCGAAGTCGGTCTCGCCGGAGGAGGGGAAGCCGACCTCGATCTCCTTGTAGCCCATGCGTACGAGCAGGTCGAACATCTCGCGCTTGCGGGCCGGGGACATCGGGTCGATCAGGGCCTGGTTGCCGTCGCGCAGGTCGGTGGACAGCCAGCGGGGCGCCTTGGTGATGCGCTTCTCGGGCCAGGTCCGGTCGGGGATGACCACGGCCTCGTACCGGCCGTACTTGTGGATCGGCATCCCGGACGGCTGCTGCGTGTGGGTCGCGTTGGTGATGGGCGTCGGACGGCTGACGAAAGGCGACTGGGACATTGCGTAGGGCTCCTCGGGGGTCCTGCGGAGTAGGGGGTCCCCCCTGCTCGAGCGAAGCCGAGAGCTCGGGGGAGGCCGACTGTCGAACGCAACACCAAAACCCGCGGGGAGGGGGTCGGCCTACGACTACAGGCCCTCGCCGCGGCAGCTAAGGAGAAGCAGCCCGAAACGCATGATGTGCGTCACCATAGCCCAGGTCCGTGGAAGACGGACGTCCTGTTTCAGTATGCGGGACGGCCGTCACGTCAAGGGCGAAAGGTGACCTATCACTCCATTTCGCCAATCCTCGTCTCAGCTCGTGACAGCGACATCACACAGTGCCACATTCGAGGGATGAATCAGCACTCGTCTGCCTTCTGCACGATCGTCCCGCCGCACCTCCTGGAGCGGCTCGCCGCGTCCGACGACCCGGCGATCTCCGAGGCCGCCCGGCGCACGCTCCTGGTGGACACGGCGCAGCGCGCGGCGCGCACGCAGGGGCCGGCCGCCCCCGCGGACGCCGGGCCCTCCGACAAGCCGAAGCGCACCGTCTACGACGCCGGGCACCGCACGGAGCTGCCCGGCGCCCAGGTGCGCGGCGAGGGGGACGCCGCGGGGAAGGACGCCACCGTGAACCGTGCCTACGCCGGGCTCGGCGCGACCTTCGACCTCTTCGCGAAGGTCTACGGCCACCGCTCGATCGACGGCGCGGGCATGCCGCTCCTCGCGAGCGTCCACTTCGACGAGAAGTACGACAACGCCTTCTGGAACGGCGAGCAGATGGTGTTCGGCGACGGCGACGGCGAGCTGTTCCTCGACTTCACGCTCCCCGTCGACGTCATCGGCCACGAGCTGGCGCACGGCTTCACCCAGCACACCGCCAACCTGGCCTACTACGGCCAGGCCGGGGCGCTCAACGAGTCGGTCTCCGACGTCTTCGGCTCGCTCGTGAAGCAGTACGCCCTGGGCCAGACCGCCGCTGAGGCCGACTGGCTGATCGGCGCCGGGCTCCTCGGCCCCGCCATCGACAACGGCGTCGCGCTGCGCTCCATGAAGGAGCCCGGCACGGCCTACGACGACGACGTCCTCGGCAAGGACCCGCAGCCGGCCACCATGGCCGACTACGTGCGCACCAGCTCCGACAACGGCGGCGTGCACATCAACTCCGGCATCCCCAACCACGCCTTCTACCTGCTGGCCACCGAGCTCGGCGGGAACGCCTGGGAGCGGGCCGGACAGATCTGGTACGCCGTGATGACCGGCGGCACGCTGACCGAGGAGGCCCGCTTCTCGGAGTTCGCGCGGGCCACCGTGGCGACGGCGAAGGCGCTGTACGGCGACGGGGAGGAGCTCCAGGCCGTCCTGAAGGCCTGGACGGCGGTGGGGGTGCCCGCCGAGTGACCGCCTGGTAGACAGGGCCCATGCGGATTCGAGTGCGACGCACGGGCGGTTTCGCGGGCATCGAGCGGTCGGCGGAGGTGGAGGTCTCGGGACCCGAGTGGGAGTCCCTGTCCTCCACCGTCCTCGCGGACGGCGACGGCGACGACGGCCGGGGCGTGCCGGACGGCTTCTCGTACGAGATCACCGTCGACGGCCGCACGGTCCACTGCCGCGACCCCCGCCTCACGGACGCCCAGAGGACCCTCATCACGAGGGTCCTCAAGGAAGGCGCCTGAGCTTTCGGGGCCTGGAACCCCAGCTTGCGCAGCTGCTTCGGGACTCTTTTCCTGCCGTCCTCGCACCGCTCGGCCCCAGGGGCCCCACGGGCTCCGGGCGGCTGCGCCGGCCTCCGGCCGGACGGTGGTGGGACTCCTAGAACCCGAGCTTGCGCAGCTGCTTCGGGTCGCGCTGCCAGTCCTTCGCGACCTTCACGTGGAGGTCGAGGAAGACCGGGGTGCCGAGGAGCGCCTCGATGTGCTTGCGGGACTTCATGCCGACCTCCTTGAGGCGGCTGCCCTTGGGGCCGATGATGATGCCCTTCTGGCTGGGGCGCTCGATGTACACGTTGGCGTGGATGTCGAGCAGCGGCCGGTCCGCCGGGCGGTTCTCGCGCGGGATCATCTCCTCGACGACCACCGCGATCGAGTGCGGCAGCTCGTCCCGTACGCCTTCGAGCGCGGCCTCGCGGATCAGCTCCGCGACCATGACCTGCTCCGGCTCGTCCGTGAGGTCCCCCTCCGGGTAGAGCGGCGGGGACTCCGGCAGGAGCGGGATGAGCAGGTCGGCGACGAGCTGGACCTGCTTGTCGCCGACGGCCGAGACCGGGACGATCTCCTGCCACTCGAAGCCGAGCTCCTTGCCGAGCTGGTCGATGGCGATCAGCTGCTCGGCGAGGGTCTTGGAGTCGACCAGGTCGGTCTTGGTGATGATCGCGACCTTCGGGGTCTTCTTGATCCCGGCGAGCTCCTTCGCGATGAAGCGGTCGCCGGGGCCGAGCTTCTGGTCGGCGGGCAGGCAGAAGCCGATGACGTCGACCTCGGCCCAGGTGGTGCGCACGACGTCGTTGAGCCGCTCGCCGAGGAGGGTGCGCGGCTTGTGGAGGCCGGGGGTGTCGACCAGGATCAGCTGCGCGTCCGGGCGGTGCACGATGCCGCGGACGGTGTGCCGGGTGGTCTGCGGCCGGTTCGAGGTGATGGCCACCTTCTGGCCGACCAGAGCGTTCGTGAGGGTGGACTTGCCCGCGTTGGGGCGGCCGACGAAGCAGGCGAAGCCGGCCCGGTGGACGGCTTCGGTTTCTTGGTTGCGAGCGCTCATGGGGGCCATTGTCCCCGATGAGCGCCCGCGTCACGCACTCAGTGCCCGGCGACGCCGTATCCGCAGGCCGTGGAGCCCCGCCGCGCCGCCCACGACGAGGACCGCGGCGGCGAGCCAGGGCAGGGCCAGGAAGGACACGGTGCCGGTCTCCTCGACGTCCTTGGCGGTGGCGGTGAGGGTCACGTCGCCCCAGTCGAGCTGCGGGGAGCCGGTCCAGCGCTCGGTGAGCCGGATCTTCTGGCGGGGCAGCAGCTCGGCCGGCACCTTGGCCAGGTCGCGGTCGAGGAGGGTGCGGCCGAACAGGCCCCGGGCCTTCAGGACGACCTTGGGGTTGAGGGTGACGTTGCCCCGGTTGTGCAGGGTGTACGAGACGAGGGCGCTGCTCGTGCGGGTGCCGGGGACCAGCGGCCGGTCCTGGTCGAGGGTGACGTCCTCGACGGCGAGGGCGGGGACGGTCGGCCCGTTGACCCGGAGGTAGACGCGGGCGCCGACCGCGCGCTGGACGCCGACGGCGACGGAGCCCTTCCCGCCCCGGGCGATCCGCTCGTCGAGGGCGACGAGGGCCCCGGGATGGTCGCCGGGGTCGGCGTCGGCGGGGACGGTCAGGGTGTAGGGGACGGTGACGGCGGAGCGGGCCGGGACGGTGATCCGGGTCCGCTCGGGCCTGATCCAGGCCCCGGCGCCGGTCTGCTTCTCCTGCCGGGTGCGGACGGCGAAGCCGCCGTCCCGGTCGGTGTTGTAGGCGTCGGCGCCGTACAGCCGGAAGGTGAGCGGGGCGGACGTCTTGTTGGCCACGGTGACGCGGTCGGTGAGCGTCGTGCCGGGATCGGCGGAGAGGTAGAAGTACGGGCGGCCGCCGAGCCGGGAGGCGGCCGGGTAGACGGCCCACTCGCCGTTCTCGGCGGCCCGGGCGCCCGGCGCGAGGCCGAGCAGCACGAGGAGCGTGCTCAGGAGGAGGACGTACGGCTTCGTGCGCACGGGTGCGGACCCCCGGGGTGCGGATGGCGGAGCGGGCCGGCCGGGTGCGCGCCCGGCCCGCGGGACGGTCAGGACAGGGTCAGCGTGAGCACGCCCGCGTACGAGCCGGGCGCGGTGAACGCCGGGACGTCGAGGGAGAGCTGCGCGTCGACGGTGAACTCGCCGCCCGTGAGGGTGCCGTTCGGGGTGGAGGCGAGGGTCGCGCCGCCGCTGCCGACCGGTCCCGCCGAGCCGGCCGCGCAGGTGCTGGGGCTGCCGGCCTTGGCGGTGCAGGCGGGGGTCCAGGAGAGGTTCCCGGCGCCGATCGCGCCACCGGGGCCGGTGAAGTCGGTGACCTTGCCGGTCAGGGACCAGCCGGCGGGGCCGCCGCGGAAGTCCTTGACGGTCACCGTCTGCAGCGCGCCGGTGGCCGCGCCGCCCGCGCCGAAGTCGACGGAGGACAGCTGGACGGCGTCCCCGGCCTGTGTCATGGACAGCTCGCCCGCCGTGACGGCCGCGGTGATCGTCTGGCTGTTCGGCGGCGCCGGCACGACGACCTTGTACGCGGCGGGACCCGCGCCCTTCTCGGGGTCCCAGGCCGTGCCCTCGTACGCCACGATCCCGGTGGTCGCCGGGTCGTTCACCTTCAGGCGCGCGGCGAAGCCGCCCTCGCTGTCGGTGGTGACGGTCATCCGGTCGGCGGTCTCCGCCGCTCCGGCGCGGCCGACGACGGTGACCTCGGTGAGCGGGGTGAACCTGGCGCCGGTGACGGTGACCCGGACGCCGGGGTCGCCGGAGGCGCTGTCGAGCTGGAGCGCGCGGGTGTTGGGGCTGGTCACGGGGCTCGCGACGACCGTCTCGGAGACCGGGGCGGGCGGGTTGAGCACCGTACAGGGGGTGTCCAGCTCCATGAGGTAGCTGGTGTGGATGTTGTAGTCGCCGGGCGAGAGGGTGATCGACCCGGCCTCGGTGGCGGTGAAGGTGCCCGTCATGGAGAAGGCCGGGAAGGATCCCTTGCCGGGGACCGGCGGGTTCTTCTTGGGGCCGGTGACGGTGACCGTGCCGGTCTGGGCGCCGCCGAGGACCACCTTGCCGCTGGGCGTCATGATGTCGGCCGGGAGCGCGAGGTCGACGGGGTTGGACGCGGCGGGCTTGGTGACGGTGTAGGTGACGGTCACGGTCTCGCCGACCTTGGGGCTGGCCTTGTCGACCGTGATCTGGGCGGTGGTGGTGCCCTCGATCGGCGGGATCTGGGCGATCGGCGGCGGGACGCAGCGGGTCTGGAAGTCCACCGACTGCGAGGTGGTCGTCGCGCCGGCCGGGGCGGCGAGCGCGCCCGCGCCGGCGGCCGCGAGGGCGGTGACGCCGAGGACGGCGGTCCAGCGCCGTCTTCGGGACGCCGCCCGGGATCGGGTGAATGCCATGGTGTGCCCCCTCCTGAGGGATGAGTGGGCGCCATTGACGGCTGCGGGCGGAGAGAAGTCAATGGAATCGAGTTCCACCGACTGATGACCCATCAGACACTGTCAAGATCGGCGGTTTTCCCTCGTTTCCGCAGGTCACGGCCTCTGGTCACGACAGAGACCGGTGCCGCCGAGGGCGACACCGGTCCGGGTGGAGACGGGGCTCAGCTGAAGACGAACGGGCCCGGCGACTGCGAGGTCACCGCGTCGCAGTTCACCGTGACCCCGAAGATCACCATCTTGAGGGCGACCCCAGCGAAGTACGAGTTGAGGCTGTCGCCCGAGGCCACGGTCCCGCTGAGCGGGCCCATGACGACGGACTGCCCGGCGGCCCGGGCCGGGTTCTTCTTCCCGGTGAAGACCCGGGTGCCGCCACCGGCCTTGGCCAGCGTCAGGGTCGAGCTGATGGTGTCGGTACCGACCGCGATCGGCGTGGTGACGGAGGAGCTGATGGTGACGGTCGCGGAGGTGCCGCTCTGCGTGGCCGTGAGGGTGGCGGCGCCGCCGCCCCAGCTGCCGCAGTCGTACGTCGCCGTGGCCGAGCCCGGCGAGACGGCGCCGGCCGTCGGGGCGAAGGCGAGTCCGGCGGCGGCGAGCGCCCCGGTGAGCACGGCGACGGTCCCTAAGGTGCTTCTGCTTCTCATGGCGGGTTCGAACCCCTTCCGATGACGAACGCAGGGGTGCGGGCACTGCGTGAACGATGGAGATCTGACGGTCCGTCGGACGAACCGCTGTCATTGACGCGCAGACCGCCGGGGAAGGCAAGAGAAGATGCGGTGATCCTTCACAAACACACAAAGACGTGAGGGCCCGGCGCGCCGCCGGACCCTCATCGTCCCGTTCCCGCCGCTCGGCTCAGCCGGCGGTGACCGCCGTGCGCAGCTTGCCGTCGGGGCCCGCGAGCAGCACCGGGGTCTCCGGCCCGCCCAGGTCGCGTACGGCCGCGCGGTCCTCCTCCGAGGCGGCCTCGGCGTTCGACACCACGGCCGCCGCCTCCAGGGACTCGGCGCCGCTGGCCACGGCCATGGCGACCGCGGTCCGCAGGGCGCTCAGCTTGAGCGACTCCAGCTCCACGGTGCCGGCCACATAGGTGCGGCCCGTCTCGTCGCGCACGGCCGCGCCCTCGGGCACGCCGTTACGGGCGCGGGCGCTCCGCGCAAGGGTGATGATCTTGAGGTCCTCGGCGCCGAGGTCGCCGTGCTCGCTGCTGAGTGTCATGCCCCGAGCATAGGTCGAGGTCCGCACGCGCCCCTTCCGGTCTCAGCCCGTGATCGCCCCGGGTCTCACCCCGCGACCGGGCCGGGCCGACGGACGACGGCGACCGGCCCCGGTCGGCCGACGACGGCGACCGGCGACCGGCCCGGGTCGACAGGCGACCGGTCCGAGGGTCAGCCCGCGACCGGGTACATCGCCCCGCGGCGCCCCTCCGGCGAGACCAGCCACTCCAGCTTCTCGGCCGTGTCCGCCTCCGGGAGCGGGGTGTGCATCACGATCACCAGGTCCGGGCGGGCCGGGACCCTGAGCTGGGTGGCCTCGACGACCAGCGTGCCGACCAGCGGGTGCTCCATCTCCTTGCGGTTCTGGCCGCCAGGCAGGATGTCCCGCCGCTCCCACAGCTCCGCGAACTCCGGGCTGAGCTCCTTGGCCTCCTCGACCACCGCCCGGAAGCCCTCGTCGTCCGGGCACTCGGAGCACGCCGAGCGGAACTGCGCGACGACCTTCGGCGCCAGCTCCTCCCAGCGCTTCGACCGCGAGCGGTACAGCGGGTCCGTGAAGAACGCGGTCAGGCAGTTCTGCACGATCTCCTTGCGCATGCCGAGCACGATCGCCGCCGCGTCGTTCCACATCACGGTGTTCCAGTACTGGTCCATGATGTGCGCCGGGAACGGCATCCACGCGTCGATGAGCCGCCGCAGGCCCTGGCACATGTCCAGGTCCTCCGGGGCCGCCTCCAGCGGCGGCGGGTTCAGCGCAGCCAGGACGTACAGATGGCGCCGCTCGGCCGGGCTCAGCCGCAGCACCCGCGCCACCGAGTCGAGGACCTGCGGGGAGACCGTGATGTCCCGGCCCTGCTCCAGCCACTGGTACCAGGAGACCCCGACGCCCGCGAGGACCGCGACCTCCTCACGGCGCAGGCCCGGGGTGCGGCGGCGCGCGCCGCCGTCCGGGAGTCCCGCCTCGGCCGGGCTGACCCGGGCCCGACGGCTCATCAGGAACTCGCGCAGTTCGCCGAGTCGGTGCTGCTTCGCGCCGGCACTCTCGAGAGCGGTGGCCACGTGTGCTTCCTCCCCCTGGACGCATGGTGGATGCCTGGTGGTGCGACCAACAGGATAAGTACCCGCTCCCCGGCATTGTTCCCGTCCGCCGAAGGTGGGGGCATGGCAACGACGACCACCCCGCCCGAGTCCCCCACCTCCCCCTCCGCCTCCCCGGCCGCCCCGGCCGCTCCCCCGGCCCTCACCGGCCGTGACCGGCTCGTCCTCTTCGTCCTGTGCGCCGCCCAGTTCATGGTGGCGCTCGACTTCTCCGTCCTGAACGTCGCGCTGCCCGTCCTCGGCGCCGATCTGCGCTTCGACCCGTCCGCCCTCCAGTGGGCGGTCACCGCCTTCGCCCTGCCCTCCGGCGGCTTCCTGCTGCTCTTCGGCCGGATCGGCGACCTCTTCGGCCGCAAGAAGCTCTTCCTCTCCGGCCTCGTGCTCTTCGGCGCGGCCTCCCTGCTCGCCACCCTCGCCTGGAGCCCCGGCGCCTTCCTCGCCGGCCGGGCCCTCCAGGGCCTGGGCGCGGCGGCGATCGTGCCGACGGGCATGGCGCTGCTCACCACCGTCTTCCCCGAGGGCCCGCTGCGGGCCAGGGCGCTCGGCATCTCCGGCACCCTGATGTCCCTCGGCTTCACCATCGGCATGGTGCTCGGCGGCGTCATGACCGACACCCTCGGCTGGCGCTCCACGATGGCCCTGCTCGCCGTCTTCACGCTGATCGTGCTGCCGCTCGCCCCGAGCCTGCTGCCCGAGTCCCGCACCCCCGAGCGGCCCCGCCTCGACGTGCCCGGCGCGATGACCGTCACCGGCGGTCTGCTCTCCCTGATCTACGCCCTGACGACGGCGGCCGAGCGCGGCTTCGGCGGCGTGGACGTCCCGGTCACCCTCGCCCTGGGCGTGCTGCTGCTCGTGGCCTTCGGCGTGATCGAGTCCCGGCACCCGGCCCCGCTGGTCTCGCTGCCGGTGCTGCGCCGCCGTACCGTCGCCTTCGGCAACGTGGGCGGCCTGGTCACCTTCTCGATGATGTCGACGATCGTCTTCGTCCTGACCCTGTACCTGCAGGAGACCCTCGGCCTCTCGGCCTTCGCCTCCGGCATCGTCTTCGGCGTCCAGGGCGCCTTCTCGGTCCTCGCCGGCATGATCACCCCGAAGGTGATCGGCCGGATCGGGGCCCACCGCACCCTGGTGGTCTCGCTCGCCGGTCAGGGCCTGCTCACCGCCGGGATCCTCGGCATCGGCCGGGAGTCCGGCGCGGTCCTGGCGACCGTGGCCGTCTCCCTGGCGTCGATGCTGCACCTCGGCGCGATCATCTCGTACGGCGTGACCGTCACCTCCGGCGTCCGCGACGAGGAGCAGGGGCTCGCGACCGGTCTGGTCACCACCACCCAGCAGGTCGGTCTCACCGTCGGCATCCCGCTGCTCGGGGTGCTCGCCACCACCGGCACGGACCTCTTCGCCGGTGTCCGCACGGTCATCGCCCTGGACGCGGCGATCGTGCTGGGCGCTGCGGCCCTGGTCGCCCTCGGCCTGCGACGCCGGTCCTGAACCGCGGCCGGCGAGGGCCGGAGCCGTACGACCTCCGCCTCGGCTACGGCAGGTCAGGGCCGGAGCCGCACGACCCCGGCCTCGACTACGGCCGGTCAGGGCCGGAGCCGCACGACCCCGGCCTCGACTACGGCCGGTCGAGGCGGAGCCGTACCGCCTTCGGCAGGCCCGCGACCACCAGGTCGTACGAGTCCTCGACGAGCTCCCGGACCATCCGGTCCGGGAGCTCTCCGACGGTCACGGTGTTCCAGTGCCGCTTGTTCATGTGGTAGCCGGGAGCGATCGCCGGGTGCTCCTCGCGGAGCCGTACCGCCTCGTCCGGGTCGCACTTGAGATTGATCCGCAGCGGCCGGCCGTCGAGCCACGACAGCGCGAACATCTTCCCGGCGACCTTGAAGACGGAGACGTCCGGGCCGAACGGGAACTCCTCCGACGCGTCGTTGAAGTCCAGGCAGAAGGTGCGCAGCTCGTCGGGGGTCACGCCGGCTTCTCCTCCGGTTCCAGCGGTTCCACGAGCACGGTGACGATCTTGTTCCGGCGGCCGGCGGAGGCCTCGGCCGTCAGCCGCAGCGAGCGTCCGTCCGGCAGCTTCACGACCGCCTCGGCGCCCGAGATCGGGACCCGGCCGAGGGCCTTGGCGAGCAGACCGCCGACGGTCTCCACGTCCTCGTCGTCGTACTCGTCGGGGCCGAAGCCGTACAGCTCGCCGAGGTCGCCGATGTCGAGGCGGGCGGTGACCCGATAGCGGTCCTCGCCGAGCTCCTCGACGGGCGGCAGCTCCCGGTCGTACTCGTCGGTGATCTCGCCGACGATCTCCTCCAGGATGTCCTCGATGGTGACGATGCCGGCCGTGCCGCCGTACTCGTCGATGACGACGGCGACGTGGTTGCGCTCCTGCTGCATCTCGCGCAGCAGGTCGCCGGCGTTCTTGGTGTCGGGCACGAAGGCGGCGGGCCGCATCGCGGTGGACACCAGGTCGGCCTCGGAGTCCCGGTTGATGTGGGTCCGGCGGACCAGGTCCTTCAGGTAGACGATGCCGACGATGTCGTCCTCGTTCTCCCCGGTGACCGGTATCCGGGAGAAGCCGGAGCGCAGCGCGAGGGTGAGGGCCTGACGGATCGTCTTGTACCGCTCGATGCAGATGAGATCGGTCCGGGGCACCATCACCTCGCGGACGAGGGTGTCGCCCAGCTCGAAGACCGAGTGCACCATCCGGCGCTCCTCGTCCTCGATCAGCGACTCCTGCTCGGCGAGGTCGACCATGGCCCGCAGCTCGGCCTCGGAGGCGAAGGGGCCCTTGCGGAAGCCCTTGCCCGGGGTCAGCGCGTTGCCGATGAGGATGAGCAGCTGCGGGATCGGGCCCATGATCCGGGCCAGCGGCAGCAGCACGTACGCGGCGGCGGTCGCCGTGTTCAGCGGGTGCTGGCGGCCGATGGTGCGCGGCGAGACGCCGACGGCCACGTACGAGACGAGGACCATCACGACGATGGCGACGAGGAGCGCCTCCCAGGTCTCCGGGAAGGCCTCCAGGCAGGCGTACGTGACGAGGACGCCGGCCGCCATCTCGCAGGCGACGCGGACGAGCAGCGCCACGTTGAGATAGCGGGTCGGGTCGGCGGCGATCTGGGCGAGCTTCTCCGACCCGCGCCGCCCGGACCGGACGGCCTCGGCGGCGCGGAAGCTGGAGACGCGGGCGAGACCGGCCTCGGCGCAGGCGGCGAGCCAGGCGACGACGACCAGCGCGACCGCGCCGAAGATCAGCGAAGCGTCCATCGGGGTCAGGAGACGGTCGGGGCCGGGGACGGGCCGGTGAGCCCCTTCTCCGCGCGCCAGCCGTCGACGATCGCCGCCTGGAGGCCGAACATCTCGGCCTTCTCGTCCGGCTCCTCGTGGTCGTACCCGAGCAGGTGCAGCACCCCGTGGACGGTGAGGAGCTGGAGCTCCTCGTCCATGGAGTGCTGCGTCGGCGCGTCCTTGCCCTGCTGGGTGGCGACCTCGGGGCAGAGCACGATGTCGCCGAGGAGGCCCTGCGGGGGCTCCTCGTCGTCCTTCGACGGCGGGCGCAGCTCGTCCATCGGGAAGGACATGACGTCCGTCGGTCCGGGCAGGTCCATCCACTGGATGTGGAGCTGCTCCATCGCCTCCGCGTCCACGACGATCACCGAGAGCTCGGAGAGCGGGTGGATGCGCATGCGCGCGAGCGCGTAGCGGGCGATGTCGAGGATCGCCTGCTCGTCGACCTCGGTACCGGACTCGTTGTTGACGTCGATCGACATGGTGCTTGTGTACTACTTCCCGTTGCGGCCGTTGCGGCTGTCGTACTGCTCGTACGCGTCGACGATACGGCCGACGAGCTTGTGCCGGACGACATCCTGCGACGTGAGCGTCGAGAAGTGCACGTCCTGGACGCCGTCCAGGATGTCGCGGACCTGCCGCAGACCGCTCTTCGTCCCGTTCGGCAGGTCGACCTGGGTGACGTCACCGGTGATGACGATCTTCGAGTCGAAGCCGAGGCGGGTGAGGAACATCTTCATCTGCTCGGGGTTCGTGTTCTGTGCCTCGTCGAGGATGATGAACGCGTCGTTCAGCGTCCGTCCGCGCATGTACGCCAGCGGCGCGACCTCGATCGTCCCGCTCGCCATGAGCTTGGGGATGGAGTCCGGGTCGAGCATGTCGTGCAGGGCGTCGTAGAGCGGCCGCAGGTACGGGTCGATCTTCTCGTAGAGCGTGCCGGGCAGGAAGCCGAGACGCTCGCCCGCCTCGACGGCGGGGCGGGTCAGGATGATCCGGTTGACCTGCTTGGACTGCAGGGCCTGGACCGCCTTCGCCATGGCGAGATAGGTCTTGCCGGTGCCGGCGGGGCCGATGCCGAAGACGATCGTGTGCTTGTCGATCGCGTCGACGTACCGCTTCTGGTTGAGCGTCTTGGGGCGGATCGTGCGCCCCCGGCTGGAGAGGATGTTCTGCGTGAGCACCTCGGCGGGGGTCTCCTCGCCGCCCTCCGCCGATCCGTTCCCGCTCGCCCTGAGCATGGCGATCGAGCGTTCCACTGCGTCCTCCGTCATCGGCTGACCGGTGCGGAGCACCAGCATCATCTCGTCGAACAGGCGCTGGATCAGGGCGACTTCCGCCGCGTCTCCGGCCGCGCTGACCTGGTTGCCCCGCACATGGATGTCGGTCTCGGGGAACGACCGCTCGATCACGCGGAGCAGGGCGTCACCCGAGCCGAGCAGGGTCACCATGGGGTGCTTCGCGGGGACGGTGAAGTGGGCGCGGGCCTGTCCGGGCGCCTCCTCGCGGGGCGCTCCGTCGTGGGCTGTGGGTGTGTGAGTCATGGGCCGGCACTGTGGCCTGCACATACCTCCCGTTGCGGGGTCCTCGCCGCTCGACGACCTCTCGGCTACCAAGCCTACGACCAGGTGCCGACAAGCCCGTAGCGGTTTACGAGTGGGCCGCCCTGAACCCGATCGTCGGCACGGCCCTGCGCAGCGGCCACGCGCGGGCGGGGGCGGGCAGGAGCCGCTCCAGGAAGGCGTAGCGGCCGCGCAGCGCCTCGGGGTCCTGCCGGGCGTGGCCCTGGACGTGCTGCCACCAGGCGGCGATCTCGCCCCAGGTCGGGGCGGACAGCGAGCCGCCGAACTCCTGCACCGACAGCGCCGCGGTCAGGCCGGCGAAGGCGAGCCGGTCGGCGAGCGGCCAGTCGGCGAGGGTGCCGGTGACGAAACCGGCGACGAAGACGTCCCCCGCGCCGGTCGGGTCGAGGGCGGAGACCTGGATGGCGGGGACCTCGGCGGTCTCGCCGGTGGCGCCGTCGACGGCGTAGGCGCCCTCGGCACCCAGGGTGACGACGGCGTAGCGGACCTTGTCGGCGAGGGCGCGGGCGGCGGCCCGGGGGCAGTCGGTGCGGGTGTAGCGCATCGCCTCGGCGGCGTTGGGCAGGAAGGCCTCGCAGTGCTGGAGGTCGGTGAGGCCGGCCAGGTCCCAGCGGCCGGTGTCGTCCCAGCCGACGTCGGCGAAGACCTTGGCGCCGCCCCGGGCGGCCTGGGCGACCCACTCCTCGGAGCGGCCGGGCACGAGGGAGGCGACGGCGGCGCGCGCGTGCGGCGGGTAGGCGGGCAGGGCGCCGTCGAGCGGCGGGGCCTCGTGGCCGTGGGAGACCATCGTGCGCTCGCCCTCGTAGGCCATGGAGACGGTGACGGGCGAGTGCCACCCGGGCACGGTCCGGGAGAGCGACAGGTCGATCCCCTCGCCCTGCTCCAGGGCGTCCCAGCAGTACTCGCCGTAGTGGTCGTCGCCGAAGGCGGCGGCGAGCGAGGTGCGGAGCCCGAGCCGGGCGAGGGCGGTGGCCATGTTGGCGACGCCGCCCGGGCTCGACCCCATCCCCCGGGCCCAGGACTCGGTGCCGCGGACGGGCGCGCTGTCCAGGCCGGTGAAGATGATGTCCAGGAAGACGGTGCCGGTCAGGAAGACGTCGCAGGCCGGGTCGGTGGGCTCGCGCAGGCACACCAACGGGTCGACCCCTGCGTCGTGTTGCGGCTGCTCTCCCCTTGCTGTGGTCACGGCAGACTCCCCGGTCGCGGTGCGGATCAGATCAGTGTGCCCGATGGGGAGGGGGTGACGGGCGGGACGCACAGAAATACGGCCTCTTACCCCCGCCCCAACCTGCCAAACCGTTAGTGACCCGGATCACACACCGAACCGGCGGAAACCACCTTCTCCGGCCGCCCACCCGCTTGATACACATGGTTCCGCGACCCCGTGCGCCGCGCACGCCCCGGGCGCTCCACCCCTCTCCTTCCGTTCCTGGGAACGCCCATGTCCTCGCGGACCCGCGGCGGGGCCCTCGCCGCCCTCGTCGCCCTCTTCACCGCCGGCTACCTCGCCCCGTATCTGCTGCCGACCGTCGTCGGCCGCCTCTCCGCCGGACTCGGCCTCACGCCCGCCCAGGCGGGCCTGGTCGGCTCCGTCCTCCTCCTCGGCTCCTCGACCGCCGGCTTCACGCTCGCCGCGCGCGGGGAGCGGATCGGGCCGCGCCGCGCCGCCCGCGCCGGTCTGCTCGCGATGGCCGTCGGATACGGCTCCGCCGCCGCGACCGGCCTCGTGCCGCTGGTGGTCGCGGGCGCGGTCCTCGGCGGCCTCGGCTCGGGCACGGCGACGGCGGTGGCCGTGGCGGGGATCGCCGGACAGCGCGACCCGCACCGCGCCTCGACCCTGGGCCTGCTCTCCGTCTCGGCGGCGGCGGGCGCCCTCTACCTGACCCTCCCGCACCTCGGCGGCGGCCACGCCGCCCCGCTCCTCGCGATCGCCTGCGCGGCGACCCTGGTCTGGCCGGCCACGGGCCGCCTGCCGGGCGCCGGGCGCATGGCACGGGAGGCCACGGCGGCGGCCACGCGCGCGGTGTCGGAGGCCACGGCGGCCGTCGGCAGGGGGGCCGGGGCCACGGCGGCCCCGGGGCCCCTGCCGTACCGGCGGGCCGGTGCCGTACTCGCCGGAGGCGTCCTGTGCTGGTCCCTCGCGCAGAACGCCCTGTGGGGCGTGAGCGGCCGCATCGGCCTCACCCAGGCCGGCCTCTCCGAGGTCACCGTCGGCGCGGTCTTCGCGGCGGCGCTCGGCGCGGGCCTCGCCGGCGTCACGGCGGCGGGCGCGCTCGGCTCGCGCCTGGGCCGGGCGGTCCCGATCGGCGCGGGCACGGTGATCATCGCGGGCTGTGTGTGGCTGAGCTCGTCCGCCGAGGACCTCACCGGCTTCGCGACCGGCGAGATCCTGTGGAACACCGTCTACCCGGTCGTCCTGTCCTACCTCCTGGGCCTGGCCGCCTCCCTCGACCCGCGCGGCCGCTGGGCCGTCATGGTGGGCTCGGCCTCCTCCCTCGGCGTGGCCTGCGGCCCGGTGACCGGCTCCCTGCTCTCCGACCGCGCGGGCTACCCGGGCATGGGCCTGGTCCTCTGCGCCCTGCTCCTGCTGGTCGCCGCCCCCATGACGGCGGTCGCCCGCCACGCCTCCGGCCGCCCGCTGGTCCCGGGCTCGATCCGCCGGCGCGGCGGGGCGCCCGCGGCGGTGCTCGCGGGGCGGGGTTCGGGGACGGCGGCCCTGGTTCCCCAGGTGGGAGCGCCCGAGCAGGAGGTCACGCCGGTGGCGGTCCCGGCGGGGCGCCGCCGCATGGCGAAGTCGACGTTCCGCCTGGCCCGCCCGTCGGACCGGGGCTGAGGACTCACTCCTGACCGAACCGCCAGAGGCGGTCGGCGTACGGGCCGCAGGGGCCCTGGTCGACGGGTGCGGTCTCGTGGGCGGCCGCGCCGGGAACGGCGAGGCAGAGCCCGCTGTTGGCGTTGACGATCCGGTGGAGCGGGCGTCCTCCGCTGTCCCGCTTCTGGTACTCGACCCGCCAGAAGTGGTCGGGGTAGTCGCCGCAGGGGAACTGGTTGACGTGCACCGCCGCGTCCTTGCTCGCGCCCGGTACGGCCGCGCAGTAGCCGCTGTTGCCGTTCACGATCCGGTAGCGGGTCCGGCCCGCGCCGTCCGTGCCCGCGGCCTGCAGGCGCCAGAAGTGGTCGGCGTACGGACCGCAGCCGAACTGGTTCAGGTCGACGACCTCGGTCGAGGCGCCGGGCACCGCGAGGCACAGACCGCTGTGGCCGTTCACGATCCGCACGAGCGAGCCCACGGGAGGCGCCACGGCGCCGCCGTCGTCCTGCCGGGCG
Source organism: Streptomyces sp. TLI_105 (assembly GCF_900105415.1). Taxonomy (GTDB): domain Bacteria; phylum Actinomycetota; class Actinomycetes; order Streptomycetales; family Streptomycetaceae; genus Streptomyces. The sequence goes on along the minus strand of NZ_FNSM01000001.1, from coordinate 5,540,714 downwards.
GGCGGGGCGGGCGCCTTGGACTGCCGGGCGGGCTGGGTCGTCGCCGGAGCCCTGGTGGGAGCCCGGGTCGGCGACGGCGCGGAGACCGGCGGCGAGGGGCTCGGCGACGCCGGGGACGGGGACGTCGCGGAGGCCGGCGGGGCGGCCGGGGCGGCGCTCGTGGTGGACGAGGCCGCGGAAGGCGCGCCCTGGACGGGTGGCGCGCCCGCGCTGCCCGCGCGCTGCGTCTGTGCCAGGACCGTCGCGAGAACGCCGATCAGCGGCACCACGGCCCCGACCACCCACCAGGCCCACCGGGGCGGCTGGTAGGGCGGCCGGCCGACGGCCGTACCCGGGTCCGTGCTCGTGGAGTCCCCCGTGGGACCGGACGCGTCTGACACCCTGTGCTCCCCCCGAGACGACTGTCGGCGCCCAGTATCACCGCGCGGGGAGCCCGCGGAGCCGGTACGGCGAAACCCGCGGAGCCGGTACGGCGGAAAACCGCCGCTACGCGTCGAACTCGTACGCCTCCACCTCGGCGAGGTACCGCGCCCGCCGCTCCTCGTCGTCCTCCAGGAACGACGCCCGGAAGGAGTTCCGCGCCAGCTCGCGGAGCTGCTCCGGCGACAGGCCCAGCGCGTCGCGCACCCCGTCGAAGTTGTCGCCCGCGTACCCGCCGAAGTACGCGGGGTCGTCGGAGTTGACGGTGACGAGCAGCCCCGCCGACATCATCGCGGCGAGCGGATGGTCGGCGAGGGCGTCGATGACGCGGAGCCGGACGTTCGAGAAGGGGCACACCGTCAGCGGGATCCGCTCGCGGGCCAGCCGGTCGACGAGCTCCGGGTCCTCCATGCAGCGCAGCCCGTGGTCGATCCGCTCCGCTCCGAGCACGTCGAGCGCCTCGCGGACGTAGGCCGCCGGGCCCTCCTCGCCCGCGTGGGCGACGCGGCGCAGGCCGAGCCGGGCGGCCTCCTCGTACACCTCGCGGAACTTGGCCGGCGGGTGGCCGACCTCCGCCGAGTCCAGGCCGACCCCGGTGATCCGGTGCAGGTACGGCTTCGCGGCGTCCAGGGTCGCGAGCGCCGACTCGGCCGACTCGTCGCGCAGGAAGCACAGGATGAGCCGGGTGGAGATCCCGTACCGCTCCTCGGCGCGGTCGAGGGAGGCGCCGAGGCCCTCGATCACGGTGCCGATCGGGACGCCGCGGGCGGTGTGCGCCTGCGGGTCGAAGAAGATCTCGGCGTGCCGGACGCCCTGGGCCGCGGCCCGCTCCAGGTAGGCGTCGGCGAGCTCGGTGAAGTCCTCGGCGGTGCGCAGGACCGCCATCAGGTTGTAGTAGAGGTCCAGGAAGGACTGGAGGTCGCTGAAGCTGTACGCCTCGCGGAGGGCCTCGGTGTCCGCGTACGGCAGGGTGACGCCGTTGCGGGCGGCGAGCGCGAAGGCGAGCTCGGGTTCGAGGGTGCCTTCGATGTGGAGGTGCAGTTCGGCCTTGGGTACAGGCATGTTCACGTTCGTTTCGGTACGGGGACCCTCATGAGGTCCTGGGCGATGCTCAGCTCGCCGTCGAACCCGGCCGCCCGCGCCTGCCGTTCGAAGGCGGTGGGGTCGGAGTAGCGCTGCGAGAAGTGGGTCAGGACGAGGTGCCGGACGCCCGCGTCGCGTGCGACGGTGGCGGCCTGTCCGACCGTCAGGTGGCCGTGGTCGGTGGCGAGCCGGACGTCCTCGTCGAGGAAGGTCGACTCGATGACGAGCATGTCGGCGCCTTCGGCGAGGGCGTGCACCCCGTCGCAGAGCCGGGTGTCCATGACGAAGGCGAAGCGCTGCCCGCGCCGGACCTCGCTGACGTCGTCGAGGGAGACGCCGTCGAGGCTGCCGTCGCGCTGGATCCGGCCGACGTCGGGGCCCTTGATGCCGTGCGCGGCGAGCTTCTCGGGCAGGAGGCGGCGCCCGTCGGGCTCGATGATCCGGTAGCCGTAGGACTCGACGGGGTGGGAGAGCCGGCGGGCGTCCAGGGTGAAGGACCCGGTGACGGCGAGCGGCCCGTCGGCGGCCACCGGGGCCTCGGTCAGCCGCACGGTCTCGCGGTAGGCCGTGGCGTACCGCAGCCGCTCGAAGAAGTGCTGCCCGCTCGCCGGGTAGTGGGCGGTGACCGGGTGGGGGACCTGGTCGAGGTTGATCCGCTGGATCACCCCGGCCAGGCCGAGCGAGTGGTCGCCGTGGAAGTGCGTGACGCAGATCCGGTCGAGGTCGTGCGCGGCGACCCCGGCCCTCAGCATCTGGCGCTGGGTGCCCTCGCCCGGGTCGAAGAGGATGCCCTTTCCGTCCCAGCGCAGCACGTAGCCGTTGTGGTTGCGGTGCCGGGTCGGCACCTGGCTCGCGGTCCCGAGGACGACCAGTTCGCGTACGGACACGGGTTACCCGGGGGGCCAGTTGAGGCCGCGGCCGCCGAGGACGTGCGCGTGGGCGTGGAAGACGGTCTGGCCGGCGCCCGCGCCGGTGTTGAAGACGATCCGGAAGCCGCTGCCGTCGATCTTCTCCTGCTCGGCGACCTCGCCCGCCTCGCGCAGTATGTCGGCGGCGACGGTCGGCGCGGCGGCGGCCAGCGACGCGGCGTCGGGGTAGTGCAGGCGCGGGATCACGAGGACGTGCGTCGGCGCCTGCGGGTTGATGTCGCGGAACGCGACGGTGGTCTCCGTCTCGCGCACGATCGTCGCCGGCACCTCCCCTTCCACGATCTTGCAGAACAGGCAGTCGCTCTGCGGCTCTCCGGCCATGTCCCGGGCCTCCTCGGTCTGATGGCGATCACTGACCATGTACTGGCCGTGCCTTGACGATCAACTACCCGGTCATGCTATCCGCCGCCTCCGACAGCCGACGGAAAACCCCACGGGCCGGGGGAAGGCCTACTCCTTGGGTGCGCGGCGGTTGAGCGCCGAGCGGCTCACCCAGTACGTGATGATCACGCCCCAGAAGAGGGGCGTGCCGAATCCGCTCACCACGCCCGAGTCGAAGGACCACAGGGCGAGCGAGACGAGCGAGTAGAGGCCGAGGAGTCCGACGGCCCCCGCCATGAACAGCACGGGCCGGCAGTTGCGGGCCACGAGGAGCAGGGGCCGGCGCAGCCGGGGCGGCACCCGGCGGGCCATCCACACCCCCCACCCGGCCCAGGCGCCGAGGATCACGGCCCCGCCGACCAGGAGCGGCACGGCCGCGTCCGCCCAGGTCGCGCGGCCGGGGATCGCGGCGATGGCGACGGCGGAGGCCAGGAAGCCGACGAGGGCGACCCAGCGGGCCCCGGCGGCGGTGTTCCAGGCCATGGCCTCCAGGTTGTAGCGGGCCTTGCGGTCGTGGAGGTCGAGCGCGGCGGAGGCGACGAAGCCCTCGGCGGCCTGCGTCCAGGCCCCGCGCCGGAACCAGCGGCGGCGCAGCCGCAGCAGCGAGAGGTTGTTGTGGGCCTCGCTGCTCTGCGGGTTGAGCCGCAGGGTCGTCTCGTACGCCCGCTGCGCGGTGGCGTGGTCGCCGCGCCGCTGGGCGGTGAGGCCGACCAGGAAGTGGGCCGCGTCCTCCTCGGGGGCGAGGCCGACGGCGGTCCGCGCCGCCTCGTACGCCTCGACGGTACGCGCGGGCGTGCGCGCGTGTTCGGCGTGCTCGGCGAGGGCGGTGCCGAGCGCGTAGTGGGTGCCCCAGTACTGCGGGGCGAGTGCGACGGCGTGCCGGGCGGTGGCCTCGGCCTCCTGGAACCGTCGGTCGGCGAGCAGGACGTGGACCCGCATCAGCCAGCCCCCGAGCAGCTCGGGCTCGGCCCGCAGCGCCTGGTCGACGGCGGCGAGGGCGGCGGTCCGGTCGCCGGCCCGGTGGTGGCAGCGGGCGAGCAGGACGAGCGCCTCGGCGTCCTCCGGTTCGGTCGCCAGGTGCCGGGCGACGAGCTCGCCGGCCTGCGCGTACCGCCCGGTCTCGTAGAGCGCCTCGGCGCGGGCGAGCGCGGTGGAGGCGGTCACAGCTTGCGCTTCCGCTTGAGGTGGGCGAGGAGGTCGTCGTACAGACCGCCCTCGTTGGCGAACATGGCGACGTTCCGGGCGGCGGCGAACCACGGCTCCGTGGACGGCTTGATCTGCCGGGCCGCGCCGAGCAGGTCCTTGGTGGTGATCAGGCGTACGGAACCGGTGCGGGCGGAGTCGAGGAGCGCGGCCTCGGCGGCCGTCTCACAGACGTGCGCGAGGTCCGCGCCGGAGAAGTCCTCGGTGGCCTTGACGAGTTTGCCGAGGTCGACGGCCTCGATGGGGCGCTCCCGCAGGTGGTAGCGGAGGATCGACTCCCGGGCGGCGGCGTCCGGCGGCAGCACGAGCAGCGTGCGGTCGAGGCGGCCCGGGCGGCGCAGCGCGATGTCCACGTCCCAGGGCACGTTGGTGGCGGCGAGGACGAAGACGCCCTCGTTGCCGGCGCCGCTCGCGATGCCGTCGAGCTCGGTGAGGAGCTGGTTGACGACGTTGCGCAGGCCGCTGTGGTGGGTGCGCGAGCGCTTGGCGCCGAGGGCGTCCAGCTCGTCGAGGAAGACGACGCAGGGCGCCTGGCGGCGGGCGGTCTCGAAGATGTCGTGGATGTTCTTCTCGGAGGCCCCGATCCACATGTCGAGGACGTCGGAGAGCGAGACGGTGAGGAAGTTCGCGCCGAGCTCGCCCGCGACGGCCCGCGCGATGAACGTCTTGCCGCAGCCGGGCGGGCCGTAGAGGAGGAGGCCGCCGCGGAGCGACTTGCCGTACAGCCTGCGCAGTTCGGGGTTGCGCATGGGCGCGAGGAAGGCGGCCTCCAGGCGCTCCTTGACCTCGTCCATGCCGCCGACGTCGGCGAGGCGCACGGCGCCGGGGGCGTCGACGTCCCAGGCGGCGGCGTCCCCGGCGGTCCCGCCGGCACCGTCGGCCTGCGGGGCGTCCAGGAACCGGGGCCCGACGAGGTCCCGGACCTGCTGCTCGGCGGCGTCCCAGTCGAAGGAGGGGACGACGGGCTCTTCGGGGGCGGGGGCGGGGTTTTCGGAGACGGGCGCGGGCTTTTCCGGAGCCGAGGCGGGGTTTTCGAAGACCGGCGCGGGCTTTTCCGGAACCGACGCGGACTCGACCGGCACGGCGGGCTCGGCGGGCTCGGCGGGCTTTTCCGGAGCCGACGCGGGCTCGGCGGCCTTTTCGGAGACCGGCGCGGGCGCCGGGGCCATCCCCATCGCGCGGACCATCAGCGCGCGGGCGGCCGCGTCGCCGGGCGCGTGCTGGAGAGCGACGGCCGCCTCCGCGACGGCCTCGTCGCCCAGCCCCTCGGCGAGGAGGAGTTCGGCGAAGTGGAGGCGCAGGGGCACGTCACCGGGGGCGGCGGCCACGGCGGCGCGCAGACTGCGGATGAGGGGGGACTCGTCGGCCATGCGGGTCAGCCTAAGGAGCGTGCGGGGTCCGCTGTCCACCGGGTTCGGCAGGGCGCGGGGCGTAGGGTGCGCGGCATGAGACGGGAAGGCGCACCGCGCAGACTGACCGTGGACGGCACCGTATGGCTCTGGAACGTCCGGCACCGGCACCCCGGCTGCCGGACCGTGCTCTCGCTGCGCCGCGCGGAGCACCGCCACGCGCAGCTCCGGCTGGTCTTCCGGGGCGGGCCGGGCCGCATCGTGGCCGGATACCCCTTCGGCCTGGGCGACGTGGCGTCGACCGGCGGCGACATCCTGAACCTGAACAAGCCCGGTGTCGTACGCCGCTTCCTGGAGGAGGCGGCGGCCCGCGGCCTCCTTCCCACCGCCCACGGCGTCCGCGAGGAGGACGCCTGGCCCCTCTACGACACCCTGACGGCTCCCGCGGAGGGTTAGGGCCTGTCCGGAAAGTCCCGCCCGGCTCGCGACGTCCGGGCAGACGGCGCTACTTTCCGGACACCCCCTAGCTCCAGCGGCCGGTGCGCCCCAAGACCAGGGCCGTCGCCGCCGTGCCTGCCGTGGAGGTGCGCAGGACGCTGTGGCCGAGGCGGTACGGCTTCGCCCCGGCGGCCTCGAAGGCGGCGAGCTCGTCCGGGGAGACCCCGCCCTCGGGGCCGACGACGAGCACGATCGAGCCCTTCGCCGGGAGGTCGGCGGTGGCGAGCGTCCCGCTGGGGTGGTCGCGGTCCTCGTGCAGGACGGCCGCGAAGTCGGCGCCCGCGAGGAGGGCGGCGACCTGCTTGGTCGTCATGAGGTCGGCGACCTCGGGGAAGCGGGTCCGGCGCGACTGCTTGCCGGCCTCGCGCGCGGTGGACCGCCACTTGGCGAGCGCCTTGAGGCCCCGGTCGCCCTTCCACTGGGTGATGCAGCGGGAGGCGGCCCAGGGCACGATCCCGTCCACGCCGGTCTCCGTCATGGTCTCGACGGCGAGTTCGCCCCGGTCTCCCTTGGGCAGCGCCTGGACGACCGTGACGCGCGGCTCCTCCTCGGGGTCCTCGTGGACCTCGTCGACCCGCACGGTGAGCTCGTCCTTGCCCTCGGCGGAGACCACCACGCACTCGGCCCAGCGGCCCCGCCCGTCGGCGAGGACCAGCTCCTCCCCGGCGCGCAGCCGCTTCACGGAGACGGCGTGCCGCCCCTCGGGCCCGTCCAGGAGGAAACTCCCGGCACCGGGGACGGTGTCGACGACGAAGACGGGTGCGGTCATGAGGCGCTCCTGGGGGCCAGCTCGGAGAGGGCGGTGTCGAGTTCGGCGGCCAGCACCTCGACCAGCTGCCCGGCGGGGAGTTCCCGGGCGAGGCGGTGGCCCTGACCGGCCCACAGGGCCATGCCCTGGGCGTCGCCGGCGGCAGCGGCGGCCTTGCGGAGCGGGGCGGTGAGGTGGTGGATCTCGGGGTAGGCGGCGGGGGCGTACGGCCCGTGCTCGCGCATGAAGCGGTTGACGAGGCCGCGCGCCGGGCGCCCCGAGAAGGCCCGGGTGAGGGCGGTGCGGGTGAAGAGCGGGTCCGTCAGGGCCTGCTTGTGCAGCGGGTGGGCGCCCGACTCGGGGCAGCGGAGGAAGGCGGTGCCGAGCTGGGCGGCCTCGGCCCCGGCGGCGAGGACGGCGGCGATCTGCGCGCCGCGCATGATGCCGCCGGCGGCGACGATCGGCAGCGCGACGGCCTCCCGGACCTGGGTGACGAGGGTGAGGAGCCCGGTGCCGGGGGCGTCTTCGTCGGACGGGTCGTCGCGGTACGTGCCCTGGTGTCCGCCGGCCTCGACGCCCTGGACGCAGACGGCGTCGGCGCCGGCCGCCTGCGCGGCGAGGGCCTCGTCGGCGGAGGTGACGGTCACGATCGTGTACGTACCGACGCGGTCGAAGGCGTGGAAGGTCTCCCTCGGGGGGCAGCCGAAGGTGAAGGAGACGACGGGGACCGGGTCCTCCAGGAGGATGGCCAGCTTGGCGTCGTAGGCGTCGTCGCGGGAGTCGTCGGTCTCGCCGAGCGGGGTGTCGTACCAGGTGGCCTCGCCCGCGAGCTGGTGGCGGTAGACCTCGACGGCGGCGGGGTCGGCGGGCCGCCCGTCCTGCGGCATGAAGAGGTTGACCCCGAAGGGGCGCGCGGTGAGCCCGCGCACCCGCTTGATCTCCTGGTACAGGCCTCCGGCCGTCTTGTACCCGGCGGCGAGGAAGCCGAGCGCCCCGGCCTCGCAGACGGCTCCGACGAGCTCGGGACAGGAGGCGCCACCCGCCATGGGGGCCTGCACGATCGGAAACCGAGAGAGATCGTTCAGTGCGGTGGTGGACATATGGGCATCGTGTCATGCCGCCGGGACGGGTACGGGAAAGGGGCGGCACCAGAGCGCCGCCCCTTTCCGTACACCCGGATCAGCGTCCGTTGAACGCGTCCTTCAGCCGCGAGAACAGCCCCTGCTGCCCCGGCTGGAACTGCCCCGTGGGCCGTTCCTCGCCGCGCAGCTTGGCCAGCTCGCGCAGGAGGCGCTCCTGCTCCGCGTCGAGCTTGCTCGGGGTCGTCACCTCGACGTGCACGATCAGGTCGCCCCGGCCGTTGCCCCGCAGGTGCGTGACGCCGCGCCCGTGCAGCGGGATCGACTGGCCGGACTGCGTGCCCGGGCGGATGTCGATCTCCTCGACGCCGTCGAGGGTCTGCAGCGGCACCTTGGTGCCGAGCGCGCCCGCCGTCATCGGGATGGTGACCGTGCAGTGCAGGTCGTCGCCGCGCCGCTGGAAGACCTCGTGCGGGGTCTCGTGGATCTCGACGTACAGGTCGCCGGCGGGGCCGCCGCCGGGGCCGACCTCGCCCTCGCCCGCGAGCTGGATGCGGGTGCCGTTGTCGACACCGGCCGGGATCTTGACCGTGAGCGTGCGGCGGGACCGCACGCGGCCGTCGCCGGCGCACTCGGGGCACGGGGTCGGCACGACCGTGCCGAAGCCCTGGCACTGCGGGCAGGGGCGGGAGGTCATGACCTGGCCGAGGAAGGACCGGGTGACCTGGGAGACCTCGCCGCGGCCGCGGCACATGTCACAGGTCTGCGCGGAGGTGCCGGGCGCGGCGCCCTCACCCGAACAGGTGGTGCAGACCACGGCCGTGTCGACCTGGATGTCCTTGGTGGTGCCGAAGGCCGCCTCGTTGAGGTCGATCTCCAGGCGGATCATGGCGTCCTGGCCGCGGCGGGTGCGCGAGCGCGGGCCGCGCTGCGAGGCCGTGCCGAAGAAGGCGTCCATGATGTCGGAGAAGTTGCCGAAGCCGCCCGCTCCGAAGCCGCCGCCCGCGCCACCCCCGCCGGAGGCCGAGAGCGGGTCGCCGCCGAGGTCGTAGACCTGCTTCTTCTGCGGGTCCGAGAGGACCTCGTAGGCGGCGTTGATCTCCTTGAAGCGTTCCTGCGTCTTCGGATCGGGATTGACGTCCGGGTGCAGCTCGCGCGCGAGCCTCCGGAACGCCTTCTTGATCTCGTCCTGGGACGCGTCGCGGCGCACGCCGAGTACGGCGTAGTAGTCCGTGGCCACTTACGACTCCGCCAGGATCTGTCCGACGTAACGTGCCACTGCGCGTACCGCTCCCATCGTTCCGGGGTAGTCCATGCGGGTCGGTCCGACCACGCCGAGTTTGGCGACTGCCTCGCCGCCCGAACCGTAGCCGACCGAGACGACGGACGTGGAGCTCAGCCCCTCGTGGGCGTTCTCGTGCCCGATGCGTACGGTCATGCCCGATTCCTTGGCCTCGCCGAGCAGCTTGAGGAGCACGACCTGCTCCTCCAGAGCTTCCAGGACGGGCCTGATCATCAGGGGGAAGTCGTGTCCGAAGCGGGCGAGATTGGCGGTGCCGCCGATCATCAGCCGCTCCTCGTGCTCCTCGACGAGGGTTTCGAGGAGGGTCGCGAGCACGGTCGAGACCGTGGCGCGGTCCTCGGTCTCCTCGAAGGACTCGGGGAGGTCCTGCACCAGCTGCGGCACGTCGGCGAACCGGCGGCCGACGACCCGGCTGTTGAGCCGGGCCCTCAGGTCGGCGAGCGAGGTCTCGCCGAAGGGCGCGGGGCAGTCGACGACGCGCTGCTCGACCCGGCCGGTGTCCGTGATGAGGACGAGCATCAGGCGGGCGGGGGCCAGCGAGAGCAGCTCCACGTGCCGGACGGTCGAGCGGGTCAGCGAGGGGTACTGGACGACGGCGACCTGGCGGGTCAGCTGGGCGAGCAGTCGTACCGTACGCCCGACGACGTCGTCGAGGTCGACGGCTCCGTCGAGGAAGTTGTGGATGGCCCGCCGCTCGGGCGTCGACAGCGGCTTGACGCCGGCGAGCCGGTCGACGAAGAGGCGGTAGCCCTTGTCGGTGGGGATGCGCCCGGCGCTCGTATGGGGCTGGGCGATGTACCCCTCCTCCTCGAGCACGGCCATGTCGTTGCGGACGGTGGCGGGCGACACGCCGAGCTTGTGGCGCTCGGTGAGCGCCTTGGAGCCGACCGGCTCCTCCGTCCCGACGTAGTCCTGGACGATGGCGCGCAGGACCTCGAGTCTGCGTTCGCTGAGCATCGTGCGCACCTCCAGCTGGCGTCGTCGTTCCGGTTGCTCCGCTTTTGGCACTCGCCCTGTCCGAGTGCCAGCGATCCCCCGGTCAGTGTACGGCGGCGGACATCGCTCCTGGCAAGGAGGCGGCGCCCGCACCGGTTAGCGTCGCCTCATGGAGATGGATTGGGAAGCGTACGGATGGGAGCGGCTCGAGGACGGGGTGGGCCGGCGACGGCTGCCCGGTTGGGACGCCACGGTGGGGCTGGTCCTGGGCACACGGGCGGTTCTGCTGTACGACACGGGGTCCTCGCTCGCGGAGGGCGCCGAGCTGCGGGCACAGGTGGCGGCGCTCACGGGCGGCCGGAAGGTGACGCACATCGCACTCAGCCACCCCCACTTCGACCACGTCCTCGGCACGGCGGCCTTCGCCGGGGCGGAGGTCTTCGGCGCGGTGGGCTCGGACGAGCTCATGAGCGGGGCCAGGGCCCGGGAGGAGCTGTACGGGGACGCGGTGCGGCAGGGGGTCGATCCGCGGGCGGCGACGGAGGCGACGGACGTCCTGGTGGCCCCCCGGCACGTGGTGACGGGCGAGTGGACGCTCGACCTGGGCGGCCGCCAGGTCCTCCTGGCGAACGTGGGCCCCGGCCACACGGGCCACGACCTGGCGCTCTGCGTCCCGGGCCCGCGCGAGATCGTCTTCTGCGGGGACCTGGTGGAGGAGTCGGGCGAGCCGCAGGCGGGCCCGGACGCGATCCCGTCCCGCTGGCCGGACGCCCTGGAGCGGCTGCTCGCCCTGGGCGGCGAGGAGGCGGCGTACGTGCCGGGGCACGGGGCGGTGGTGGACGCCGCGTTCGTCCGGGCACAGCGCGATGAACTGGCACGCCGCTTCGGCGTGGCATAACGTCGCCCAAATGCGTGGCCGCGTCCCGGACCTGACGCCGTCTCGGCCGCGCGCCCACGGAGAAGACCCCTGCCGCCGCGCCCCGGACGGAACGGAGCCCATGCGTAGCTACAACCCGGACCTGACGCCGCCCTGGAAGAAGTCGGCGCCCGTCCCGGAGATCCCGGCGGAGCACGACCTGGTCGTCGAGGAGGTCGCCACGGGCTTCTGCGGGGCGGTGATCCGCTGCGAGGCGGGCACGGTGACCCTGGAGGATCGCTTCGGCAAGCACCGGGTCTTCCCGCTGGAACCGCGCGGCTTCCTCCTGGAGGGCAAGGTCGTGACCCTGGTCCGCCCCGCGTCCGGCGGACCGGTGCGCCCCGCCCGTACGGCCTCCGGCTCGATCGCGGTCCCGGGCGCACGCGCGCGCGTGGCGCGGGCGGGCCGGATCTACGTCGAGGGCCGCCACGACGCGGAGCTCGTGGAGCGGGTCTGGGGCGACGACCTGCGGATCGAGGGCGTGGTCGTGGAGTACCTGGAGGGCGTCGACGACCTGCCGGCGATCGTCGCGGAGTTCGCCCCGGGGCCGGACGCCCGGCTCGGCGTCCTGGTGGACCACCTGGTCCCGGGCTCGAAGGAGTCGAGGATCGCCGCGCAGGTGACCTCGCCGGACGTCCTGGTCGTCGGCCACCCGTACATCGACGTCTGGGAGGCGGTGAAACCGTCCTCCCTGGGCATCCCGGCCTGGCCGGCGGTCCCCCGCGGCCAGGACTGGAAGACGGGCGTCTGCCGCGCCCTCGGCTGGCCCTCGGACAACACGGGCGCGGTCTGGCAGGCGATCCTCAAGCGCGTGACGTCCTACAAGGACCTGGAGCCGGAGCTGCTGGGCCGGGTGGAGGAACTGATCGACTTCGTGACGGCGCCGTAAGGGCCCTGGGGCGGGCGCGACCCCGGGGAGCGGGCGCCGCGAGGACCCTCGGACGGGCACGACCCCGGGGAGCAAGCACCGCGAGGACCCTCGGACGGGCACGACCCCGGGGAGCGGGCACGGCGAGGACCCTCGGGCGCGCGCCCCAAGCAGCGGGCGCCGCGAGGACCCTCGGGCGGGCACGCCCCCGGGGAGCGCCTCCCTGGACCTCTCACCTCCACCGTGACCCCCTCACGTCCCGGGACAGGGGTGTCCCGGCGTCTCGGGACTCCGGATCCGTGCCACGGCGGACGGGGCCGTGCGAGCGTGGCGCAGCCCTTCACCGGCGCCGCCCTTCCGCCGCGCCGCCACCGTCGCGTCATCTGGAGGAATCCGTGTTCTCCCACCCCGCGTTCACGAGGGCCGCGCTGCTCGTGTCCGCCACAGCTGTCGCCGTGACGGGCCTGGCGGGCACCGCCAGTGCCCGCCCCGGCGCCCCGTACCTCTCCTACGGCAGCCGGGGCGAGGGCGTGAAGTGCGCTCAGATCGCCGTGAACTGGGCCGACGCCTACCCCGTCGACCTGGCCGAGGACGGCTTCTGGGGCGAGCAGACGCAGTGGGGCGTGGCCGCCTTCCAGCGCTGGAAGCTGGGTGACTCCCAGGCGGACGGCGTCGTCGGGCCCCACACCGGCGACAAGATGCTGGAGACCCTGCGGGAGTACAACCCGGTGACGGCGAACTACTGCTACAGGTACCTGCCGAGCCACTGACCCGCCCCGGGGGTGCGTCCGGCCCGGTCCGCGAGGCGCCCCTCGCCCCCTGGGGCCTGTCCGGAAGGTCCGCCCGGCTCGCCGGGCGGACGGCACTGCTTTCCGGACGGGTCCTAGTCCACCAGGTCCCGCACCACCGCGTCCGCGAGCAGCCGGCCGCGCAGGGTCAGGACCGCGCGGCCCGCTTCGTGGGCGGCGGGGTCGAGGAGCCCGTCCGACAGGGCCCGCCCGGCGGCGGCCAGCCCCGCGGGCTTGAGGATCGACAGCTCGACGCCCTCCCGCAGCCGCAGCTCCAGGAGGATCCGCTCGACGCGCCGGTCCTCGTCGGACAGCAGCTCCCGCCCGGCGCCGGGCGACCGGCCCTCGGCCAGCGCCGCCGCGTACGCCCCGGGATGCTTCACGTTCCACCAGCGGACGCCGCCCACGTGCGAGTGCGCCCCCGGGCCGGCCCCCCACCAGTCGGCGCCGCGCCAGTACAGCTCGTTGTGGAGGCAGCGGCCGGCCTCGGAGGTGGCCCAGTTGGAGACCTCGTACCACTGGAAACCGGCCTCGGTCAGGACGGAGTCCGCGATCAGGTAGCGGTCGGCGTGGACGTCGTCGTCGGTCATGGGCACCTCGCCGCGCCGGATGCGCCGGGCGAGCTGCGTGCCCTCCTCGACGATCAGGGCGTAGGCGCTCACGTGGTCGGGACCTGCGCCGATCGCCGCTTCCAGCGAGGCCCGCCAGTCGTCGTCGGACTCGCCGGGCGTGCCGTAGATGAGATCGAGGTTGACGTGTTCGAACCCGGCGGCCCGCGCCTCGCCGACGCACGCCTCGGGCCGCCCCGGGGTGTGCGTGCGGTCGAGGATCTTCAGGACGTGCTGCCGGGCGCTCTGCATGCCGAAGGAGATCCGGTTGAAGCCGCCGGCGCGCAGCTCGGCGAGGTAGGCGGGGTCGACGGAGTCCGGATTGGCCTCCGTCGTCACCTCGGCGTCGTCCGCGAGCCCGAACTCGTCCCGGATGGCACCGAGCATCCGCACGAGGTCCCCGGCGGCGAGGAGCGTGGGGGTGCCGCCGCCGACGAAGACGGTCCGCACGGGCCGGGGGTCGTCGCCGAGGGTCTTCCGGGCGAGGCGGATCTCCTCGACGACCTGCTCGGCGTAGTTGTCGCGGGAGGCGAGCACACCGCCCGTGCCGCGCAGCTCGCTCGCCGTGTACGTGTTGAAGTCGCAGTAGCCGCAGCGCGTCGCGCAGTACGGCACGTGCAGGTAGAACCCGAGCGGCCGCTCCCCGGCCCCTTCGAGGGCGTGCGGGGGCAGCGCCCCGTCGTCGGGAACGGACTCACCATCGGGCAGTACGGAAGGCATGAGCCCCATTGTCCCGTACTGCCCGGGGTGACGGCCCTGGACCGGACGTCAGGCCTCGCGGGACCCCGCGTACATCTCCTCGATGAGGTCCTTGTACTCCCGCTCGACGACCGGCCGCTTCAGCTTCAGGGACGGGGTGAGCTCGCCGTGCTCGATGTCGAGGTCGCGCGGCAGCAGGCGGAACTTCTTGATCGTCTGCCAGCGCTGGAGGCCCTCGTTGAGGCGGTCGACGTAGCCCTGGATCAGCTTCTCGGTCCGCGGGTCGGCGACGAGCTCCGCGTACGACTTGCCGCCGAGGTCGTGCTCGGCGGCCCAGCCGAGGAGGGCGGGCTCATCGAGGGCGATGAGCGCGGTGCAGAAGTTCCGGTCGGCCCCGTGGACGAGGACGTTCGACACGAACGGGCAGACGGCCTTGAACTGGCCCTCGACCTCGGCCGGCGCGATGTACTTGCCGCCGGACGTCTTGATCAGGTCCTTCTTCCGGTCGGTGATCCGGAGGTAGCCGTCGGCGGACAGCTCGCCGATGTCGCCGGTGTGGAACCAGCCGTCGGGCTCCAGGACCTCGGAGGTCTTCTCCGGCAGGCCGTGGTAGCCCTCCATGATGCCGGGGCCGCGCAGCAGGATCTCGCCGTCGTCGGCGATCCGGACCTCGGTGCCGGGGAGCGGCTTGCCGACGGTGCCGGTGCGGTAGGCCTCGCCCGGGTTGACGAAGGAGGCCGCGGAGGACTCGGTGAGGCCGTACCCCTCCAGGATGTGGATGCCGGCGCCGGCGAAGAAGTAGCCGATCTCGGGGGCGAGGGCGGCCGAGCCGGAGACGCAGGCGCGCAGGTTGCCGCCGAAGGCCTCGCGGATCTTGGCGTAGACGAGCGCGTCGGCGACCTTGTGCTTCGCGGAGAGGCCGAAGGGTGCGGAGGCGGTGCCGGTGCGGCGGAAGTTGTCCTGGGTGGCCTTGGCGTACTCGCGGGCGACGCCGACCGCCCACTGGAAGATCTTGTACTTGGCGCCGCCGCCCGCGCGGGCCTTGGCGGCGACCCCGTTGTAGACCTTCTCGAAGATGCGGGGCACGGCCGCCATGTAGGTCGGCTGGACGACCGGCAGGTTCTCGATGATCTTGTCGACGCGGCCGTCGACGGCGGCGATGTGGCCGACCTCGATCTGGCCGGAGGTGAGGACCTTGCCGAAGACGTGGGCGAGCGGCAGCCACAGGTACGACACGTCGTCCTGGGTGAGCAGGCCGGTGGCGGCGATGGCCTTGGCCATGTACGACCAGTTGTCGTGCGGGAGGCGGACGCCCTTGGGGCGGCCGGTGGTGCCGGAGGTGTAGATGAGGGTGGCGAGCTGCGTGGGGGTGATCGCGGCGACCCGCTCCTTGACCGCCTCGGGGTGCTCCACCAGATAGGCCTTGCCGCGCTCCTCGAGGTCCGCGAGGGAGAGGACGAACTCGCCGTCGCTCTCCACGCCGGTGGCGTCGATGACGACCACGTGGTGGAGGTTCGGCAGCTCGGCGCGGCGCTCGACGGCCTTGGCCAGCTGGGCCGCGTCCTCGGCGATGAGGACCCTCGACTCGGAGTCGGAGAGGATGAACGCCGACTCGTCGGCGTTGGTCTGCGGGTAGACCGTGGTGGTCGCGGCGCCCGCGCACATCACGCCGAGGTCGGAGAGGATCCACTCCACCCGGGTGGAGGAGGCGAGGGCGACGCGCTCCTCGGCCTGGACGCCGAGGTCGGCGAGACCGGCGGCGATCGCGTAGACCCGCTCGGCGGCCTGCCCCCAGCTGAGCGACTTCCAGTCGTCCGGGCCGGCGCCGGAGGCGGCGGGAACCGGGTAGCGGTAGGCCTCCGCATCCGGGGTCCGCTCGACGCGCTCAAGGAAGAGGGTCGCCACGGAGGGCGGCCGGTTCTCGATCTGGGTCTGTGTGTCGCTCACGACGTCCTCCGGGCGGCGGCGGTGCCTGCTGGTGGTTCGTAACTAACTGGCGAGTAACCTTCGAGCCGGGATCAGACTAAAGGCCCGACGACCGGCGCGTAAGGCCCTGCAGGGCCTCGCTTCATAACGAACGGGCCCACCCGGGCGACGACGAACGGGTCCACGCGCACCTGGCGCGTGGACCCGTTCGTTGCACAGGGCAGCTATCGCGGACGCCCTGATTACTTCTTCTTGCCGGAGGACTCGTCGCTCGACAGGACGGCGATGAAGGCCTCCTGCGGCACCTCCACCGAGCCGACCATCTTCATGCGCTTCTTGCCTTCCTTCTGCTTCTCCAGCAGCTTCCGCTTACGGGAGATGTCACCGCCGTAGCACTTGGCGAGGACGTCCTTCCGGATGGCGCGGATGGTCTCGCGGGCGATGACCCGGGAGCCGATGGCGGCCTGGATGGGCACCTCGAAGGCCTGCCGCGGGATGAGCTCGCGCAGCTTGGCGACGAGCCGGACACCGTAGGCGTACGCGGCGTCCTTGTGGGTGACGGCCGAGAAGGCGTCCACCTTGTCGCCGTGCAGCAGGATGTCGACCTTGACCAGGCTGGAGGCCTGCTCGCCGGTGGGCTCGTAGTCGAGGGAGGCGTAACCGCGCGTCTTGGACTTCAGCTGGTCGAAGAAGTCGAAGACGATCTCGGCGAGGGGCAGGGTGTAGCGGATCTCGACCCGGTCCTCGGAGAGGTAGTCCATGCCGATCAGGGTGCCGCGACGGGTCTGGCAGAGCTCCATGATCGCGCCGATGAACTCGCTCGGGGCGAGGATCGTGGCGCGCACGACGGGCTCGAACACGTCGCTGATCTTGCCCTCGGGGAACTCGCTCGGGTTGGTGACGGTGTGCTCGCTGCCGTCCTCCATCACGACCCGGTAGACCACGTTCGGCGCGGTGGCGATCAGATCGAGCCCGAACTCGCGCTCGAGCCGCTCACGGATCACGTCGAGGTGGAGGAGACCGAGGAAGCCGACGCGGAAGCCGAAGCCGAGCGCGGCGGAGGTCTCCGGCTCGTAGACCAGCGCGGCGTCGTTGAGCTGCAGCTTGTCGAGGGCCTCGCGGAGGTCCGGGTACTCCGAGCCGTCCAGCGGGTAGAGGCCCGAGAAGACCATCGGCTTCGGGTCCTTGTAGCCGCCGAGGGGCTCGGTGGCGCCCTGGTTCAGGGAGGTGATCGTGTCACCGACCTTGGACTGACGGACGTCCTTCACACCGGTGATGATGTAGCCCACCTCGCCGACGCCGAGACCGTCGGACGAGGTCATCTCGGGCGACGAGACGCCGATCTCGAGGAGCTCGTGGGTGGCGCCGGTCGACATCATCCGGATGCGCTCGCGCTTGTTGAGCTGCCCGTCGACGACACGCACGTAGGTCACGACGCCCCGGTACGAGTCGTACACGGAGTCGAAGATCATCGCGCGGGCCGGCGCGTCGGCGACACCGACCGGCGCCGGAACGTCCCGGACCACCCGGTCGAGCAGCGCCTCGACACCCATACCGGTCTTCGCGGAGACCTTGAGGACGTCCTCCGGCTGGCAGCCGATGAGGTTGGCGAGCTCCTCGGAGAACTTCTCCGGCTGGGCGGCCGGAAGGTCGATCTTGTTGAGCACGGGAACGATCGTGAGGTCGTTCTCCATCGCGAGATACAGGTTCGCGAGAGTCTGCGCCTCGATGCCCTGCGCGGCGTCCACGAGCAGGATCGTGCCCTCGCAGGCGGCCAGCGAACGCGAGACCTCATAGGTGAAGTCGACGTGCCCGGGGGTGTCGATCATGTTCAGGATGTGCGTACTGCCCTGGGCCGGCCCCTCGGTCGGCGCCCACGGCAGCCGGACCGCCTGGGACTTGATCGTGATGCCGCGCTCCCGCTCGATGTCCATGCGGTCGAGATACTGGGCACGCATCTGCCGCTGGTCGACCACACCGGTGAGCTGGAGCATCCGGTCGGCAAGCGTGGACTTGCCGTGGTCGATGTGCGCGATGATGCAGAAGTTGCGGATCAGAGCCGGGTCGGTACGGCTCGGCTCGGGCACGTGGGTAGGAGTCGCGGGCACGCAGGGATCTCGTCTCGGGCGATGTTCAGAACGGATACGTAGAGACCATGGTCCCATGCCCGGCGCCCGGCGCCCGGTTTGGGCGGCCCCGAGAGTGGCTGATAGTGTGGACAGCCGTGTCTCGCATGCCCTCTCAGCTGCGAGGCGCGCCCCAGAAGGAACATCGAACCTGTAAAGGCTCTTTTCGTGGCGAACATCAAGTCCCAGATCAAGCGGAACAAGACGAACGAGAAGGCGCGCCTGCGCAACAAGGCCGTCAAGTCCTCGCTCAAGACCGCGATCCGCAAGGCCCGTGAGGCTGTCGCCGCCGGCGACCTCGAGAAGGCCACCGTTGCCACTCGCGCCGCCTCGCGTCAGCTCGACAAGGCTGTCTCGAAGGGTGTCATCCACAAGAACGCCGCCGCCAACAAGAAGTCGGCGCTGGCGATCAAGGTTGCCTCCCTCCAGGGCTGAGCTCTGATGTGATCGGCCGTACGGGAACCAGCGGGCCCTCTACCCCGCTCCCGCCCGGCCACATGGACTCGCACGCGGACGCGTTCGCCACGCGTGTGCGAGCCCACCAGCACCACCGCCGAAGGCCCCGCCGCCTCCTTCCCCAGGACCGCCGGGGCCTTCGCCGTACCCACCGGCCCCGAAACGGCCCCCCACGGGACCAACCGCAACGGCACGAAGCACCGCGGGGCTGACGGGCGGGGCGAGGCCGGGGCCCGGGGCCGGGGCGCGAAGCTGCCGCAGGGCTGACGGGCGGGTGCAAGGCCGGGGGCCGGGGGACCGGAGCCGACGGCGCGAAGCGGCCGCAGAGCTGACGGACGGCCGCGAGGCCGGGGCCCGGAGCCGACGGCGCGAAGCTGCCCCGGGCCGCTAGGCAGCGCCTGCCACCAGGCCCCAACGACAACGGCAACGGCATGAAACGGCCGCAGCGCTACCGGGAGCGCAAGCCCAGTGGGAGCCGGAGTCGGCGGTGCGAAGCTGCCGCCTGGCTGACGGGCGGCGCGAGCCTGGCAGGGAGCCCGGAGCTGACGGCGCGAAGCTGCCGACGGACTGCTGGACAGCGCGAGGCCGGCAGGCCCCGGAACCGGCGGCGCAAAGCACAGCCGCAGGGCTGCTGGGCAGCGCAAGCCACCGGGCCCCGAACCGACGGCACGGAACAGCCGCAGCACCCCTGGGCGGCGCGAGCCGGCGGGGTTCGGAGCCGGCGGAGCCGAGTTGCCGCAGCGCGGCCGGAGGGCGCGAGCCCTCGGGGCCCGAAGTCGGCGGAGCCGAGTTGCCGCAGCGCGGCCGGACGGCGCGAGCCCTCGGGGCCCGAAGTCGGCGGCGCGAAGCTGCCGGCCGGTCATGGGGGTCCGGCGGGGGCGGAGCCCCCGGAAGGGACGGGCCTCAGCCCCCACCAGCCCCCGGCAGGGTTTCGGGAAGGGGTGGGGTGGGGGATCCGCTCGGACACCAGCCACGAACCGCCCCGCACCACACGCCACGCCCCGGCCCACCCCGCACCACAACGCCCCCGACCCACCAGGCCCGCACCGTCCGGCCACCGCCAGACCCGCACCGCCCCGCCGACCGCCAGGCCCACACCGCCCCGCCGACCGCCAGGTCCCCGCCTCAGCTCAGCCCCGCCGCATCCTCGCCGCCCGCGCCACCGCGACCACCGCCTTCTCCAGGGCGTACTCCGGGTCGTCACCCCCGCCCTTCACCCCCGCGTCCGCCTCCGCGATCGCCCGCAGGGCCAGCGACACCCCGTCCGGGGTCCAGCCGCGCATCTGCTGCCGCACGCGGTCGATCTTCCAGGGCGGCATGCCCAGCTCCCGCGCCAGGTCGGCCGGCCGCCCGCCCCGCGCCGAGGAGAGCTTGCCGATCGCCCGTACCCCCTGCGCCAGCGCGCTGGTGATGAGCACGGGCGCGACCCCGGTCGAGAGCGACCAGCGCAGGGCCTCCAGGGCCTCGGCCGCCCGCCCTTCAACGGCACGGTCCGCGACGTTGAAGGAGGAGGCCTCGGCGCGACCCGTGTAGTACCGCCCGACGACCGCCTCGTCGATCGTCCCGTCCACGTCGGACGTGAGCTGCGCGACCGCGGACGCGAGCTCCCGCAGATCGCTGCCGATCGAGTCCACGAGCGCCTGGCAGGCCTCGGGCGTGGCCGAACGCCCCAGCGCCCGGAACTCCTGCCGTACGAACGTCAGCCGCTCCGCCGGCTTCGTCGTCTTCGGGCAGGCGACCTCCCGGGCCCCCGCCTTGCGCGCCGCGTCGAGCAGCCCCTTGCCCTTGGCGCCGCCGGCGTGGAGCAGGACGAGCGAGATGTCCTCGATGGGGTCGTCCAGGTACGCCTTGACGTCCTTGATCGTGTCGGCGGAGAGGTCCTGCGCGTTCCGCACGACCAGCACCTTGCGCTCGGCGAAGAGCGAGGGGCTGGTGAGCTCGGCCAGCGCCCCGGGCTGGAGCTGGTCGGGGGTGAGGTCGCGCACGTCCGTGTCGGCGTCGGCGGCCCGCGCGGCCGCCACCACCTCCTGGACGGCGCGGTCGAGGAGCAGGTCCTCCTGTCCCACGGCGAGCGTCACGGGGCCGAGGAGGTCGTCGGGGGAAGTCTTTCTGGTGGCCATCGCGATCCAGCATCCCACGGGCCACTGACACCGATGCCCGGCAAGGGGACGAGGGGGACGAGAATGGCGGGGTGAGTGAACGACACGTACTGGTACTGCCCGACCGCGACGCCGCCGAGGAGGTCGCCGGGGAACTCCCCGACCGTTTCGGCGTGGCCGAGGAACCGCAGCTCGTACGGGACGCCCTGGCCGGGGAGGACGACGCCGAGGACGCGCAGTGGCTGGTGGTCGTCGAGGACCCGGACGCCCGCCTCGACCCGGCGGCGCTGGACGCGCTGGCCGCCGAGTACGAGGGCTGGCTGGAAGCCCCGTAGGACCGCCGGGCCCGCCCGTCAGCCCTTCTTGGGGACGATCTGGACGTCGAGTTCGATGCTGATGCTGGACCCGACCGCCGCGATGCCCCGTGCGAGCAGCGTCTGCCAGGTGAGGGTGAAGTCCTCCCGGTGCAGCTCGGTGGTGGCCCGGCAGGCGCCCCGGGTCTCGCCCTCCAGGCCGTTCCCGAGGCCCAGGTACTGGGTGTCCAGGGTCACCGTGCGGCTCACTCCGTGGAGGGTGAGCGCTCCGGTGACGGCCCAGCGACTGCCGCCCCGGTGGACGAAGCGCTCGCTGAAGAACTCCAGCGTCGGGTAGGCGCCGACGTCGAGGAAGTCGCCGGAGCGCAGGTGGTCGTCGCGCATCTGCACCCCGGTGTCGATGGAGGCCGCGTCGATGACGACGTGCATCGCGGAGTGCTCCATGCGTTCGGCGATCCGGACCGCGCCCGCGAAGCTGTTGAACCGTCCGTGGATCCGGGCGAGGCCGATGTGGCGCGCCGTGAAGCCGATCTGCGAGTGCGCGGGGTCGATCTCCCAGTCGCCGGGCTCCGGGAGCTGGGGCTGGGGCGCGACCTGGAGCAGGACGTCACCGAGGCCCTGGTGCTCGCCCTCGGCGACGACGGTGCTGCCGTGGTAGGGCGTGTAGCCCTCGGAGGTGACGGCGACCCGGTACTCGCCCGCCGGTACGGTCGCGAGGACCGTGCCGTACGGGTCGGTCTCGCCGGCCAGGACCTTGCGGCCCGCCGTGTCGCTGACGACGAACTCGGCCTGCCGGACGGGTTCGTGCACGGGGTCGAGCACCCGGCAGCTGAGCACGCCCGCCGAGGAGGGGACGGAGAGGCCGGCGAGCGGACCGCCGCGCGAGGCTCCCGCCGCCCGCTTCCCGAAGAGACGATCGAACATTCTTCACGCACCCCCGTGCGACTCATTCACTATGCAACGAAGTCGCATTCGATCATCGTTGGGGCGTTCGAGGCAAACGGGGTGAGTCGAGGCAAGTGTTACCCAGGGTCCGAATTGAGAGTTCCGCTTCATTGAGGATTCCGCTTCGCGCGGCCGTCACGGCGCCGAGCCCGATCCGACGGGCACCGACTCCCCTTCCCGCGCGGGCAGCTCCCGCGTCCGCGGCAGCGGCGAGGGCAGCAGCCAGAGAACGGCGAGGACGGCCCCGGCGGTGGCGATCCACAGCGTGGGGCGCAGTCCGATCGCGGTGCCGAGCAGGCCTCCGACGAGTGCGCCGAGCGGACGAAAGCCGTGGTTGAGCGTCCGGTACGCACCCATCACCCTGGCTCGCACGGCGTCGGGTATCAGCGCCATCTGGAACGATCCCGCGGCGATGTCGGCGAGCATCACCCCGAGGCAGGAGAGGAACTCCGCGGCGAACAGCACCCCCGCCACCAGCGGAAGCGGCCCGTCCGCCAGGGGCACCAGGAGCAGGGGGAGGGTGAATCCGAGGAAGCCGGCGACGAGCGAGGTGCCGACGCCGACCCGCCGGACGACCGCCCCGCTCCACACCGCCCCGAGGAGACCGCCCACGGCACCGGCCGCGAGCACGAGACCGAGCAGACCCGCGCCGAGGCCGAGTTCGGTGGTCGCGTAGAGCACGAAGATCGTGCTGAACATGTAGTTGAAGAACTGGATCGTGCCGGAGGCCGCGAACAGCGCGCGCATCGAACGCTCCCGCACCACCCAGCGCAGCCCCTCGGTGAAGTGCCCCTTGGCCACGGGCGCCGGCGCGGGTTCGACCGGCGCGATCCGGGCCAGGTACCCGGCCGACACCAGATAGGTGAGCGCGTCCGCGACGAGCGCGAAGGGCGCGGTGAGGAACTGCACGAGCAGTCCTCCGACCCCGGGCCCGGCGAGCCAGGCCATCGAACGGCTCCCGTTCACCAGCGAGTTCGCCTGGACGTAGCGCTCGGTGGGGACCAGCGTGACGAACAGCGTGACGTTGCAGACCTCGAAGAGCACGGTGAGCGCCCCGATCCCGAAGGCCACCGCGTACAGCTGGCCGAGCGTCAGCGTGTCCAGGGCGTAGGCGACGGGCAGGCTCAGGATGAGCGCCGCCCGTCCGAGGTCGGCCGCGATCATGGCGCGCCGGCGACTGGCCTGCCGGTCGGCCCAGGCGCCGAACGGCAGGTTGAGCAGGAGGGCGGGCAGGAGTTCGGCGGTCTTGAGCAGGCCCATCGCAGTGGCGTCGGCGCCGAGGACCAGGACGGCCGCGAGCGGGATCGCGATGAGCGAGATCTGGTCCCCGACGAGGGAGACGGTCTGCCCGGTCCAGTAGCGACGGAAGGTCCGCTCGCGCAGCAGCGCCGGTACGCGTTCCACGAGGGCCATCTCGTTCACTCCTCTTCGCTGTCGGGGATTTCCTGGTCCAGGTAGGCGATCCGCAGGATGCTGACGGGCCGGGCGCCCGCGGGCCTGAGGGAGGGGTCGGAGGTGCGGGCCTCGTAGGGCCGGAGCAGCTCGCCGATCCGCTCGCCGAGGTCGGTCAGTTCCTCGGCGGTGAGGTGGAGCAGGGAGTCGCCGAACTCCTCCGCCTCCCGCCACTCCTTCGGCAGCCGGCGCCGGTTCTCCAGGGCGCGGGTGACCCGTTCGAAGTAGCGCTCGATGACGGCGGCGCTCAGCGCGTCGGCCGCCTCTGCGACCGTCGCGTCCTCACTGTGGTCCGGCCACTCCGTGTACCGGGCGGTGGCCCGCCAGGGCTTCTCCCGCCCCCGTCCGCCGGGCGCCTCCTCCACCAGCCCGTACTTGGCGAGCATCCGCAGGTGGTAGGAGCAGCTGGCCACTGACTCGCCGGTCAGCTCGGCGGCACGGGTGGCGGTGAAGGGCCCGCTGCTGCGCAGCAGCCCCACCAGCGACATCCGTAGCGGATGGGCGTAGGCCCGCAGGGCGCGCGGGTCGGTGAGTCGGATGCTGCGGGGCTGCTCGTCCCCGGACTGGGCTTCTCTGTTCTCCGGCACGATGAAAAGGTATCTTTAGAAAGATTCCTTTACAAGAGTTTCTTCGCAAGCCTCTCCGGCAGCCTCATCCCCCTCCCGGCACGGCCACGAGGCCCCTCCCCGCCCCCACCACGGCGACGGCCCCGTCCCGGTCGGTCCGCAGCACCCGCGCGCCGCCCACCCTCAGCGCCTCCAGCGTCCGGGGCGAGGGATGGCCGTACGGGTTGTCGCGCCCCGCCGACACGAGCGCGAGTCTCGGCCGCACCGCCCGCATCAGACCGGGGTCCTGGTGCGCGGAACCGTGATGGGCGACCTTGAGCACGTCCACCGGCCCCAGCCCCGGATGCACCCCCATCAACGCCCGCTGGGCCGGCGGTTCGAGGTCCCCGAGCAGCAGCAGGCTCAGCCCTCCGGCGGTACGGACGAGCAGCGTGACACTGGCGTCGTTGGGCCCCTCGACGGAGGCCCCGGAGGCATCGCTCCCTCCGGCACCGGCCCACGGCCAGAGCACCCGCCACTCCAGGGCCCCGATCCTCCGCCGCTCGCCCGACCCCGCACGGATCAGCGGCACCCCTGCCGCGGCCGCGGTCCGCCGCACGAACGCCGCCTGACCGGGCGGCTCTTCGAGTCCCGTGGTCTGGATCGCACCCACCGCCCTCCCCCGCAGCACGCCGGGAAGCCCGGCCACATGGTCGGCGTGGAAGTGGGTGAGCACCACCAACGGCACCCTCCGCACCCCGAGTTCGCGCAGACAGCGGTCCACCGGCACGGGGTCGGGGCCCGCGTCCACCACGACGGCGGAGTTCCCGCCCGCCGCGAGCACCGTCGCGTCCCCCTGCCCCACCTGGCACATGGCGAACACCCAGCCCGGCGGCGGCCACCCCGTGACCCACCGGGCCAGCGGCGCCGGCCGCACCACCACGAGCAGGAGCAGCCCGGCGACGAGCGCGCCGACCACACCCCGGTACGGCAGCCTCCGTGCCCCGAGCACCACCAGCGCCGTGAACAGCGCCAGCGCGAGGCCGCCCCACCACCCGCCGGGCCAGGCCAGCTCGGCCCCCGGCAGCGCGGCGCCCGTACGGGCCACCCGCGCGAGCCACCCGGCCGGCCACCCCGCCACCCACGCCAGCCCCTCCGCCGCGGGCATCCAGACCGCCGCCAGGGCGAGCGTGGCGAACCCGCACACCGTCGCCGGCGCCACCGCGAGCTCGGCGAAGAGGTTCGCCGGGACGGCGACCAGACTCACCCGGGCGGCGAACACCGCCACGACCGGCGCGCAGACCGCCTGCGCCGCCAGGCCCGCGCCCAGCGCCTCCGCCGCCCGCCCGGGCACCCCGCGCCGCCGCAGCCCCTCGCTCCACCGCGGGGCGATCGTCAGCAGCGCCCCGGTCGCCAGGACCGACAGCAGGAAGCCGTAACTCCGGGCGAGCCAGGGGTCATAGAGCACCAGGACGAGGACGGCGGCGGCCAGCGCGGGGATCAGCGACCTCCGGCGTCCGGTACCGATCGCGAGCAGCGCGACCAGACCGCAGGCCGCGGCCCGCAGCACGCTCGGGTCCGGCCGGCAGACGACCACGAACGCGAGCGTCAGCCCTCCCCCGGCCAGCGCCGTGACCCGCAGCGACAGCCCGATCCGTGGCGCGAGCCCGCCCCGCTCCACCTGCTGCGCTCGCCCGGGCCGCCCGACGAGCAGGAGCAACACCACCGTGAGGTTGCTCCCGGAGACCGCCAGGAGGTGGGTGAGGTCGGTCGCCTCGAACGCGTCCCGCAGCTCGGGGCCGATCCTGGAGGTGTCCCCCACGACGAGCCCGGGCAGCAGGGCCCTCGCGTCCGGGTCGAGCTTCTCGGACGCCTCCCGCAGCCCGGCGCGCAGATCCCCCGCCGTCCGCTGCAGGCCGCTCGGCGGGCCGACGATCCTCGGAGGACCGGCCCCGTCGACCTTGAGCACCGCGGCGAAGGACTCACCGGACCGCAGCGGCGGCGCGAGCCGGGCGCCGACCCGCAGCCGGGTGGAGGGAAGGAGGCGCAGCCACTCCTCCCGCCCCTCCCCCGACGGCACGACCAGCAGGACCGGCGTCCGGGTCCGGTGGACCGAGCCGTCCGACCGCTCGACCCGGGTCACCTCGCCGTCCAGGACGATCGAGACCGGCGCCATCGCGTTGCCCCGGACCTTGGGCCGGGTGAGCCGGGGGTCGGAGGTCACCGCCACCTCCAACCGCGCCCGCGCGTACTCCCGCGCCAGCTCCGGCACGGGGCCCCGCCGCAGATCCGCCGCCTGCAGCCCCGCCGAGGCGGCTCCGGCCGCCGCGCAGAGCAACACCCCGGCCCACGCGGTCGCCCGTAATCGCCACCCCGGCGTGGCCCCCGGGACGGCCGCTCCGCGACCGTCACCCGGGTCCCCGCGCCGCCGGACCTGCCCCCGCACCAGCAGGATCAGGGCTCCCACCAGGCAGACGGTGACACCGGTCGCCGTCCACCAGCCGGTGGCGCCCACGGCACAGGCCGCCGCCGCCCAGGCAGCCGCCGCGAGGGGAACGAGGCGGAGATCGGTCGGACCCTCCCGCCACGACGGCTGCCCCGCGCCGCGCTCCTCATCGATTCCCTCGTCCGGCTTCATGGCCGGACCAACGGCTCGAGGTCGGCGAACCGGCGCTCACCGATGCCGTTGACCTCCCGCAGCTCCGCGACCGACCGGAAGCCACCGTGCTCCGTCCGGTGGTCGACGATGTGCCGGGCGAGCACGGGTCCCACGCCCGGGAGGCCGTCGAGTTGTTCCGCCGTGGCGGTGTTGAGGCTCAACGGCGCCCCCGGCGCACCGTCCCCGGCGCCACCGCCCGGACCGGAGCCGGCCGCCGACGTCCCCGGCAGACCGACCAGGATCTGCTCGCCGTCGAACAGGACGCGAGCCCGGTTGACGCCGGTGAGGTCCGCGCCGGGCTCCGCCCCGCCCGCCGCCCGCAGGGCGTCCGCCACACGCGAGCCGGCCGGCAGGGTCAGTACGCCGGGCCTGCGCACCTTGCCGCCGATGTCGACCACGACCCGCGCCCCGGAAGCCCCGACTCCCTGCACCGGCACCGGCACCGGCCCCGGTCCCGGCCTCGATCCCGGCCCCGGCCCGCCCCTCGGCTCGGGCACGGCGGTCACGGGAGCAGCGGCGTGGACGAGTTCGGGAGCGCGCACCGGCTCCGGCCGTCCGGTCCAGAAGTACCCGCCCGCGAGACCGGCGGCCACGAGAAGAACCACCGTCAGCGCGGCCAGCGCCCTCGGTTCGAGCCCGCACCTGGTCTGCACCCACACCGGGGTCCGGTCACGGAGCAGCGCGGCCATCCGCTCCCGTACCCCTGGCGGGGAACCACGCTCCGGAGCCTCCGGCGCGTCCGGCACCTCCCAAGCTCCCGGCACCGACGCCGGCGCCGGTGGTGTCACCGTCGGGAACAGAGCGTCTGCCCGTCGCCGCACGGCTCCCCCGGGCATCGCGGGGGCCTGTCCGACCCGGGCGCGCCTCCGGGCCCGCCCGGCAGGCGAGCCGCGCCCTCCGGGGCGACTGCGCCCGTCCGAACCGGGCGCCCGTCCGGGCCCGCTCGTCGGAGCGCCCGCCGAGCCCGAGGTCCTGGAAGTGGTCGATGCGATGCGTGTACGAAGAGTCATGTCCGTGACGGTAGAGATCACGGCCGGGCCGTGCGGAGATCGGCCGTCTTCCGTGGACAGGCGCTTCGCTGTGGAAAACTCCGTCACCCTTGCGAGGGACGAACGGAACCCGGCTGCCGGAACGGCCGATGTCGAGGCGCCGGGGCGGACGGTCTCAGCGCGGCGAGACGACGACCGCGAGGAGACCGGGGCCCGTGTGGGCGCCGATGACCGCTCCCACCTCGCTGACCTGGAGTTCCTCGATTCCCGGTACGCGCTCCTCGAGCCGGTCCGCGAGCGCGGTGGCTCGCTCCGGTGCGGAGAGGTGGTGCACGGCGATGTCGACGGCGCCGGAGCCGGCCCGCTCCACGGCGATCTCCTCCAAGCGCGCGATGGCCTTCGAGGCCGTCCGCACCTTCTCCCGCAGTTCGATCCGGCCCCCGTCGAGTTCGAGGAGCGGCTTCACCGCGAGCGCCGAACCCAGCAGGGCCTGCGCGGCGCCGATGCGCCCGCCCTTGCGCAGATAGTCCAGGGTGTCGACGTAGAAGTAGGCGGACGTTCCCGCGGCACGCTTCTCGGCCGCCGCGACCGCCTCGTCGAGGGAACCGCCGGCCTCCGCGACCTGCGCCGCCGCGAGGGCGCAGAAGCCCAGCGCCATACCGACCATGCGGGTGTCCACCACCCGTACGGGCACGGGGGCGTTCTTGGCCGCGAGCACGGCGGCGTCGTAGGTCCCTGAGACCTCGGCGGACAGATGGAGCGAGACGACGCCCTTCGCACCCGCCTCGGCGGCCTCGCGGTAGGCCTCGGCGAAGACCTCGGGGCTCGGCCGCGAGGTGGTGACGGATCGGCGCTTCTGCAAGGCCTCGGCCAGCGCCTTCGCCGAGATCTCGGTGCCCTCTTCGAGGGCGCGGTCGCCGATGACGACGGTCAGCGGGACTGTGGTGATGGCGTGCCGCTCCCTCGTCTGGCGTGGCAGGTAGGCCGTGGAATCGGTGACGATCGCGACATGCCGGGACATGAGCGGGAGGTTACCCGCCGAGGCTCCCGCCGGGCAGCCCGGCCCCCCTCACCGACCGCCCGCCCGCGCCCGGCACGGCACCGCCCGGGCCGCTCGGTCCCTCGCCCGGCGTCCGGCCTCTCACCTCTCGGCACCGCCCAGGGTCGTGCCGTCAGGTGGTGGTCTCCGGGCGGGTCGACTTCTCCCAGGGGTAGGCGGTCCTGCGGGGGTCGGGTGCCGTGATCGCGGACGGCTCTCCGCCGGCCGCCTGGCCCGTCTCGCGCGCGGGCCGGGCGGACTGCCCCCATCCGCCGGCCTTCGCCGCATCCGCCGTCCCCGTACCGGCCGTCCCCGGCGTGGCGTCCGGGCCCGTCCAGTGGCGCAGGGCGCCCGCCTCGACGTCGATCTGGGCGCTGAGCGACGACAGGTCGTCCTCGGCGAACTTCAGCGCCCGCTCCCGGGCGGCGCGGCGCAGCGCGTCGGCCGAGCCCGTGATGCGCTCGGTCCGCGCGGCGAGTTCGGGCAGCTGGCCGGCCACCCATGCCCGGTCGGGCTCCCGCTCCAGGCGCTTGAGGTCCGCGTCCAGTTCGAGTCCATGGGCGCTGAGGCGGTGGAACAGGTCGAGCGACTCCTTCAGCGAGGCGTCCTCGCCGACCCCGGCCTGCAGCGCCTCCTGGGTGGCGCGCATCGAGGTGCGCAGCGAGAGCCGGAGCCGGGCGAGCTCGCTCGCGGTCCCGGCCTGTCCGAAGCTCTTGGCGCGCAGTGTGGTGTCCTCGACCGTGCGCCGGGCCTGGTCGATGGTGCGGTCGACACCGCGCTTGGCGGCCTTCGCGACCTTCACGGTGACGTACACCCCGAGCGCCACGAAGGACAAGAAGAGCAGCGCCATGATCGTGATAATCGTGGCTTCCATGTGCGCCCCTCCGGCGTCCGTCGATTCCCCACGGCTGTGGTTCCTCCACGTTAAACGGAACGGGCAGGTTGGGGGTTCCATCGGAACCCCCAACCTGCCCGTAGGGGAAACCCCTATGTGCCGCTAGCCGGCGACGATGTTGACCAGCTTCGGCGCGCGCACGATCACCTTGCGGATCTGTGCGCCGCCCAGCGCCGCGACCACGTGCGGGTCGGCCAGGGCCAGCGTCTCCAGCTCCGCGTCCGTGATCGACGGGGAGACCTCCAGGCGGGCCTTGACCTTGCCCTTGATCTGCACGACGCAGGTCACGGTCTCGTCCACGACGTACGCCGGGTCGGCGACCGGGAAGTCCTGGTGGACGACCGAGTCGGTGTGGCCCAGCTTGCGCCACAGCTCCTCGGCGATGTGCGGGGCCAGCGGGGCGACCAGCAGAACCAGCTGCTCGGCGACCGGCCGGGAGATCGCGCCACCGGACTTGGTCAGGTGGTTGTTCAGCTCGGTGATCTTGGCGATGGCGGTGTTGAAGCGCATCGCGGCCATGTCCTGCGAGACACCGTCGATCGCCTTGTGCAGGGCGCGCAGCGTGTCCTCGTCGGGCGCGGTGTCGACGACCGTGACCTCACCGGTCGCCTCGTCGACGATGTTGCGCCACAGCCGCTGCAGCAGCCGGTACTGGCCGACCACCGCGCGCGTGTCCCAGGGGCGCGACACGTCCAGCGGGCCCATCGCCATCTCGTACAGGCGCAGGGTGTCGGCGCCGTACTCGGAGCAGATCTCGTCCGGCGTGACCGCGTTCTTCAGGGACTTGCCCATCTTGCCCAGGACGCGGCTGACCTTCTCGCCCTGGTAGTAGAACGCGCCGTCCCGCTCCTCGACCTCGGCCGCCGGCACGGCGATCCCGCGCGCGTCCCGGTAGACGAAGGCCTGGATCATGCCCTGGTTGTAGAGCTTGTGGAACGGCTCGGCCGAGGAGATGTGCCCCAGGTCGAACAGCATCTTGGACCAGAAGCGCGCGTACAGCAGGTGCAGCACGGCGTGCTCGGCACCGCCGACGTACAGGTCGACGCCGCCGGTCGGCATGCCCTCGCGCGGGCCCATCCAGTACTGCTCGACGGCGGGGTCGACCAGCTTCTCGGAGTTGTGCGGGTCCAGGTAGCGCAGCTCGTACCAGCAGGAGCCGGCCCAGTTGGGCATGGTGTTGGTCTCGCGCCGGTAGCGGCGCGGTCCGCGGCCGTCGCCCAGGTCCAGGGTGACGTTGACCCAGTCCTCGTTGCGGGACAGCGGGGTCTCCGGCTGGGTGTCCGCGTCGTCGGGGTCGAAGGTGCGCGGCGAGTAGTCCTCGACCTCCGGCAGCTCCAGGGGCAGCATCGACTCGGGCAGCGAGTGGGCGACGCCGTCCTCGTCGTAGACGATCGGGAAGGGCTCGCCCCAGTACCGCTGGCGGCTGAACAGCCAGTCGCGCAGACGGAAGTTGACGGTGCCCTCGCCGATGCCGCGGTCGGCCAGCCAGGCGGTGATCTTCGCCTTGGCGTCGACGACGCCCAGGCCGTCCAGGGAGATCTCGTCGTTGGCCGAGTTGACCAGCTTCGCCTCGTACGAGGAGAAGGCGTCCTCCCAGGTCGACGGGTCGGTGCCGCGGTCGTCGCTCGGCTCCACGACGCAGCGCATCGGCAGCTCGAAGGCGCGCGCGAAGGCGAAGTCGCGGCTGTCGTGCGCCGGGACGGCCATGATCGCGCCGGTGCCGTAGCCCATCAGGACGTAGTCGGCGATGAAGACCGGGACCTGCTGACCGCTGACCGGGTTGGTCGCGTACGCGCCGGTGAAGACGCCGGTCTTGTCCTTGGCTTCGGCCTGGCGCTCGACGTCGGACTTCGAGGCGGCCTGCTTGCGGTAGGCGTCGACGGCCTCGGAGGGGGTGGCGTGACCGCCGGTCCACACCTCGTGGGTGCCCTCGGGCCAGGCGGCCGGGACGATCTTCTCGACCAGGTCGTGCTCGGGCGCCAGGACCATGTAGGTGGCGCCGAACAGGGTGTCCTGGCGGGTGGTGAAGACGGTGATGGCTCCGGCGTCGCCGACCTGGAAGTCGACGCGGGCGCCCTCGGAGCGGCCGATCCAGTTCCGCTGCTGCAGCTTGATGGCCTCGGGCCAGTCCAGCGCGTCCAGGTCGTCCAGCAGGCGGTCCGCGTAGGCGGTGATCCGCATGTTCCACTGGCGCAGCTTGGCCTTGAAGACGGGGAAGTTGCCGCGCTCGGAGCGGCCGTCGGCGGTGACCTCCTCGTTCGCCAGGACGGTGCCCAGGCCGGGGCACCAGTTGACCGGGGCGTCGGAGGCGTACGCCAGGCGGTACTCGCCCAGGACGTCGGAGCGCTCGGCGGCGCTCAGCTCGCTCCACGCGCGCGTGCCGGGGACCTCACGCGTGCCGTTCTCGAACTGCTCGATCAGTTCGGCGATCGGCCGGGCCTTCTTGGCCTCGTCGTCGTACCAGGAGTTGAAGATCTGCAGGAAGATCCACTGGGTCCACTTGTAGTACTCCGGGTCGATCGTGGCGAACGACCGGCGCTTGTCGTGGCCCAGGCCCAGCCGGCGCAGCTGGACCTTCATGTTCTCCATGTTGGCCTCGGTGGACACGCGCGGGTGCGTGCCCGTCTGCACGGCGTACTGCTCGGCCGGCAGGCCGAAGGCGTCGAAGCCCAGGGTGTGCAGCACGTTGTGGCCGGTCATGCGCGCGTGGCGGGCGAAGACGTCCGTGGCGATGTAGCCCAGCGGGTGGCCGACGTGCAGTCCCGCACCCGAGGGGTACGGGAACATGTCCATGATGAACTTCTTGGGCAGGGCGGCGACGGCGGGGTCGCCCGCCAGGTCACCGGTGGGGTTCGGCGCCTCGTAGGTTCCCTCGGCGTCCCAGAAGTCCTGCCAGCGTGCCTCGATGTCGGCGGCCATGGCCGCCGTATAGCGATGAGGGGCCGCCGTCTCGGCGGCCGTAGTGATCTCGGTCATGGTCCTTGATGCTCCATCGATCGTCTCTGCCCACTGCCACGAACTGCCCGAAATGAAAAATCCCCTCGCACAGGAGGGGATGCCGCGCCGACTCCGACGGGAGGTCTGTCACCCGTCGGGACTGGTCAGCGCGGCTCGGTAAGCAGGAGGCGTACGGCACGCATGGCGCCAGGGTACCGCAGGGCCCGAGCGGGCCGCACCGGCGTTCCACGGAGCGGCGGCGGAGGAGGAGCGCGGCGGAGACGCCGCTCACGAAGAAGCGGGCCACCCGATCCGGGTGGCCCGCTTCTCTTCTGTGGAGCTAAGGAGAATTGAACTCCTGACCTCCTGCATGCCATGCAGGCGCTCTACCAACTGAGCTATAGCCCCGCGTGCGGGAATTTTCAGATTACCGCAGAACCGGCACTAGCCATCCTATCCGGATGGCTAGCTTCCGTTCTGTGGAGCTAAGGAGAATTGAACTCCTGACCTCCTGCATGCCATGCAGGCGCTCTACCAACTGAGCTATAGCCCCTTGTTTCGCCGTCCCCGCTTCCACGTTCCTCGCGGCGACGGACAGAACATTAACGGCCCGCCCGGCAGATCGCCAAATCCGTTTCTCCGGCCTCTCCAGGGGCCCGGGTAGGGTCGCCGACTGTGTCCGTCTCCGTGCTCTCCCGAACCCGCGCCCGGCCGTGGCCCCTGGTCACCGCCGCGGCGGTCTGTCTGCTCTCGTTCACGGCCTTCTGGGTGGCGCAACGCCTCGCCCACGTGAACATGCTCGACGTGATGGTCTACCGGGCCGAGGGCGAAACGGTCCGGGCCGGCGGCGACCTGTACGCGATGCGCGCGACCTCGGCGAACCTCGGCATGACCTACCCGCCCTTCGCGGCGCTTCTGTTCGTCCCGCTCACCCTGGTGGGCGTCCCGCTGATGCGGACGCTCACGACGGCGGGGAACCTGCTCCTGGTGGTCGCCCTGGTGCAGCTGTCGCTCCAGCTGGTCCGCCCCTCGCTGTCGCGTACGGACCTGTGGCGCACCACACTGTGGGTCGCCGCCGTCGTGGTCTGGTGCGAGCCGGTGTGGACGACCCTGCGGTACGGCCAGATCAACCTGCTCATAGCGGTGGCGGTGCTGTGGGACCTCACCCGCCGCGAGGGCAGCCGCCGGGCCGGCCTGGGCGTCGGCCTGGCGACCGCGGTGAAGCTCACCCCGGGGCTCTTCGTGGTCCTCCTGCTCGCCGCGGGTCTGCTGCTGTGGCGCCGGGACCGGGGCATGAACCAGTGGCTGCGCACGGCACTGACGGCGACCGGGGTGTTCCTCGGGACGACGCTGGCCGTGGCGCTCGCCCTGCCCGCGGACTCGAAGCGGTTCTGGACGGAGACCCTGTTCGAGACCGGCCGGGTCGGCTTCGCCGAGGAGACCGCCAACCAGTCGATCCGCGGGGTCCTGGCCCGGCTGATGCACACGGACGACCCGGGCATGTGGTGGGCGGTGACGGCGGCCGTCCTGGGCGGCGCGGCGATGGTGCTCGCGGTACGGGCGGCGGTGCGCGGCGACAAGGCGGTGGCCGTGGTCGTCTGCGCGTTCACGGCGCTGATGATCAGCCCGATCTCGTGGTCCCATCACTGGGTCTGGTGCGTGCCCCTGCTGATCCTGCTCGCGGACCGCGCCACGCGCGCGTGGCCGGTGACGGGGGCGGTGGCGCTGGCCTTCGCCTCGTTCGCGCTGTGGTGGGTCCCGCACGACCCGGGGCGCCCCGAACTGGACCAGAACGCGGGGCAGATGCTGCTGTCGGCGATCTACCCGCTGACGGCAACGGCGCTGCTCGTGGGATACGCGCTGACGCTGCGACGTCAGGCCGTCGCGAAGGAGTAGAACCGCTTGAGGGTGCAGTGCTCGTCGAGGAGCCGGCCGTAGATCGGCTCCCCCTCCAGCTCGCGGTAGGTCTCGATGGGGTCGCCTTTTATGATCAGCGCCCGCGCGCACTCCTCGCACCAGTACTGGAAATCGGGATTGACCGGGTCCATGTCGCGCACGATGGGCGTGCCGCTGCCGCACCAGTCGCACTTCCGCCTGTGTGCACCCATCACTCAGCTCCAGCTGTGGCCGCAGGCCGCGCACCCATAGGACACCCTGCCGTTGTCGCCGAGCACTTGGGTCACCCTCCCGTCCGGATCCTCGTCCCCCTCCGGCCGTCCGATTCTGCCATGGCCCCGCAAGAGGGTCAGCGCGATCGTCGCGGCAGTCCCGCGACGGCGCCCAGGAGGGAGGCGGCGGCCAGGGCGAGGGCGGTCGCCCACAGGGCGTCGGCGGAGTCCTGAGCTCCGGAACCCGCGTACCGGCCGAGGAAGAGGGTGCCGAACGTGGCGACGCCCACGAGCTGCCCGAGCTGTGTGACGGTGGCGAGCAGCCCGCTGGCGTCGGCCGCGTCCTCGGGGCGTACGGTGGCCAGCGCCCCGGTCAGGGCCGGGCTGAAGGCCAGCGAGATCCCCGCGCCGAACGCGCCCAGGGCCGGGTAGAGCCCCCAGCCGCCGGTGCCGCCGTCCGCGAGCAGCCCTCCGACGGCGAGGAGCGCCGCGGCCGCGAGCAGGAATCCGGCCGGGACCAGCGCGCGGTGCAGCCGGGCCGACCAGCGCCGCCAGGTCAGGCCGACGGCCCCGAAGACGACGGCGGCGGGCCCGAAGGTGAGCCCGGCGCGCAGGGCGCTGTGGCCGAGCCCACCCTGCAGGTGCAGGGTCAGGGTGAACAGGAAGCCGGCGTTGGCGCCCATCGCCACGGAGATCCAGAGGACGGCCCGCCCCATCCCGGGGATGCGCAGCACGCGCGGGGCGATCAGCGGGGTGCCGCCGCGCCGGGCGAGCCGGGACTCGTAGGCACCGAAGACGACGGCGAGCAGCAACGAGCCGCCGAGGGAGAGCCAGGACCACAGCGGCCAGTCCTGCTCCTGACCGAGGACCAGGGGGACGGTCAGCAGGGACACGGCGGCGGCGAGCAGGAGCAGGCCCGGCAGGTCGAGGGCACGCGCACGCGTGGACCCGGCGTGGGCGTCGCGGGGCAGCACCCGGACGCCGAGGGCGAGCAGGGCGATCCCGAGGGGCACGTTGACCAGGAAGACCGGCCGCCAGCCGGTGCCGAAGAGGTCGGCGCTGACCAGGACGCCGCCGACGACCTGACCGGCGGCCGCCCCGGTGGCCAGGACCGCGGAGTAGGCGCTGAGGGCCCGGACCCGGAGCTCGCCCGTGAAGTTGCGCTGGATGAGGCTCAGCACCTGAGGGATCATCAGGGCCGATCCCGCGCCCTGCACCAGGCGAAAGACGATCAACTGGCCGGCGCCCGCGGCGAGTCCGCAGGCGAGCGAGGCGGCGGTGAACAGGGCGAGGCCGCCGAGGTACGCCCGCCGGTGGCCGATCAGGTCTCCGAGGCGGGCCCCGGTGATCAGCAACACCGCGTAGGTGATGGTGTATCCGGCGATGACGAGCTGGAGCGCGCCTCCGGACGCGGAGAGTTCGGTCCGGATGGTGGGGGCGGCGACGTTGACGATGAAGACGTCGAGGAGCGCCATGAACTGGGCGGCGAGCACCACTCCGAGCAGCAGGCCGGGGCGGTTGTCGGTGGCGCGGTCTTTACTGGGTGCGGGACGTGTTGCGGTCGAGGTCATGCGAAGAGCGTGACCGTGATCGGATACGGGTAACGAGAGCCCGCCGATGCTGGTACTGACACCACCTGGCAGCGGTGGCACGGGGACTCGACCATGGGGGTGTGACGATTGTGGCAGCGCTACCGACGCAGCGTCGACGACGACCGGAACTTGCCGCGTTCCTGCGCAGCCGCCGGGCCAGGGTGACCCCGGAGGACGTGGGCATGCCGCCGGGACTCCGCCGGCGCACACCGGGGCTGCGCCGCGAGGAGGTCGCCCAGCTCTCCGGCGTCGGCGTCACCTGGTACACCTGGCTGGAGCAGGGCCGGCCGATCAACGCCTCCGCGCAGGTCCTCGACGCGGTGGCCCGTACCCTCCGCCTCGACCGGCCGGAGCGCGAGCACCTCTACCACCTCGCCGAAGTGCCGTACGCCCCGGACCGACCGGCCCCTGACATCCCGGAGGTGAGTCCGGAGATCCAGGGGATCCTCGACGCCCTGGACCCGCTCCCGGCGGTGCTCTACAACGCGCGGTACGACGTGCTCGCGACCAACGCCCTGTACGAGCGGCTCCTGATGCAGGACGGACCGGGCCTGGACACCGGCCCGTTCGGCATACGCAACGTTCTCTGGGCGCTGTTCAGCGTGCCGGGGCCGAAGTGCCCGGTGGTCGACCGGAAGCGGGAGCTGCCGCTGATGGTGGCCCAGCTGCGGGGGGCGTACGGCCGCCATGTCGGCGAGCCCGAGTGGGAGGAGTTCGTACGGCGTCTCGCGGAGGCCAGCCCGGAGTTCGCCCGCCTCTGGCGCAGCGGTGACGTGGTCCCGCCGGGGACCCGGGTGAAGGTCTTCCGGCACGATCTGACGGGTGAGATCCGGCTGACCTCGGTCTCCCTCTCGGTCAACGGGATGCCGGAGTGCCGGATCGTGACGTACACACCGAGCGACGAGGAGAGCCGCCGGCGGATCGCGATCCTGCGGACCATGGACGAAACGCAGACCATGGACGAAGTGCAGACCATGTGACGGAACGACGAATCCCGCCCCCTGACGGGGACGGGATCCGGTGACTGTGGAGCTAAGGAGAATTGAACTCCTGACCTCCTGCATGCCATGCAGGCGCTCTACCAACTGAGCTATAGCCCCTTGTGTTCTTCGTGTTCTTCGCGCCGCGCGCTCCGAACAAGAAGAACTCTAGCCTGTGACCTGCCGGAAAGTGAAATCCGGGTCCGGCAGGCCGGTCGTGAGCTCAGTCGTCGTCGCCGAGGACCGGCTCGGGCAGCGTGCCGGCGTTGTGCTCCATCAGGCGCCAGCCGCGCGCGCCCTCGCCGAGCACCGACCAGCAGCAGTTGGAGAGCCCGCCCAGGCTCTCCCAGTGCCGGGCCTCCAGGCCCAGGAGCCGGCCGATGGTGGTGCGGATGGTGCCGCCGTGGCTGACCACGACGAGCGTGCCGTCCTCGGGGAGCTTGTCGGCGTGCTCCAGGACCACCGGGGCGGCCCGGTCGGCCACCTCGGTCTCCAGCTCGCCGCCGCCCCGGCGCACGGGTTCGCCGCGCTTCCAGGCGGCGTACTGCTCGCCGTACCGCGCGACGATCTCGTCGTGGGTCAGCCCCTGCCACTCCCCCGCGTACGTCTCGCGCAGGGCGGAGTCGTGGGCGACGGCGTGGCCGGTGATCGACGCGAGCTCCGCGGCGGTGGCCGCCGCCCGCTTCAGGTCGGAGGCCACGATGGCGTCCGGCTTGAGCGCGGCGAGCAACCGTGCGGCCCGGCGCGCCTGGGCGACGCCGGTCTCCGTCAGCTCGATGTCGGTCGAGCCCTGGAAGCGGCGCTCCAGGTTCCAGGAGGTCTGGCCGTGGCGCCAGAGGACGATGCGGCGGCCGCTGCCGCCCTTGGTGGCGCTCAGCTCAGCTCACCGTCCGGTCCTTCGGGAAGGCCGGAGCCGGCCTCGATGTCGGCGCCGGTCAGGGCGGCGTGCTCGGCGGCCTTGCCGCGGGTGTTCACGGCGTCCTCGGGCAGGTCGAGCTCGGGGCAGTCCTTCCACAGCCGCTCGAGGGCGTAGAAGACCCGCTCCTCGCTGTGCTGGACGTGGACGACGATGTCGACGTAGTCCAGGAGGATCCAGCGCGCGTCGCGGTCGCCCTCACGGCGGACCGGCTTGGCGCCGAGCTCCTTGAGCAGCCGCTCCTCGATCTCGTCGACGATCGACTTGACCTGGCGGTCGTTGGGGGCGGAGGCGAGCAGGAAGGCGTCGGTGATCGACAGCACGTCGCTGACGTCGTACGCGATGATGTCGTGCGCGAGCCGGTCGGCGGCCGCCTGGGCGGCGGTCTTGACGAGCTCGATGGAACGGTCCGTGGCGGTCACAAGCAGGCTTTCGTCGGCGGTCCAGTACCCCTCCAGGGTCTCACGGACCGCCGACGGCCCCGTCGGCGTTTTCCGGGGCGCCCCTTACCGGGGCCCCGGGACCTTGTAGTCCTGGCCCAGGATCACGGTGACCGCGATCGTTCCCGAGGGCTTTCCCTTCTCGACGGAGGAGGCGGGCAGCCCCAGCGTCTTGGCCACCTCGGTGGCCGTCGACTTCTGGGCGTCGTCGCCGTAGAGGACCTGCGATTTCTCCCGGACCTCCGCGTCGGCGCCGCCCACGAAGGTGAAGCCGCCGTTGATCAGGACGATCCGGGCCGCCTCGGCCGCCTTCTTGCCGGAGCCGTCCCGCAACGAGACCCGGGGCACTTCGCCCGCCTCGGGGGCGGTGACCTTGCCGCCCAGGATGTCCTTCACCACACTGTCGCTCGCGTCCTCGGTCAGCGCGCCGTCCTGTCCCACCGGGAGCAGGGCCGTCTTGTAGTCGCCGATCTTGGCGTGCTCGGCGAGCTTGGCCAGGGAGGCGGCGAGGTCCTTCTCCGGGAGCGAGGGATCGAGGATCTGCTGGAGGGTCTCGATGGTGACCGTGGCCGCCTCGGGGTCGCTGGAGAACTTGCGCAGCACCCCGTACATGACCCCGCCGAAGCGCTGGAGCTGCTTGGCCTCGGCCTCGCCGGGCGCCCGGTAGGTGGCGTAGGCGACGGCGGCGCGGCCGTTGAGCGTCTGCTTCTCGCCCTTCCGGACCAGCGGCTCGGTGCCCTTCTTGGTGTCGGGGACGTCCGTGTCGGTGTCGATCTCGATGCCGCTGACGGACTCGACGAGGTTCTCCAGGTAGGGGGTGTCCAGCCGCCAGGTGCCGGTGATCTTCGTCCCGAGCAGGTTGCCGATCGCCTCCCGGGTGCCGCTGGAGCCGTCGTCCTCGACGGACTTCCCGAGGGTGGTCCCGGCGCCCTCGGCGTCGGCGACGACGACGGAGTTGGGGAGGAGGATCGTGGTGCCCTGGCGGGTGGTGGCGTTGTCCACGAGCAGGGCGGTGGAGGTGGTGCCGTGCTTGAGGTCGTGGAGGTGGACGACGATCGTGTCGCGCTGCTGCGGGCCGGTCGCGGCGTTCCCGCTCTTGCCCTCCGGGTCGGACGAACCGGGGAGCAGGCCCGCCGACCAGAGGTAGCCGGCGCCGCCGGCGACGGCGAGCACGAGGACGACGACGAGCGCGACGATCCGGTTGCGGCCGCGCCGCCTGGCCTCCTCACGCCGCTCCGAGCGGCTCTCGGTGAACTTGAGCCAGTCGATGACGTCCTCGGAGTCCTCGTCGGGCTCCTCGATGAACGAGAACTGTTCCGTGCGGTAGGCGCGGTCGTCCTCGTCCTGCCGCGGCGGGGCGGGCCGCTCGGACGCGGGGCGCTGGCCGGGGACTCCGGCCGGGGCCGCGACGGGGGCTGCGGGGGCCGCCGGCGCCGCCTGGGCGGGCGCCTGGACGGGCGCGGGGGCGGGCTCGGGCTGGGCGGCCCACTGCTGTCCGGTGTCGTAGGACGGGTAGGCGTAGCCCTGCTGCCCGTAGGGGTCGTACTGCGGGGGCAGGCCCGACTCCTGGGCGGGCGCCTGCTGGGCGTACGGGTCGTAGCCGTACGCCTGCTGCTGCTGTCCGGCGTACGGGTCGTAGTGCTGTGCGGGCGCCTGCTGCTGTGCCTGCGGCTGCTGGTACACCGGCTGCCCGTACTCGTCGTAGCCGATGATCTGCGGCTGCGGATAGTACGGGTCGTACGGGTGCTGCTGATCGTTCACCGGTGCCCCTCCCCGAAGCTCACTCGCCGCGGTACAGCTGGCGCTTGTCGATGTAGCGCACCACGCCGTCCGGGACCAGGTACCAGACGGGATCGCCCTGCGCGACCCTCACCCGGCAGTCGGTGGAGGAGATGGCGAGCGCGGGGATCTCGACGAGCGAGACCCCGCCCTTGGGCAGTCCGTCGTCGGTGAGGTCGTGGCCCGGTCGGGTGACGCCGATGAAGTGGGCGAGCGAGAAGAGCTCTTCGGCGTCGCGCCAGGTGAGGATCTGCGACAGCGCGTCGGCCCCGGTGATGAAGAACAGGTCCGAGTCACTGTTGAGAGACCGCAGGTCCCGCAGGGTGTCGATGGTGTAGGTCGCACCGCCGCGGTCGATGTCGATCCGGCTCACGGAGAACTGCGGGTTGGACGCCGTGGCGATGACCGTCATCAGATAGCGGTCCTCGGCCGCGGAGACGGCCTTGTGGCTCTTCTGCCACGGCTCCCCGGTCGGTACGAACACCACCTCGTCCAGATGGAACAGGGCGGCGACCTCGCTGGCCGCCACCAGGTGTCCGTGGTGGATCGGGTCGAAGGTTCCGCCCATCACGCCGAGTCGGCGCTTGCCGCGCCCGCCAGTAGGCACTTCCTGCTCTCCCATGCGTGCAGAGCCTACTGGCACGGCGGCGGACGCCGGATCAGCGGTCTCCGGTTCAGCGGTCGCGGTTGAAGCGGGTGGTGATCCACAGCAGCAGAAGCAGGGTGCCGAAGGCACCGAAGCCGGTGAGGTAGGGGCTGAGGCTTTCGTGGTTGCCGCCGTGCTCGGCACCCTCGGCGAGGGTGACCAGGTGGGCGGCGGTGCTGTGGAGGCTCATCTTCGGCAGACCTATCGATCGGGGATGGGAGCGGAGACTTCGCGCACATCGTATGCGGGCGGTCGCGGCGCGCTCACGCCGACTCAGGCGTTGGCGTCGCGGTCCGCGCCGTCGTCGCCACCGGTGTCGGCCGTGTCGTCGGTGCGATACCCGCGCAGCAGGAACCAGGCGAGCAGGACTCCGCCCACGAGCGAGACGAGCAGCACGATCCGGAGCGTGTCGCCCAGTCCCTGCTGTGCGGCGGCGGCCGCGAGCAGGGCGGCTGTGGCGTCTGCGGTGTCCGGCATGTCGGTCGTGCCCTTCGGTCGCCCTCGGTGTCCTGAGTTATCCACAGGCTCCGCCACACGGTAGCGCCAACGCCTACGCTGGGTTCAGTCAGGGGGACGAGCACCGACTCGTACGAACAGGGGGCATCCATGACCGAGAACGACCAGGGGAACGTGCCGAGCAGGCAGCGGAAGCGGTTCCCCGGCATCTCCTCGCGGGCCTACGAGCATCCGGCCGATCGCTCGGCCCTCGTGGCGCTGCGGAAGCTCAGCGGCTTCGACACGGCCTTCAAGGCGCTCAGCGGACTGCTGCCGGAGCGCAGCCTGCGACTCCTCTACCTCTCGGACTCCGTCCGGGTGAGCGACGCGCAGTTCAGCCACCTCAACGACATGCTGAGGGACGCCTGTTACATCCTGGACCTGGAGAAGGTCCCGCCGATGTACGTCACCCAGGACCCGAAGCCCAACGCGATGTGCATCGGCCTGGACGAGCCGATCATCGTGGTCACCACCGGTCTGGTGGAGCTCCTCGACGAGGAGGAGATGCGGGCGGTCGTCGGCCACGAGGTCGGACACGCGCTCTCCGGGCACGCCGTGTACCGCACGGTCCTGCTCTTCCTTACCAACCTCGCGCTCAAGATCGCCTGGATCCCGCTGGGCACGGTCGCGATCACGGCCATCGTGACGGCGCTGCGCGAATGGTTCCGCAAGTCGGAGCTCTCCGCCGACCGGGCCGGCCTCCTCGTCGGCCAGGACGTGCAGGCCTCGATGCGCGGCCTGATGAAGATCGCCGGCGGCAACCACCTGCACGAGATGAACGTGGACGCGTTCCTCGCCCAGGCCGACGAGTACGAGAAGGCCGGAGACCTGCGGGACTCGGTCCTGAAGATCCTCAACGTGCTGCCGCGCTCGCACCCCTTCACCACCGTCCGGGCGGCGGAGCTGAAGAAGTGGTCGGAGAGCCGCGACTTCCAGCGGATCATGGACGGGCACTACCCGAAGCGCTCGGAGGACAAGGACACCTCGGTCACGGACTCCTTCCGCGAGTCGGCCGGGCACTACGCCGACACGGTGCGGACCAGCAAGGATCCCCTGATGAAGCTGGTCGGGGACATAGCCGGCGGCGCCGGTGACCTGGCGGGCGATCTGGGCGGACGGCTGCGCAACCGGTTCGGCGGCGGCCAGGGCCAGAAGACGGACGGCGGCCCCGCCCGGGACGGCAAGGGCACCGGAGGCGAGGCCGGGGACGGGACGACGGGCGACGGGGCCGGGGACGGTCAGAGCGAGGGCTGAGCGCTCGGCGCCAGAGCTCCGCACAGCGCGGGGGCGGCGGGCCGGGCGGTGGCGTACGGATCGGTGACCACCGGGCCGCCGCCCGCGTCCGAGGCCCGCTCCCCCGCCAGGAGCGGCTTCAGGGAGCCCGCGGTGTCGGCGCCGCAGGCCTGCGGACCGGCCTCGACCGTGCTGGTCAGCAGCTCGGCGCGGTGCATCTGCAGGTCCTCGCGGTCGAAGCGGAAGTGCACCACGCGGTGGACCGTGAAGAGGGACGCCGCGGCGACCGGCCCCGCGCCCTGGACGGCCGGACGGAGCGCGTAGGTATACGTGTGGTCGGCTGTGACGTCCAGCGTGTCGGGGCCGGTCTCCTCGAAGCGGAGGGTGCCCTGCACGCGGGCGGCGGGCTCCGCGAGGGCCACCTGCCGGGGGTCGAAGCGGATCAGCCAGGCCGCGAGGGCGTGCCGCCCGTCGTCGGCGGGGGACTCGACGCTCCGGTCGAACTGTTCCAGCTGGTCCGGGTCGAGCAGCAGGCGCGCGGGCCGGACGGTCGCCCCGGACAGGACGTCCGGCTCCAGGGCGGAGGCCACCAGGTAGTCCTTGGCGATGCTGAGGCCGGTGACGACCTGGCTCTCGGCGAAGTTGGAGGTGCGCCCGGCGACGGGCAGGTTGATGCCGGCGGCCCCGGTGCGGTACTCGGCGGCCGGGCTGTGGGCGAAGAGCTGGGCGGGCGTGCCGCCCGGGACGGGGCCCTGGGGGGCGAGCGGGACCACGGTGGTCCGCAGGGGCTCGGCCCGCTGGTCGACGGGGGGCAGGTAGGGGTTGCGGACGCCCAGGTAGATGGCGGTGCCGAAGGCGAGGAGGATCAGCAGGACGAGCAGGACCGCCTGGCGGGAGCCGCTCCGGCTCTCCCAGGAGGAGCGGCTCCGGACGGCCTGGGCGTACTCGCCCATCCGCTCCTGCGCGGAGAGCTCCTGGAGGTGGGCAGCGCGGATGAACGCCTCGTCGAAGACGACGGATCGGTACTCGTCCTCACCACCGCCGGGGAACCCCTCGGGCGTCCCCTCAGGCGGGTCGCCACGCCCTGCCATACCTTCAGGGTAGGTCCGCGCGGGCTTCGGTAAACGCCCAGGTACACGACAAGTTCGGAAGAATTCCGCCGTCAGGGTGTGCCGGGGGCCGTGGGATGCCGGACGGGACGGGCCGACCAGGCCGCGGGGTGCCTGGTGGGCTGGGGCCGACCGGACCACGGGATG
Source organism: Streptomyces sp. TLI_105 (assembly GCF_900105415.1). Classification (GTDB taxonomy): domain Bacteria; phylum Actinomycetota; class Actinomycetes; order Streptomycetales; family Streptomycetaceae; genus Streptomyces. The sequence goes on along the minus strand of NZ_FNSM01000001.1, from coordinate 5,497,079 downwards.
CCTGACGGGCTGAGGCCGACCGGACCGCGGGGCGTCTGGTGAGCTGAGGCCGAACGGACCGCGGGATGCCTCATGGGCCGGGCCGACCGGACCGCGGGATGCCTAGCGGGCTGAGGCCGACTGGGCCGCGGGGGCGGAAGCGGGGGCCTGGGCGGCCGGTGGGGCCGGGTTCGGGTTCGGCGTGTCGACGCCGGTGGTGGCCGGCGGCGGGACCTGGTCCTCGCGGTTGGCGGCGGCACCCCGGTAGACGGCGCTGAAGGCGAGGGCGACCATGCCGACGCCCATGACGAGGGCGAGGATCCAGGCGACGGGCCGGAGCCAGCGGGCGCGGCCCCGGTAGGGGCGCAGGGCCCCGCCGTGGCGGCCGTAGGGGCTGGCGTCGTCGCCGATGTCGTCGGGCTCGTAGGTGAGGCCGACGGGGTCGTGGCCGTCCTCGTAGGGGTCGTCCTCGACGGATCCCCCGCCGGCGCGGGCGCGGGCCGCCTCGGCCTCGGCACGGGCCTGGGCGGCGGCGAGGAGCCGCTCGACCGCGGTGGGCTCGTGGATGGTGGCGGACCGGACGAAGTCCTCGTCGAAGGCCACGTCGGCCCAGACCTCGTCGGCGCCTCCGCGGTCGACAGCGTCCTCGGGGTCTCCGCCGTCCTGGAACGGCCTGCCCCCCACGTCGTCCGGCACGGATTCAGAGTAGACCCGGAAGGGGGTTTTGGGCAGGGAGAGTGCGAAGCCTCCCTGCCCGTCCCTCCCCGTACCGAAAGGAGGTGTTACCGCACGTGACCGTCACCGGTGACGATGTACTTGGTCGAGGTCAGCTCCGGAAGGCCCATGGGGCCCCGGGCGTGCAGCTTCTGGGTGGAGATGCCGATCTCGGCGCCGAAGCCGAACTGGCCGCCGTCCGTGAAGCGGGTGGAGGCGTTCACGGCGACCGTGGTGGAGTCGACCAGCTGGGTGAAGCGGCGGGCCGCGGCCTGCGAGGTGGTGACGATGGCCTCGGTGTGGCCGGAGGACCACATCCGGATGTGCTCGACGGCCTTGTCGAGGGAGTCGACGACGGCGGCGGCGATGTCGTACGAGAGGTACTCGGTCTCCCAGTCCTCGGGCGTGGCCGGGACGACGGTGGCCTTGGAGCCCTCGGCGAGGGCGAGGACCCGCTCGTCGGCGTGGACGGTGACGCCGGCCTCGGCGAGGGCCGCGAGGGCCTTGGGCACGAAGACCTCGGCGACGTCCTGGTGGACGAGGAGGGTCTCGGCGGAGTTGCAGACGCTGACCCGCTGGGCCTTGGAGTTGATCAGGATGTCGACGGCCATGTCGAGATCGGTCTGGGCGTCGACGTAGACGTGGCAGTTTCCGGTGCCGGTCTCGATGACCGGGACGGTGGACTCCTCGACGACGGTGCGGATGAGGGAGGCTCCGCCGCGCGGGATGAGGACGTCGACGAGGCCGCGGGCGCGCATCAGCTCGTGGACCGACTCGCGGGACTCGCCGGGGACGAGCTGGATCGCGTCGGCGGGGAGTCCGGCGCCACCGATGGCGTCGCGCAGGACGGTCACCAGGGCGGTGTTGGAGGCGTACGCGGAGGAGGAGCCGCGGAGCAGGACGGCGTTGCCGGACTTGAGGCAGAGGGCGGCGGCGTCGACGGTGACGTTGGGGCGGGCCTCGTAGATGATGCCGACGACGCCGAGCGGGACGCGGATCTGGCGGAGGTCGATGCCGTTGGGGAGGGTCGAGCCGCGGACGACCTCGCCGACGGGGTCGGGCAGCGCGGCGACGTCACGGACGTCGGCGGCGATGGCCCGGACGCGCTCCGGGGTGAGGGTCAGACGGTCGATGATGGCCTCGCTGGTCCCGGCTTCGCGGGCCTTGGCGATGTCCACGGCGTTGGCTTCGACGATCTCGGCGGTGCGGACTTCGAGGGCGTCCGCGATCGCGAGGAGCGCGTCGTCCTTGGCCGCGCGCGGGAGTGGCGCGATTTCGGCGGCGGCGCCACGGGCCCGGTAGGCGGCCCGGGTGACCGGGGAGAGGTTGTCGAGGGGCGTGAGCGAGGTCATGTCCGCAGGGTACTGGCACCGCTGCGGACATCCCTCACGTATTGCGCCCGTATCCCGCACTCCGAGACGTTTCCCCACCGCGGTGGCCTGTCTCCACCTGTCGGTGGGGGGCCGCCCGCCGGTGGGGGTCCACCCCCCGGCGGGGGTCCGCCCGTCGGCGGGGGTCCGCCCGTCTGTGGGTCTTCCCGTCTGCGGGGGTCTTCCCGTCAGTAGGGGTGGACGCCGACCGGGGCGGCGGGTGGCGGGCCGTAGCCCTCCGCGATCCGCTGGTGGTAGGTCTCGCGGTCGATGACCTCGAGGCCCACGATCTCCCAGGGCGGCAGCTTGGCGGTCTGCCGGTGCTCGCCCCACAGGCGCAGGGCGACGGCCGCCGCGTCGTGCAGGTCGCGGGCCTCTTCCCAGTACCGGATCTCGGCGTGGTCGTTGGCGTAGCGGCTGGTCAGCAGGAAGGGGTGGTCGTGGGCCAGCTGTTCGAGCCCGCGTCTCACTTCCTTCAGCGGTGACTCCACGCCCGACACACTGAGAGTGATGTGCCAGAGCTTGGACACCGGCCGTTCCTCACGTGTCTCGGTGGTGGTCTCGGTCTTCCTGTCCGTGGACCTGTGCCGTGCCTCGTCGAAGTCGGCTCCGGCCTCGACACTGGTCAGGGCGCGTTCGGCAGTCCCGCGGGGCGGTGCCCCTGGGCGCGCTCGTCTCACCGGCGGCCTCCTGTGTGATGCGTGTGGTGCTGTACCCCGCCTTGTCTTACCCCCGAGACAAAGTTGACCAGTCCGAGGCGGCACTTGGGGCGGTTTTGGTGAACGTCCCTTCCGGATGGCCAGACTTTCAGCCGTTTCGGCGTCGGCCCCGTCAGCGGATGACGACCAGGTCGTCGCGGTGGACGACCTCGCGTTCGTACTCGGGTCCGAGGTCCTTGGCGAGTTCGTGGGTGGAGCGGCCGAGCATCCGGGGCAGCTCCTTGGCGTCGAAGTTGACGAGGCCGCGGGCGACGGCCCGGCCGGAGGCGTCGCGGAGCTCGACGGGGTCGCCGGCCACGAAGTCGCCCTCGACGGCCGCGACACCGGCCGCGAGCAGGGACTTCTTGCCCTCGACGACGGCCCGTACGGCTCCGTCGTCGAGGCTGAGGGAGCCCTGCGGGGTGGAGGCGTGGGCGAGCCAGAGCAGCCGGTCGGCGGAGCGGCGGCCGGTGCGGTGGAAGTACGTGCCGGTGTCCCGTCCGGCGAGGGCGTCGGCGGCGCGGCTCGCGGAGGTGAGGACCACCGGGATGCCGGCGGCGGCGGCGATCCGGGCGGCCTCGACCTTGGTGACCATGCCGCCGGTGCCGACGCCCGCCTTGCCGGCCGAGCCGATCTCGACGTGGGCGATGTCCGAGGGGCCGGTGACCTGCGCGATCCGCGAGGTGCCGGGCTTGGAGGGGTCGCCGTCGTACAGCCCGTCGACGTCGGAGAGCAGCACGAGCAGGTCGGCGCGGACGAGGTGGGCGACGAGGGCGGCGAGCCGGTCGTTGTCGCCGAAGCGGATCTCGTCCGTGGCGACGGTGTCGTTCTCGTTGACGACGGGGAGCGCGCCCATGGCGAGGAGCTGGTCCAGGGTCCGGTACGCGTTGCGGTAGTGGGCGCGCCGGCTGGTGTCGTCGGTGGTGAGGAGGACCTGGCCGACGCGGACGCCGTAGCGGGCGAAGGAGGCGGTGTAGCGGGCGACGAGGAGGCCCTGGCCGACGCTGGCGGCGGCCTGCTGGCGGGCGAGGTCCTTGGGGCGGCGGGTGAGGCCGAGCGGTGCGAGTCCCGCGGCGATGGCGCCGGAGGAGACGAGGACGATCTCCTTCTCGCCGCCGCTGCGGACCTTGGCGAGGACGTCGACGAGGGCGTCGACGCGGTCGGCGTCGAGGCCCCCGGAGGCGGTGGTGAGCGAGGAGGAGCCGACCTTGACGACGATCCTGCGGGCCTCCGTCACGTACTGCCTTGCCACGTCCGTCTGTCCCGTCACCTGCGTCGCCACCTGCGTCGTCCTCACTCGGCTGTCCCACGCGCCGCGCTCCCCGCCGCGGCTGCCAGGCAATCTACGCGAGCCGGGAGGTCTGCCGCTCGTCCGTTTCGCTCCCTGGACCGGAGCCGGCGGCGGGCCGGCCGGTGCCGCGGGGCACCAGGATCCGCTGGGAGATCAGGTAGGTGAACGGGATCGCGACGACGGCCGCGACGAGTGGCGCGATCCTGTCGTCCATTCCGGCCCAGGTGACGAGGGCGTAGAGGCCGATGCTCTGGACGAGGTAGTTGGTGACGTTGGTGAGCGGGAAGAGGACGAACTTCTTCCATGTCGGGCGGGTGCGGTAGGTGAAGTAGGTGTTGAGGAAGAAGGAGCCGATCATGCTGAGGAGGAAGGCGAGGGAGTACGCGGCGAAGTAGGGCATCCAGGGGTGCAGGAGCAGGTAACAGCCGAAGAAGGTCCCGGTGTTGACGCCGCCGACCAGCGCGAAGCGGAAGATCTCCGCGAGCCGGGCCCGTCGTGCGTCCCGCACGTCACCGGGGCGCGTGGACCCCATCAGCGCTCCCGCTCGGCGGTCACGACGCGGATCCGTTCGGCGGCGGCACGCTCGGCGGCGGCGCGGCCGAAGGAGCGGTGGGTCTCCTTCACGAGGAAGTGCGGCCGGCGCTTCGTCTCGTAGTAGATGCGGCCGATGTACTCGCCGATCAGTCCCAGCATCACCATCTGGACGCCCCCGAGCCCCACGATGATCGCGACCAGGGTGACGTAGCCGGGAGCGGTGACGCCCTGGGTGATCGCGGCGACGGTCACCCAGACGGCGTAGAGGGCGGCGAGGCCGGTGAGCATCATGCCGAGCCAGAGGGCGATGCGCAGCGGACGGTTGTTGAAGGAGATCAGCCCGTCCATGCCGTAGTTGAGCAGGGAGCTGAACTTCCACTTCGTCTCGCCGCCCTCGCGCGCGGCGTTCCGGTAGTCGAAGGTGACGGTGTCGAAGCCGATCCAGGAGAAGAGGCCCTTGGAGAAGCGGTTGTACTCGGGCAGCGACAGCAGGGCGTCGACGGCGGGCCGGGAGAGCAGGCGGAAGTCGCCGACGCCGTCCGTGAGTTCGACGTCCACCCAACGGTTCACGGCGCGGTAGTACACACGGCTGAGCGCCGTACGGACCTTCTTGTCGCCCTCGCGGGTGCGCCGCGCCATCACCTGGTCGTGGCCCTGGTGGTAGAGGTCGAGCATGCGTCCGAGCAGCTCGGGCGGGTGCTGGAGGTCGGCGTCCATGATGACGACGGCGTCACCGGTGGATTTGCGCAGGCCGGCGAGCATGGCGGCCTCCTTGCCGAAGTTGCGGCTGAAGGAGGCGTACTGGGTGTGCTGCGGGTGGCGGGCGGCGATCTCGCGCAGTTTTCCCAGCGTCCCGTCGGAACTTCCGTCGTCGATGTAGCAGATCTCGTATCCGACCGGGAGTGCGTCGAGCACCTGTCGCATCCGCGTGTCGAAGCGCTCGATGACGTCCTCCTCGTTGTAGCAGGGGACGACGACGGAAAGCCTGGTCATGGAACGGTCACTCCAGAGGGATGGGCGAGAGTACGTCCTGAAGGACTGGAAGGACCGCCACCGGACTCTCCTTCGAGCAGCGCGGCCACGGTACGGCCGGGCGGTGACCGCCCGGCGGCGTCCGAGTGGCCGCCCCTGGTCGGCATGTCGTCCATGAAGCAAAGCATGTGGGGAAGATATTGGTATACGTGGCATTTTCACCCGTTCGTCACTCATAGGGGCGACATGCCACGGACCTTGGCCGGCTGGAGCGATGACCGTTGAGCAGGACCACCATCTCGGAGCACGGTGACGCGCGGATGCCGAAGGGCGAGCAGAACGGCAACGACGGAGACCACGGACAGGACACCGGCGGCGCCCAGGAGACGGGGGACGCCTCCGGACGCCGGGAGGGTCTGCGGCAGGTGCTGCCCTGGATCGCGCTCGTCGTCGCCGCCGGGGCCGGGGTGCTGCTCTCGGTCGGCGCCTTCCTCGGCGTCTACGTGCGTCCCACGTCGGACGACTGGTGCGCCCTGTGGAAGGCGCGCGACATGGGGGCCCTGGGGATCACCTCGGACTTCTACCGCACCCAGAACGGGCGCGTCACCAACGCCTTCCTCACCGGCCTCCTCTACTCCGACGGCATGCGGGGCCCGAAGCTGCTGCCCGCCTTCCTGATCCTCGCGCTGGGCACGGGCCTGTTCCTCCTCGCCCGCACCGCCCTGCGCTCGCTGCGCCCGGCCGCAGGCCCGGACTCCGGGCCCACCGCGCCGGCCCCCGCACGGACCGCCGAACCGCCCACCGTGCCGCTCGTGGCCGCGACGGCGCTCATCACCGCGCTGCTGTTCTTCGCCGGCACCCGCTCGTACCAGGTACTGCTCTGGGCGCCGGCGACGATCTCCCACACCCTGCCGAGCGTGATCGGCATCTGGACCGTGCTCGGCGCGGTCCGCGCCGCGCGCGGCGGCGTGCGGTGGGCCAGGGCCGTGGCGGTGGGGTCGGCGCTCCTGGTCGGGGTGGCGCTCGGCATGCTGAGCGAACCGTTCACCCTGGTGGCCGGGTTGTTCTCGGCCACCGTGGGCGTCCTCTGTCTGCCCCGGTTCGGCTGGGCCCGGGACCGGTACGCGTCCACCTGGTGCGCGGCGGCCTGCCTCGGGCTCCTCACCGGCCTCGTCCTCCTCTACACCTCGCCCGGAGCGCGCTGGCGGCGGTCCCAGCACCCGCCGGAGCCCCTGTCGGCCGCGAGCGTCGGAGAGACCTTCCACGACTGGTGGCGCCTCTGGCAGACGATCGGCGGCCAGTGGGCGTATCTGGGCGCCCTCGCCGTCGGCGCGCTGTTCGGCCTGGCGCTCGCCGCCCAGCCGGAGGGCGGCGCCCGCCGGGGTGCCCCGGCACTCCCCCCGCGCGCGCTGTTCCGCGTGGCGGTGCTCCTGCCGCTGCCGATGATCGGCCTCGCCGCGCTGGGCGTCGTCTTCGGACTGCGCAGCGGCTACGGGGACACCGGCTGGACCTACGGCCGCACCTGGACGAGCTTCCTGCTTCCGCTGCTGATCGCCCTCTGCGCGTACGGGGCATGGGGCGGGCGGCTCCTGGGACGGCGCCTGTCGACGCCCCTGCGCCCCGCCGGACGCGCCGCCGTCCTCATGGCGGTCGGCACGGTCGCCGTCGGCAGCACGGCCGCCCTGGTGCACCCGGTGCACGCGCTGACCACGAGCACGGTGGTGCGCTCTGTCGCCTGGGACCGTCAGAACGCCCGCATCCGGGACGAGGTGGCGGCGGGTGCCCGTGAGGTCGCGTACAGGCCGCTCCTCATCGGGGGCCTCACCGAACCCCTCTTCGCGTCCTCGTACGAGCGGGACTGGGCGGCGCAGTGCACGGCCACGTACTACGGCGTGAACCGCATCCACCGCCCCTGAGACCCGGGCACGCGTAGGAGGGGTGCCCCGGGCCGGGGCACCCCTCCTACGCGAAACGCCGGTGTCAGACGGTCGCGCGGACCGCGCGGTTGGCGCCCCAGCCCTCCCAGGCGGAGCTGATCATGGAGCGGACGTCGTGCTGCGCCTTCCAGCCGAGCTCCGACTCGATGCGCTCGGCCGAGGCGACCACGCGGGCCGGGTCGCCCGGGCGGCGCGGGGTGACGACGGGCTCGACGCTGTGGCCGGTGACCTCGTTGATGAGGTTCACCATCTCGCGCACCGACACGCCCTCGCCGCGCCCGATGTTCAGGGTCAGCGTGGCCGTCTCGCCGCGCTCGGCCGCCGCGGCGAGCGAGCGGGCCGCGGCGAGGTGGGCGCTCGCGATGTCGGCGACGTGGATGTAGTCGCGGATGCAGGTGCCGTCCGGTGTCGGGTAGTCGTCGCCGAAGATGCGGGGGGACTCGCCGGCGTCGAGGCGCTCGAAGACCATCGGCACCAGGTTGAAGACGCCGGTGTCGGCGAGCTCCGGGGCCGCCGCGCCCGCCACGTTGAAGTACCGCAGGCAGGCCGTGGACAGGCCGTGGGCCTGGCCGACGGCGCGGGCCATCCACTCGCCGACGAGCTTCGTCTCGCCGTACGGGCTGAGCGGCAGGCACTCGGTGTCCTCGGTGACGAGGTCCACGTCGGGCATGCCGTAGACGGAGGCGGAGGAGGAGAAGAGGAAGCTCTTCACACCGGCCGCGGCCGCCGCGTCGAGGATCGTCTGCAGACCCGTCACGTTCTCGTGGTAGTAGAACAGCGGCTTCTCGACCGACTCGCCGACCTGCTTCTTGCCGGCCAGGTGGACGATGCCCGTGATCTGGTGCTCGCGCAGCACCCGGTCCAGGAAGGCGCGGTCCAGGACCGTGCCCTGCTCCAGGACGATGCCCTCGGGGACCCGCGCCGGGTTGCCGGTGCTGAGGTCGTCGACCACGACGACGCGCTCGCCGCCCTCGGTCATTGCCTTGACGACGTGGGAACCGATGTAACCGGCACCGCCGGTGATGAGCCAGGTCATTCCGACAGTGTAGCCACAGCCTCCGGGCCCCCCGGAGGCTCCCGAAGTGGCCCCCGACACGCCGGAGGTCCAGCCCGGACACAGACTCGGACACGCCGGAGGCCCACCCCGGGCACAGGCCCGGACACGCCGGAAGCCCCGCCCGGACGCAGGGTCGGGCGGGGCTTCCGGCGTTCCGCGGGTCTAGCGCTCGATCTCCTCGAACGCCGCCTCCCACTGGTCGAGGACGTGCGGCAGCGCCAGGTGCGCGACGTGCTCGCGGCCGGCCCTGCCGTACCGCCGGCGCATCGCGTCGTCGTCCATCAGCTCACCGAGCGCGGCGGCGAGCCCCGGCACGTCGGCCGGCGGCACCAGGGTGCCCGAGACGCCGTCCGCGACGAGCTCCCGGACTCCGCCGGAGACATCGAAGCTCACGCACGGCACGCCGCAGGCGGCGGCCTCGGCCAGCGCCATCGGCCGGCCCTCGCGCTCACTGCTGATCGCGACGATGGACAGCTCGCGGTAGGCGGCGGCCATGTCCTGCGCCGTGCCGCGGAAGACGACCTGGTCGGCGACGCCGAGGTCCTCGGCCCGCATCCGGAGCTCGCCCTCCAGCGGGCCCTCGCCGAAGAGGTGCAGCTCCCAGCCGTCGCGGCCCTTGTGGGCCTGCGCGAAGGCCTCGATCATGCGGTCGTACCGCTTGATCGGGTCGAGCCGGCCGACCGCGCCGATCTTGCGGGTGTCGAGCGGGGCCAGCTCGTCCGGGAAGAACGGCAGCGGGTTCGGCATGACGCGCACGTTCGGCACGCGCTGGTTGACGAACTCGACCGCGTCGCCCTCGGAGAGCACCAGGGTCTGCTCCAGCGCCGGGTAGTGACGGCGGATCAGGCCCAGGTTGGCGCTCTGCTTCGCCTGCGCGAAGGACTCGTGGTACTGCCCGATGCCCTTGAGGTGACGCCACTTCAGCGGCATGACCCAGTCGACCGCCCACGGCGAGCCGAAGACGATGTAGCCGTCCTCGACCTCGGCCAGCTTCCGCTCGAACTCCGCCCGCGCGTTGTCGCGGTCGGCCCGGGCGCGGCGGGCCTCGGCGCGCCGCGCCAGGCTCATCCGGTCGCCGACCGTGCGCACGGGCGGCTTGGGCTCGGAGGGTGCCGGGTAGAGCGTCGAGTGCCGGTACGCGCGCGTGGCGTTGTACGGGAACGGCTCGGGGCTCGGCCGGATGCCGATCAGCTCGACGCGGTGACCGCGCTCCCCCATGCCCTGGGCGAGGGTGTGCAGCACCCGCTGGGATCCACCCATCGAGTCGACGTCGATGCCGACGAAGAACACGTTGCGGACAGGGGAGGCCTCAGTCATGGGTGCCGCCTTCGAAAAAAGCATCGACCACCATCTTGCTGGCGTGGCCGGTCTCGTACGAGCAGAACATTTCCTGGAAGCGCGCGTACCGCTCGGCGTGGCGCTCCTGGGTGCCCTCCAGGTCCCGCACGGCGGCGGCGAGGTCCTCGGTGGTCGTCAGCATCGGACCGGGCGCGATCTCTTCGAGGTCGTAGTACGTGCCGCGGTCGCCGCCCTTGTACACCTCGTAGTCGTCCGTGTAGAGCAGGATCGGACGCCCGGTGTTGGCGTAGTCGAACATCAGCGACGAGTAGTCCGTGAGGACCGCGTCCGAGGCCAGCATCACATCGTTGATGTCGGCGAAGGAGGAGCCGTCGCGCAGGAAGTGGCCCAGCTCCGGAGCGATCTTGAACCGGTCGTACGGGTGGGTCCGCACGACGACGATCCACTGGTCGGACAGGTGCGGGGCCAGAGCCTCCAGGTCCACCCGCACCGACTGTCCGGTGCGGCGGGCCGCGTCACGGAACGTCGGGGCGTAGAGCAGGACCTTCTTGTCGGCCGGGATGTTCAGGGCCTCGCGGACGGCGGCGGCCCTGGCCTGCTGCTCGGGCTCGGCCCAGCGCACCAGCACGTCGTTGCGCGGGTAGCCGGAGCGGATCAGGTCGGCCGAGACCTCGAAGGCCGGGACGAAGGTCCGCTCGAACTCGGCACTGGGGCAGACGAGGGCGTCCCAGCGACCGACGGCGGCGCGGAAGCGCCCCTTCTCGATCTCCGACGCGCCGCGCAGCGAGGGCACGTCGAAGCCCATCGCCTTGAAGGTCTGGCCGTGCCAGGTCTGGAGGTACCGGGTGCCCTTCGGCTTCGGGTACAGGTACGGCAGGTTGTGCGAGTCGACCCAGTAGGTGGCACGGGCCAGCGCACGTCCGTAGGCGAAGCTTCCGCGCTTGACGAGGGTGACGTCCTCCGGGAAGGACGAGCGGTCGCCGGAGTACGACCAGACCACGTCGATCGGGAGGTTGCGGCGCTTGAGCTCCTCGTAGATGTAGCGCGGGCTGTCCGCGTAGCCGCGGCCCTCCAGCGCCTCGAACACGGCGAGACCGCGCTTGCGGCGCGGGAGCTTGGACACGGCGTCGTACGCGCTGGCCTTGCCCTCGTTGCCGACGAGGATCTTCCTGACCTTGCCGACCTTGCCCTTGGCCTTGCGGGCGTAGGGGCCGAGGGGTTCGAGGGACTTCAGGACACCGGACCGCTGCCAGGCCACCTCAAGACGCCCGGCGCCCTTCTGCTCCGCCCTGATGCGGAGGTGGTGGATGCCGAACTTGTGGTACGTGACGGTGGCGCGGAAGTCCGGCTGGTCGTGCTTGGCCAGCAGGATGTCCGTGCGGCGGGCGCCGTCGCGCTCCAGGGCGACCACCGGGTGGCGACGGGTCGCCACGCCGACCTTGCCGACGGGCACCTTGCGGAAGTCGAGCTGGGCCTTGGAGACGTACTGCCCCTCGCCCTGCGGGTGCAGGGTCAGCGGCACCGTGAGCGGCGTCTTGTGCGCGGCGAGCTTGACCGAGGCCTTGGTGTCCTCGGTGATCAGACCGGCCGGGTCGTACGTGTGGATCTCCAGGTGCAGGACCGGGCCCCGCATCGTCACGGAGGTCAGCTCGTGCCGGATGCGGCCGGTGGCGAGCACCTGCTCGCGCATGTACCACTCGCTGATGTCCAGCGCGCTGCGGCTCGCGTCGTCGGTGGGGGCGACGGCACCCCAGTAGGTGGCCCCGCCCTCCTCCGTCACGAAGCGCGGGGCGAGCTGCGGCCGGCCCAGCTGGCGGGCGGCGACCTGGAGGTCCTCCAGGCGGCCGGTGCGCAGCAGGTGGATGCAGATGCGCTCCTCGCGGGAGAGCCGGGCGTAGGTCTCGTCGGAGATCTCGTCCAGGTACGGGTTCACCACGTCGGCGAACTCGGCGGTCCATTCGAGGTCACGGAACGGCAGGTCGCCCAGGTACAGGCGGAAGTCGTGGCGGAGGAACTTGTAGTCCTTCTCCGCGCGCAGCTCGCCGTGGCCGTTCTCCTCGAACCAGGTGTCGATGAGCCGGGCCACGCCGATGCGGTCCGCGACGTTCTGGATCTTGTGCCGGCTGGAGGAGATGGAGACGCTCTCCGGAGCGAGGCGCCAGGTGTAGACCGACCACGGGACGACGGCGAAGGACTCCGCGAGCGAGAAGGCCTGCGCGGAGAACAGCTGGTCCTCGTAGTGGATGCCCTCGGGGAAGGTGAGGGCGTTGTCCCGGATGAAGGCGGTCCGGTAGAGCTTGTTCGTCGACAGGTGGTCGAAGAAGTACTCCGGCGCCTCGGCGATGCCGTTGACGACCCGCTTCTCGGTGAAGAGGTGCGGGTACCAGAGGCCGGTGGTGTTCGACTCCTCGAACAGGCGGGTCACCTCACCGGTGACGAAGTCGACCCCGGTCTCCTCGGCGACGAGGAGCAGGCTCTTGCAGGCGTGGCGGGGCAGCTCGTCGTCACTGTCCAGGAACATGACGTGCGGGGCGCGGGCGACCGCGATGCCGCGGTTGCGGGGCGCGCTGCAGCCACCACTGTTCTGCTCCAGCCGCACGTAGCGCACACGCGGGTCGGAGGCCTCCAGAGAACGCGCGACACCCTCGGTGCCATCGGTCGAACAGTCGTCGGCGATGATCACTTCGAGGTTGTTGAGGGTCTGGTCGAGCACGGACCGGACCGCTCGCGGGAGCCGTTCCTCATCGTTGTACACGATGATGACGACGCTCACATCAGGGACGTCGCTAGTCGGCATCCAAGTCCTCTCACAAGTGCGGGCGGCGACATCTGGCACGCCTTCCGGCCAGGCGCAGCACTGCCTGCGCCATGATCAATGGCGCGCTATTGCCTTCAGTGGTGAAGGGTGTCGCCCCCACATGTTCTATGAGCGCCACCCGGCGACCGGAAAGACTACCCGGCGGGAGGAATTGTTTCATACCTGCCCACCCGGACCTTCGGTGATGTTCACCGCATCGCAAACAGCCTCTTGAAGCGGCCGGAGACCACCTGACGTGCCCCGACGGCGCCGCCCGCGAAGCGGAGGACGAGCCCGCGACGCGCCGAGGCCACGACCTGGACGAGCAGCACCCGGCCCAGTCGCCCGAGGACCATTCCGCGCCGGCCGACGAACCCCTGCGGAGCTCTGACCTCGGCGTCCCCGGTCGAACCGTCCGCGTACCGCAGCTCGGCGCGGAGCGACCAGGCGGCGAGCCGGCCCGCGCGGAGCAGCTTCGCGGTGGGCAGCGAGACTGTGGCCGTCCAGCCCTCCTCCGCGGGGAGCAGCGGCGCGTCGACCGACAGCTCCGCCGCCGAGACCCGCTCCGTGAACGCCACGCGGACGGCGGTGGGGCGCAGTGCGGCGACACGCCCGTAGAGATCGTGGACGGTCAGGGTCAGCCGGGTCGACGCGCCGACGGTCACGGACCCGTCCACGGCCACGGGCAGCTCCGCGGGCCCGAGCTCCGCGAGACCCTCCAGGGGTACGTCGGCGGGCGCGGCGGACAGGACCGGCGCGCCGCCCTCGGCGCGCGGGTACGGCGGCACGAGCCGGGGCAGGGGCGCGGCCAGCTCGACGAACCGGGTCAGCTCCCGTCCCTCGGGCACGGCGGGGAGAGCGGCGAGCCCGGCGTGCAGCCAACGGCCCGGAGCCTGGGCGTCGGCGACCGCGGCGGCCTCGAAGCCGGCCAGGTGCGCGCGGGTGGCCGTCCACCAGTCGGCCCGGTAGGCGGCGGTCCGCTGCGGCAGCTCGCGCAGGTACATGGGGAGGTCGTAGTCGAGGAACTTCGTCTGCGCGGCGCGGGCCAGCGCGGGCCGTCCCGCCGTGCGGAACACCTCGACGACGGCGGCGTGCGCGGCGAGCCGGTGCTCCCAGTTGGCCAGGGAGGCGCGGCGCAGCGAGATCGACAGGGTCGCGGCCTGCCGCCGCACGTGCCACACGTACACGGGCACGTCGGTGACGGCGAGCCGGGGGGTGGCGGCCTGCACCCGGGCGCTGAAGACGAAGTCCTCGTAGTGGAAGGCACCGTCGGGGAAGCGGATGGCGTGCCGGTCGAGGAAGTCCCGGCGGTAGAGCTTGTTGACGGAGAGGGTGTCGAGGACGAACTCCGGGTGGCCCTCGATGCCGTCGAGGACGGTGCCGGGGAGCGTGGCGCCCTGGGAGACGTCGTACAGCGAGGGGGCCCAGACGGTCTCGCGGCCCTCGGGGAGCTCGCGCCGCACGCAGATGCCCGCGACGACGTCGGCGCGCTGCTCGGAGGCGACGGCGAGCAGGCCGTCGACGGCGCCGGGCAGCAGCAGGTCGTCGCTGTCGAGGAACAGGACGTACGGATGGACGGCGGCGTCGATGCCGTCGTTGCGGGGGGTGCCGCAGCCGCCGCTGTTCTCCCGCCGGATCAGCGGGCGCACCCGCGGGTCGTCGGCGAAGCCGGCGAGGACCTCGGGCGTGGTGTCCCCGGAGGCGTCGTCGACGACGACGACCTCGCCGACCGCCTCGCCCTGCGCGAGCGCGGAGCGGACGGCGTCGCCGACGTGTGCCGCGTCGTTGTACGCGATGACGACGACACTGACACGCGCGGCGGCCTGCGGCCGGGGGGTCTCACTCACCCGTGAATCCTACGTGGCCCCCGGACGGCCCCCGGGCGGCCTGCGCCCGAACGGAACCGGCCGGACACCCCAGGGGTGCCCGGCCGATGACCGCCGGCGGATGGCCGGCCCGCGCCCGTGGGAGAGGCGGGCCGGCCCGGGAAACCCGGCGCCGACCCGCCCACCAGAACGGGTCGAACTCGCCTAGAACGGGTCGAACTCGTCGTACTCGCGCTGCGCGTCGTCGCGCTCCGCCTCCCGGTCACGGCGGCGCTGCGCGGCCGGACGCGGGGCCTCCAGACGGTGGTCCTCACCGCGGCGGCCGAGCATCTCGGCGCCCGCCATCATGGTGGGCTCCCAGTCGAAGACGACCGCGTTGTCCTCGGAGCCGATCGCGACGCCGTCGCCCGCACGGGCACCCGCCTTCATCAGCGCGTCCTCGACGCCGAGGCGGTTGAGGCGGTCGGCCAGGTAGCCCACGGCCTCGTCGTTGTTGAAGTCGGTCTGGCGGACCCAGCGCTCCGGCTTCTCGCCGCGCACCCGGTAGACCTCTTCGTGCTCGTCGTACGTGACGGTGAAGCCCGTATCGTCGACGGCCTTCGGGCGGATGACGATCCGGGTCGCCTCCTCCTTCGGCTTGGCCGCGCGCGCCTCGGCGACGATGCCGGCGAGGGCGAAGGAGAGCTCCTTCAGACCCGTACGGGCCACGGCGGAGACCTCGAACACCTGGTAGCCGCGCTCCTCCAGGTCCGGGCGGATCATGTCCGCGAGGTCCTGGCCGTCCGGGATGTCGATCTTGTTGAGGACGACGATCCGGGGTCGGTCCTCCAGACCGCCGTACTGCTTGAGCTCCTCCTCGATGACGTCGAGGTCGGTGACCGGGTCGCGCTCGGACTCCAGCGTCGCCGTGTCGAGGACGTGGACGAGGACCGAGCAGCGCTCCACGTGGCGGAGGAACTCCAGGCCGAGGCCGCGGCCCTGGCTGGCGCCCGGGATCAGACCCGGCACGTCGGCGATCGTGTAGACGGTCGAGCCGGCCGTGACCACGCCGAGGTTCGGGACGAGCGTGGTGAAGGGGTAGTCCGCGATCTTCGGCTTGGCGGCCGACAGGACGGAGATGAGCGAGGACTTGCCGGCGCTCGGGTAGCCCACGAGGGCCACGTCGGCGACGGTCTTGAGCTCCAGGACGATGTCCCGCGCCTCGCCGGGCTCGCCGAGGAGGGCGAAGCCGGGGGCCTTGCGGCGGGCCGAGGCCAGCGCGGCGTTGCCGAGGCCGCCGCGACCGCCCTGTCCCGCGATGAAGGTGGTGCCCTGGCCGACCAGGTCGGCGAGGACGTTGCCCTTCTTGTCGAGGACGACGGTGCCGTCGGGCACGGTCAGGACCAGGTCCTGGCCGTCCTTGCCGGAGCGGTTGTCGCCGGCGCCGGGCTGCCCGTTGGTGGCCTTGCGGTGCGGGGAGTGGTGGTACTCGAGGAGAGTGGTGACCGACTGGTCGACGACCAGGATCACATCGCCGCCACGGCCGCCGTTGCCGCCGTCGGGGCCGCCGAGCGGCTTGAACTTCTCCCGGTGTACGGAGGCGCAGCCGTGGCCTCCGTTACCCGCGGCGACGTGCAGCTCGACGCGGTCCACGAAGGTGGTCATGGTTCTGTGCCTCCAGAGAATTACGGGTGGAATGTCTATCTAGTAACACGCGAAAGGCGGACCCTCTTCCCTTCCGGGAAGTGAGGTCCGCCTCCGCAAAGAGTTCCGATCAGGCGACCGGAACGATGTTCACGACCTTGCGGCCACGGTGGGTGCCGAACTGCACCGAACCGGCCTGCAGGGCGAACAGCGTGTCGTCGCCGCCACGGCCGACGCCCGCGCCCGGGTGGAAGTGGGTGCCACGCTGGCGGACCAGGATCTCACCCGCGTTGACGACCTGACCGCCGAAGCGCTTCACGCCGAGCCGCTGGGCATTGGAGTCGCGCCCGTTCCGGGTGGACGATGCGCCCTTCTTGTGTGCCATGTCTCAGTCCCTCTTACTTCGCAGCCGCGGGGATACCGGTGACCTTGATCGCCGTGTACTGCTGACGGTGACCCTGGCGACGGCGGTAGCCGGTCTTGTTCTTGTAGCGCAGGATGTCGATCTTGGCGCCCTTGTGGTGGTCCACGACCTCGGCCGTGACCTTGATACCGGCCAGGACCCACGGGTCGCTGGTCACGGCGTCGCCGTCGACAACGAGCAGGGTCGAGAGCTCGACCGTGTCGCCAACCTTGGCGGTGGAAATCTTGTCAACCTCAACGATGTCGCCGACAGCAACCTTGTGCTGGCGACCACCGCTGCGCACGATGGCGTACACGCGGATCTCTCTCTCACTCGGGATCGAAACCTCTGAAGCCAGCCACTCACACGGACCCGAGGGCCCGCGGCGTTCCGGAATCGGACGAGCGGCCTCTCCCGACGAGCGGGAGGGAGGTGCTCAGAGGCGCGGCGCATCCATAGACACGCCGACGGTCTAGGTTACGGGCGGCTGCCACAGAGGGTCAAATTCGCCCGTGCGGTGCGGGCCGCCCCCTCCGTCCGGGGGAGGCGGCCCGCACCGGCCGGTCAGTCCTGGGCCGGGGCGGCGGTCTTCTCCGCCGCCTTCTTGGCCGTGGCCTTCTTGGCGGTGGTCTTCTTCGCCGCCGCGGTCTTCTTGGTCGCCGCCGTCTTCTTGGTGGCGGCCTTCTTGGCCGTGGCCTTCTTCGCGGTCTTGCGCGCGGCCGTCTTCTTGGCCGGCGCGGCCTCCGCCTCGGGCTCGGGCTCGGGCTCGGCCTGAGCCTCGGCGGCCTCGGCCGGAGCCGTGGTCACCACGACGACGGCCGCCTCCTCGGCGCCCGCGGGCGAACCGGCGGGAGCGGTGGCCTTACGGACCACCCGGCGCCGGGCACGCGGCGGGGCGGCCACGGGGGCCTCCTCGACGACGGGCTCGACGGCCTCGGCCGCGGGCTCGGCCACCGGCTCCGGCGCCACGACGGGCTCCGGCTCCGGAGCGGTCTCGGCGACCGGCTCGGTGACGACCTCGGCGGCCGCGTCCGTGGTCGAGACGACCGGGGACGTCACCCGGCGGGTGGCCCGGCGACGGCCGCGCGGGGCCGGGGCGGCGGTCTCCTCGACCACCGGCTCGGGCTCCACGACCGGCTCGGGCTCGGCGACCGGGGCGACGGGCTCGGCGGCGGGCGCCGGCTCGAAGTCCACGGCCTCGGTCTCCACGACCGGCGCCGGGGCGACCGGCGTCGAGACGACCGGCGCGGACACCCGGCGGGTGGCGCGACGGCGGCCACGACCGCGCGTGGCGGCGGCCTCCGCCTCGGCGGCGGAGCCGTACAGCTCCTCGTCCGGGGCGATCGGCACCGGCACGGCCACCGGGGCGGCCAGCTCCGCGGCGACCTCGGCCTCGGTCTCCGCCGTCTCCGGCTCCACGGCCTCGGCGTGCTCGTGCTCGTGCTCGGCGCCGCCGCGGCCGCGCTTCTTCGAGCGCTTGCCGCCGCCACCACCGCCGGCGGTGGCCGGCTGCTCCATGTGCACGATGACACCGCGGCCGTTGCAGTGGACGCAGGTCTCGGAGAAGGACTCCAGGAGGCCCTGGCCGACCCGCTTGCGGGTCATCTGGACCAGGCCGAGCGAGGTGACCTCGGCCACCTGGTGCTTGGTCCGGTCCCGGCCCAGGCACTCCAGGAGGCGGCGCAGCACCAGGTCGCGGTTGGACTCCAGGACCATGTCGATGAAGTCGATGACGACGATGCCGCCCAGGTCGCGCAGGCGCAGCTGGCGCACGATCTCCTCGGCCGCTTCGAGGTTGTTCCTCGTCACGGTCTCTTCGAGGTTGCCGCCCTGGCCGGTGAACTTGCCGGTGTTGACGTCGACGACGATCATCGCCTCGGTCTTGTCGATCACCAGCGAGCCGCCGCTCGGCAGCCAGACCTTGCGGTCCAGCGCCTTCATCAGCTGCTCGTCGATCCGGTACGTCGCGAAGACGTCGACCTCGCTGGTCCACTTGGACAGGCGGTCGGCCAGGTCGGGCGCGACGTGCGAGACGTACCCGTGGATGGTCTCCCACGCGTCGTCGCCGCTGACGATGACCTTCGAGAAGTCCTCGTTGAAGATGTCGCGGACGACCCGGACGGTCATGTCCGGCTCGCCGTAGAGCAGGCTCGGCGCGGACGTCGAGATCTGGGCGGCCTTCTTCTGGATGTCGGCCCACTGCGCCTGCAGGCGCTCGACGTCGCGGCGCAGCTCGTCCTCGCTCGCGCCCTCGGCGGCGGTGCGCACGATGACGCCCGCGTCCTCGGGGACGATCTTCTTGAGGATGGTCTTCAGACGGGCGCGCTCGGTGTCCGGGAGCTTGCGGCTGATGCCGGTCATCGAGCCCTCGGGGACGTACACGAGGTAGCGGCCCGGCAGGGAGACCTGGCTGGTCAGACGCGCGCCCTTGTGGCCGATCGGGTCCTTCGTGACCTGCACGAGGACCGACTGGCCTGACTTGAGGGCGGACTCGATGCGGCGCGGGCCGTGGCCCATGCCGAGCGCCTCGAAGTTGACCTCGCCGGCGTACAGGACGGCGTTGCGGCCCTTGCCGATGTCGACGAAGGCGGCCTCCATGGACGGCAGCACGTTCTGGACCTTGCCCAGGTAGACGTTGCCGACGTACGAGGTGGCCTGCTCCTTGTTGACGTAGTGCTCGACGAGCACGTTGTCTTCCAGGACGCCGATCTGGGTGCGCTCGCCGTTCTGGCGGACGACCATGACGCGCTCGACGGCCTCGCGGCGGGCGAGGAACTCGGCCTCGGTGATGATCGGGACGCGACGGCGGCCCTGCTCGCGGCCTTCGCGGCGGCGCTGCTTCTTGGCCTCCAGGCGGGTCGAGCCCTTGATGGACTGGACCTCGTCGGCGCCGGTGCCGGGCTCGGCCTTCTCGCGGGCCGGGCGGGGCTCGCGGACCTTGACGACCGTACGGACGCCGTCCTCGTCGCCCGCCTCGACGTCGGCGGAGGCGTCCCCGCTGCGACGGCGGCGACGGCGACGGCGACGGGAGCTGCTGGAGCCGCCGGCGTAGGCGTCGGCCTCCTCCTGCTCCTCCTCGCCCTCGTCGGTCTCCTCGGCCTCGTCCTCGGCGTGCGGCTCCTCGCCCTCCTCGGCCTCCTCGACCTCGGTGAGCTCGCCACGACGGCGACGGCGACCGCCACGGCGGCGACGGCGGGACGGACGGTCCTCGTACTCGTCCGTCTCCTCGGCCTCCTCGGCCTCCTCGGCCTCCTCGATCTCGTCGGCGGCGGCCTCGACCTCGGGCTCGTCGGCAACGGTGGCCGGGACGGGCTCGACGGCGACGGGCTCGCCACGGCGGCGACGGCGACGGCGGGAGCCGGTCTCGGCGCGCTCGGCGGTCTCGGTCTCGGCGGGCTCGACGGCCTCCACGACCTCGGCCGTCGCGGCGGTCTCGGTGGCCGCGTCCTCCTCCGGCTCCTCCGCGTAGGCGGCGGCTGCCGCGGCGGCGGTCTCCGGAGTCTGGAACATGGGCTCGGCGAAGACCGGGGCCTGGAAGACGGGGACGGCGGGACGCGCGGCGCGGCGCGGCTCGCGGGCCGGGGCCGGCTCGGAGGTGAACTGCGGCGAGGTGGCGCGGCGGCGGCCGCGGCCACGGGTGGCGGCGGTCTCGGCGGCGGCGACCTCGGCCTCGTCGGCGGCGATCTGCTCGACGGTGGACTGGGGCAGCGACTCGCCGGTGACGGCCTGCTCTGCGGCCGGAGCGGCGGTCGGCTCGGGCGCGGTGGCCTTGCGGGTGGCGCGACGGCGGGTACGGGCCGGCGGCGCGGCCTCCTCGACGGCCTCGACGGCCTCGGCGGCCGGAGCGGCGGCGGTCTCGGCGACCGGCGCCGCGACCACGGTCTCCTCGGCGGCCGGGGGGCCGGCCGGAGCGGTGGCCTTGCGGGTGGCGCGACGGCGGGTACGGGCCGGCGGCGCGGCCTCCTCGACGGCCTCGACGGCCGGAGCGGCGGCGGTCTCGGCGACCGGCTCGGCGACGGGCGCCGCGGTCTCCTCGGCGGCGGCCGGGGAGGTCACCGGCGAGGTGGCCTTACGGGTGGCGCGGCGGCGCGGGCGGGCGGGGGCGGCCTCGAGGGCCTCCTCGACGGCCTCGGCCGCGGGGGTCTCCACGACCGGCTCGGCGACCGGCTCGGCCGCGGTCTCCACGGCGGGCGCGGTGGCCTTGCGGGTGGCCCGGCGGCGGGTGCGCGGCGCGGGGGCGGCCTCGGCCTCGGCAGGGGCGGCCTCCTCGACGGTCTCGACGGCCGGGGCCTCTGCGGCCGCCGTGGTCTCGGCGGCATCGGCGGTCGCGCCCGTCACCGGCGGACCGGCGGGGCGGGAAGCGGCGCGGCGCCTGCGGCGCGGCGGCAGCTTGTCACCGGGGGCGTTGGTGTCTTCGTTGGACTCGAGCATGCGGGGTTCTCCCGTCACGCTCCCGGGCGCCGCGCCTGGTTCCGGTCCGGCGGCACGGTCGCGCCTGTGGCGCGGTGCCGCCGTCCGGGGCGCGGGCGCCGCACGGGAGCTTATGTGTCTGGCTCGCCGGTTCCGTACGCCCTGTGCGGACGGCCTGGCGAAAGTCTCCTGGTCAGTGCGCTGCCCGACCCAGGTGGCTCCCGAGTACCAGGGCGGCGCTACGACGACTGCTCCCTACGCGGTACCGGCACCCGGCGCCGTCGCCGGGGCGGTCGCGGCGGCCGTGGGTGAAGCGGCCGTGACTGCCTCGCGGTCGGGCGCGAGCGGGTCGGTCACCGTGCCGGACTCCTCGTCGAAGAGCCCCTGCGCCAGCCTGGTCACCGCAGCGGGGACCGGCGGCGCCAGGTCGGCCACAGCTCGGAGACCGGACAGGACGTCGTCGGGTCGCACGGCAGGTGTCACGTGCCGAACAACCAGGCGCAGTATCGCACAGGCGCTGTCCAGCGGCCTATCACCCTGGGGATCGCCCTGGTGACGGGCTGCCGTCAGCTCGGTGACGGCGGAACGGGCGTCGAAGGTGCGGACTCCGTTCTTGGTCTTGCGCTGTACTTCCACCGTCTCGGCCGCTAGAAACGCCTCGACGGCCTTCTCGGCGTCCTCGACGGCGACACCCTCCAGACGCAGCTCCCACACGGAGGCGGTGAGCCGGTCGGCGAGACCCGAGGTCCGGGCCTCGACGGCGTCGGTGATGTCGAGGCCTGCCGGGAGGGACTCGTCGAGCAGGGCCCGCAGGGCCTCCGGGTCACGCCTCTCGGTGAGCGCGATCTCCAGGTACTCGGCCTCGGAGCCCGTGCCCGTCGGGGCGGCATTGGCGTACGACACCTTGGGGTGCGGGGTGAAGCCCGCCGAGTACGCCATGGGCACCTCGGCACGGCGCAGCGCACGCTCGAAAGCGCGCTGGAAGTCACGGTGGCTGGTGAACCGGAGGCGGCCGCGCTTGGTGTAGCGCAGTCGGATGCGCTGCACCGCCGGTGCGGGCGGCGGGCCTTCGGGCTGTCGCTTGCCCAGTGGTTCTTCTCCTCGGTGCGGGGCGGGCGCGGGTGGCGCTCCGCCCGGAAGCTCGGGGGACGCCCCCTGGGGGCCCACCCGGATCACCCCCGCGTCCTGCGGGGAGATCTCGGGGCGGGCGCCGCGCCGGGGACGTTCGTCGTACTGCCCAGGGTACGCGCCCGGGCCGCCTCCGGTTTCCTTGGCTCGGGCCTGTCTTCCGGATCGGGCCGGATCAGGGAGCGGGGCCCGGTGCACTGCACTCGCTTCGCTCGCTCCGTCTCGGCTCCCTGATTCATCTGCCCGAAGGGCTACGGGGGAGGGCGTGCCGGGCCCCGCGAGCCCGGCCTGATCCGGAAGACGGGCCCCAGGTCAGCGGGGCCCGCCGAAGAGGGCGAGGCGCACCTCGCGGGCGGCGGCGCGGACGGCTCGCCCGACGGAGGCGAGGGGTGCCCACACCCAGGTGCGCAGCCAGTGGCCGAGGGGCGTGAGGATCACCCGGTACGTCCAGGCGAGGGGGCGTCCGATCGCGTTCCACAGCACCCAGCCGACGGCGCGCCCGAGGGCCCGGGAGATCAGGCCCCCGATCCGCCAGGCCCAGGCGACCGCGGCGCCGACCGCCCGGCCCACGGGGGCGAGCACGTACCGCCAGAGCCAGGTCAGCGGGGTGACGAGCAGCAGGTCGACGACCCGCCAGACGGCTTTGGCGACGGGAAGGAGGACCCAGCGCCCGAGCCACTTCAGGGGGGTGACGATCAGCAGGTCGATCACCCACCAGAGGGCCCGGCCGACCGGGGCGAGCACCCACTCCCACAGGAACCGCAGCGGGATGACGAGGAGGTGGTGGATCAGCCAGCCGAGGGCCCGTCCGAGCGGCGCGAGGACCCAGCGCCACAGCTGCTTGAGGCAGTAGGCCAGGGCGTCCCAGACCAGCCGGACGGGCAGGACGATCACCAGGGCGATGGCCCGCGCCACCCCCGTGAGACAGCCCGTGGGCTCGTTCGGGTGCCGTGACCTGGCGTTCTCCGTGTTCATGCCGGAAATGACGCGACGGCCCGGCGAAGGGTTTCCCTTTCGCCGGGCCGTCATTCAAGCGTTACTGATTCACGACCGTCAGCGGCAGCAGCTTCTTGCCGGTCGGGCCGATCTGGATGTGCGTGTCCATCTGCGGGCAGACGCCGCAGTCGAAGCACGGGGTCCAGCGGCAGTCCTCGACCTCGGTCTCGTCGAGGGCGTCCTGCCAGTCCTCCCAGAGCCAGTCCTTGTCGAGGCCCGAGTCCAGGTGGTCCCAGGGCAGGACCTCCTCGTAGGTGCGCTCGCGGGTGGTGTACCAGGCGACGTCCACGCCGACGTCGGGGAGCGTCTTCTCGGCGCAGGCCATCCAGCGGTCGTACGAGAAGTGCTCGCGCCAGCCGTCGAAGCGGCCGCCGTCCTCGTACACCGCGCGGATGACCGCGCCGAGGCGGCGGTCGCCGCGGGAGAGGAGGCCCTCGACGATGCCGGGCTTGCCGTCGTGGTAGCGGAAGCCGATCGAGCGGCCGTACTTCTTGTCACCGCGGATCTTGTCGCGGAGCTTGCGCAGGCGCTCGTCCGTCTCCTCGGCCGACAGCTGCGGGGCCCACTGGAAGGGGGTGTGCGGCTTGGGGACGAAACCGCCGATGGAGACGGTGCAGCGGATGTCGTTCTGGCCGGAGACCTTGCGGCCCTCGGCGATCACGTTCATCGCCATGTCGGCGATCTGCAGGACGTCCTCGTCGGTCTCCGTCGGCAGGCCGCACATGAAGTACAGCTTCACCTGACGCCAGCCGTTGCCGTAGGCCGTCGAGACGGTACGGATGAGGTCCTCTTCCGAGACCATCTTGTTGATGACCTTGCGCATGCGCTCGGAGCCGCCCTCGGGGGCGAAGGTGAGGCCGGAGCGGCGGCCGTTCCTCGTGAGCTCGTTCGCCAGGTCGACGTTGAACGCGTCGACGCGGGTCGAGGGGAGGGACAGACCGACCTTGTCCTCCTCGTAGCGGTCCGCCAGGCCCTTCGCGATGTCGGCGATCTCGGTGTGGTCCGCGGAGGAGAGGGAGAGGAGGCCGACCTCCTCGAAGCCCGTCGCCTTGAGGCCCTTCTCGACCATCTCGCCGATGCCGGTGATGCTTCGCTCCCGCACGGGGCGCGTGATCATGCCGGCCTGGCAGAAGCGGCAGCCGCGGGTGCAGCCGCGGAAGATCTCGACGGACATGCGCTCGTGGACGGTCTCCGCGAGCGGGACGAGGGGCTGCTTGGGGTACGGCCACTCGTCGAGGTCCATGACGGTGTGCTTGGAGACGCGCCACGGCACGCCGGACCTGTTCGGCACGACACGGCCGATGCGGCCGTCCGGCAGGTACTCCACGTCGTAGAACGCCGGGATGTACACCGAGCCGGTCTTCGCGAGGCGGAGGAGGACCTCCTCGCGGCCGCCGGGGCGGCCCTCGGCCTTCCACTGCCGGATGATCTCGGTCATGTCGAGGACGGCCTGCTCGCCGTCGCCGATGATCGCCGCGTCGATGAAGTCCGCGATCGGCTCGGGGTTGAAGGCGGCGTGGCCGCCGGCGAGCACGATCGGGTGGTCGACGGTGCGGTCCTTCGACTCCAGCGGGATGCCCGCCAGGTCCAGGGCCGTGAGCATGTTCGTGTAGCCGAGCTCCGTGGAGAAGCTCAGGCCGAAGACGTCGAACGCGCCGACGGGGCGGTGGCTGTCCACGGTGAACTGCGGCACGCCGTGCTCGCGCATCAGTTCTTCGAGGTCCGGCCAGACGCTGTAGGTGCGCTCGGCGAGGACGCCCTCACGCTCGTTGAGCACCTCGTAGAGGATCATGACGCCCTGGTTGGGCAGACCGACCTCGTACGCGTCCGGGTACATCAGCGCCCAGCGGACGTCGGCGGACTCCCACGGCTTGACCGTGGAGTTCAGCTCTCCACCGACGTACTGAATCGGCTTCTGCACGTGCGGGAGCAGAGCTTCGAGCTGCGGGAAGACAGACTCGGCAGCAGACATCTCGAACCTTCGTGAGCTGGCAGGGGGGCGACTCTCAAGCGTACCCCGGTGCTCAGCGGGTCAGAGCCGCCGTGAGCTTCGGGGCCGAGGCGCGGGCCCAGACCCCGGGCAGTTCCCGCTCGGTCGCGTCGGCCGCCGCCTCCTCGCGGCCGTGGAGAAGTCCCCAGGTGAAGGCCGATTCGCCGGCGCCGTGGGCCATGATCCCGAACTCCCGGAGGGCGGCGCGGGCGACGACGGCGTCCTGGTGTTCGCCGAGGAGGGACTGGACGGCCTTGACGCGTTTCGAGAGCCGCTTGGCGGGTTTGCCGAGGGTGGGGCGGGCCGCGTCGGCGGCGTAGCGGGCGCGTTTGGCGGCCTTGCGGGCCTCGTGGAGGGCGAGGTCGCGCTCGTGGCCGGGGGCGAGGGAGAGGGCGTGCTCGATCCGGCCGCCGAGGCGGTCGTGGTCCTTGCGGACGGCGCGGGCGAGGACCGGGTGGGCGTCGCGGCGGGCGGCCTTGCGCAGCGGCGGGTCGGCGAGGAGCGCGTCGAGGGTGTCGAGGAGGGTGAGGTAGCGGGCGGAGTCGAGGGCGGCGAGGGCCTGGTGCCGGGCGTTCCTGGCGAGGGCGGCGTCCCGGCGGCGCAGCCGGGCCTCGACGGGGCCGAGGACGAGGGTGGGGGGCAGGTCGGCTACGCGGGCGTGCAGTCGTGCGTCGAGGACCTCCTGGTCGCGGGCGACGCCGAGCTCTCCGGCGAGCCATTTCAGCTCGTCGCCGACGGGGTCGGTGACGAGCCGGTCGAGGACCTTGCGGTAGGTCTTGAGGGCGCTGCGCATCCGGCGGCAGGCGACCCGCATCTGGTGGACGGCGTCGGGCAGGTCGCGGCGTACGGCGGGGTCGAGCGCGACGATCGCGTCGGCCTGTTCGCGTACGTAGGCGAGGACGGCGGCGCCCGCGGTGCCGGGCTTCCCTGCGGTGGGGGCCGGTTGGGGCTCCGAGCCGGTCTCCGCGAGGGCCCGGGCGAGTTTGGACGGCGACGCGGAGGGGTGGACGCCGGCCTTGCGGAGGTGTTCGTCGACGGCGTCGAGGAGGGCGGGGTCGACGTCGTCCGCGAGTTCGACCTCGATCTCGGTCCAGGTGGCCGCCGCGCCTTCGGGCAGGCGTTCGGCGTGGACGGTGTCGACGGAGAGTTCGGCGAGGAGTGCGCCGTCGGCGTCGAGGAGGTGGCGGACGTCACGCGCCGAGCGGAGGCGGACGGTCGGGACGATCTCGGCGTCGCGGACGCGGGAGCGCAGGAGCCCCGCGAGCTCACCCGGCAGGGTGTCGCTCAGCGGGGCCCTGATCTCGTCGCGGACTCCGGCGGCGACGGGGAACTTCACGTGCCAGCCGGCGTCGCTTCCGCCGGTGCGGCGGCGGAGGGTGACCGCGTCGGCCGCCAGCCGGAGGTCCGGGGTGTCGTAGTAGACGGCGTCCAGTTCCATGACGCCCCGGTCCACGACCTCGGAGACTCCGGGGACGCGGGTGAGGTCCGGTGGCGGGGTCTCGCCGGTGGCTTCGTACTTTCGCTCGATCTCGCGCTTCGTCTCGGCCATACCTCGCTTCTAACCGCCTCCCGCCGCCGTCATGCCGTCATCGGGCGTTGTACGCGGATCGACTGGAGCAGTCCGATGGCCACCCACACGGCGAACATCGACGAGCCGCCGTAGGAGACGAACGGCAGCGGGAGGCCGGCGACCGGCATGATGCCGAGCGTCATGCCGATGTTCTCGAAGGACTGGAAGGCGAACCAGGCGATGATGCCGGCCGCGACGATCGTGCCGTAGAGCTCGGTGGTCTCGCGGGCGATCCGGCAGGAGCGCCAGAGGATGACGCCGAGGAGGACGAGGATCAGGCCGGCGCCGACGAAGCCGAGTTCCTCGCCGGCCACCGTGAAGACGAAGTCGGTCTGCTGTTCGGGGACGAACTGGCCGGTGGTCTGCGAGCCCTTGAAGAGGCCCGCGCCGAGGAGGCCGCCGGAACCGATGGCGATGCGGGCCTGGTTGGTGTTGTAGCCGACGCCGGCGGGGTCGAGGTCGGGGTTGGCGAAGGCGGCGAAGCGGTTGATCTGGTACTCGTCGAGCATGCCGAGCGCGGTGACGAGGACCGCGCCGAGGACGCCGGCGCCGATGAGGCCGAGGACCCAGCGGTTGGAGGCGCCGGAGGCGAGCAGCACGCCCAGCACGATGACCGCCATGACCATGACCGAGCCGAGGTCGGGCATCAGCATGACGATGCCCATGGGGAGGGCGGCCAGGGCCAGGGCCTTGGCGACGGTGCGGTGGTCGGGGTGGAGCTGGTCGCCGGCGTCGACCTTGGCGGCGAGGAGCATCGCCATGATCAGGATGATCGTGATCTTCACGAACTCGCTGGGCTGGAGGGAGAAGCCGCCGCCGATGACGATCCACGCGTGGGCGCCGTTGATGGTGGCGCCGAGCGGGGTGAGGACGGCGAGGATCAGCACGATCGAGAGGCCGTAGAGGATCGGCACCGCGCCGCGCAGGGTGCGGTGGCCGAGCCAGATCGTGCCGATCATCAGGGCGAGGCCGATGCCGGTGTTGAGCAGGTGCCGGAAGAGGAAGTAGTACGGGTCGCCCTGGTTGAGCTCGGTGCGGCCGCGGGTGGCGGACCAGACGAGCAGCGAGCCGACGCCGGAGAGGGCGAGCGCCGAGAGCAGTATGGGCCAGTCGAGCCGGCGGAGCATCGAGTCGCGGGCGGTCAGCCTGGCGAGGGTGCCGCGCTCGGGTGCGTACCGGGAGACGGAGAAGCCGTGGGGTGCCGTCATCTGTTCAGAGCCTCCCGCGGGCGGCGGGCGGGCCCGCCAGCTGCTGGTCGTCGTCCGGCTTCCTGGTGGGCGTCACGGGGTCGGCCGGTGGGGCCGGCGGCTGGGTGTCGTCGACCTTCTGCTTCGTCTCGTCGACCTTCTGCGCCTCCGGGTCGTACGGCTTGATCTTCGGCGCGTCGATGGAGCCGTCGGCCTCGATCTTCGGCAGGGCCTTCTGCGGCTGCGGCAGCAGGGCCCGCTTGAGGTCCTGGTTGCCGGCGTCGTCGAGTCCGTAGATCGCGTCGTAGATGTTGCGCACGGCGGGGCCGGAGGCGCCGGAGCCGGTACCACCCTGGGAGATCGTCATGACGATCGCGTAGTCCTTGGTGTACGTGGCGAACCAGGAGGTCGTCTGCTTGCCGTAGACCTCGGCGGTACCCGTCTTGGCGTGCATCGGGATCTTGTCCTGCGGCCAGCCGACCTGGGCGAAACGCCAGGCGGCGGTACCGCGGGTGGCGACTCCCGCGAGGGCTTCGTCTATCAAGTCGCGGGTGGCGGCGTCGAAGGGGAGCCTGCCGTGCGACTTGGGCGCGATCTCCTTCACCTTCTTGCCGTCGGGGCTGATGACGGCCTTGCCGACGGTGGGGTTCCACAGGGTGCCGCCGTTGGAGATGGCGGCGTAGATGGTGGCCATCTGGATGGGGGTGACGAGGGTGTCGCCCTGTCCGATGGAGTAGTTGACGGAGTCACCGGCGCGCATCAGGTTGCCCTCCAGGCAGTTCTCGTACGAGAGCTGCTGGACGTAGGTGCCGCCCTTCTTGCCGTACTTGCACCACCAGTCCTTGTTGGCCTCCCAGAACTTCTGCTTCCACTGGCGGTCGGGGACGCGGCCGGAGACCTCGTTGGGGAGGTCGATGCCGGTCTCGGCGCCGAGGCCGAACTGGTGGGCGGTCTTGTAGAACCAGTCGCCCGGGTTCTTCTTCGGCTTCATCCCGCCGTCCTTGATCCACTGCTGGTGGGCGAGGGCGTAGAAGACGGTGTCGCAGGAGACTTCGAGGGCGCGGCCGAGGCTGATGGGGCCGTGGTTCTGCGATTCGAAGTTCTTGAAGACCTGGTTGCCGATGGAGTACGAGCTGGTGCACGGGTAGCGGCCGTCGAAGTCGTAGCCCGCTTGGATGGCGGCGGCGGTCGAGACGACCTTGAAGATGGAGCCGGGGGCAGCCTGGCCCTGGATGGCCCGGTTGAGGAGGGGGAAGTTGGAGTCCTTGCCGGTGAGGGCCGCGTAGTCCTTGGCGGAGATGCCGCCGACCCAGGCGTTGGGGTCGTAGTCGGGCTGCGAGGCCATGGCGACGATGCGGCCGGTCTTGGCCTCCATGACGACGACGGCGCCGGAGTCGGCCTTGTAGTTCTCGTTGGTGTTCCTGTCGACGACCTTGCGGGCCTCGACCATCGCGTTGTGCAGCTCCCATTCGGCGACCGCCTGGACGCGGGCGTCGATGGAGGTGACGACGTTGGAGCCGGGCACGGCGGGGTCGTTCTTGGCCTGGCCGATGACGCGGCCGAGGTTGTCGACCTCGTAGCGAGTGACGCCGGCCTTGCCGCGCAGTTCCTTGTCGTACGTGCGCTCCAGGCCGGAGCGGCCGACCTGGTCGGAGCGGAGGAACGGCGAGTCGGTGTCCTTGGCCTTCTCGATCTCGGCGTCGGTGACGGGCGAGAGGTAGCCGAGGACCTGGGAGGTGCGGGACTTGCCGGGGGCCGGGTAGCGGCGGACGGCGGTGGGTTCGGCGGTGATGCCGGGGAAGTCCTCGGCGCGCTCCCGGATCTGGAGGGCCTGCTGGGTGGTGGCCTCGTCGGTGACGGGGATCGGCTGGTAGGGCGAACCGTTCCAGCAGGGCTTGGGCGTCTTGGAGTCGCAGAGCCGGATCTTGTTGATGACGTCGACGGGCTTCATGTCGAGGACGTCGGCGAGCCGGGTGAGGACGGCCTTGCCCCGGTCCTTCATCTTCATCAGATCGGTGCGGGACGCGGAGACCACGAGCCGGGTCTCGTTGTCGGCGAGCGGGACGCCGCGGGCGTCGAGGAGCGAGCCGCGGACGGCGGGCTGGACGACCTGCTGGACGTGGTTGTTCTTCGCCTCGTCCGTGTACTCCTTGCCGTTGCGGATCTGGAGGTACCAGAGCCGGCCCCCCAGGGTGAGGAGCAGGGAGAAGACGAGGATCTGGATGACGACGAGCCGGATCTGGACCCGGGGGGTCCGTCCGGTCTCGGGGATGTTGCTCATACTGCCGGTGCCCCCTCGGTCACAGTCGCTTGACTCCCTTGATGCGTCCGGCGCGTGAGGCGCGGTTCCGTGCGGCCTTCACCCGCAGGCCGCCGCGCTGGGTGCCGATCCTCAGGCCGGTGCCGGAGGAGAGCCAGCCGGAGGCGACGTCGACGCCGTTGCCGCCGCCGGTGTCGGCGAGCGGGTCGTTCTCGGCGCGGCGGGCGAGGGCCATGATGAGCGGCACCGTGAAGGGCGCCAGGAGCAGGTCGTACACGGCCGCGGTGAACAGCAGGGACCCGAGGCCGACATGGCGGGCGGCGGTGTCGCCGACGAGGGCGCCCACGCCCGCGTAGAGGAGCGTGGAGCCGATGGCCGCGGCGACGACCACGGCCATGGGGCCGGTCGCCGAGGTGAGCCGGCCGTTGTCCGGCTTCGCGAGGCCGACGAGGTAGCCGATGACGCAGAGCACGAGGGCGTAGCGGCCGGCGGCGTGGTCGGCGGGCGGGGCGAGGTCGGAGAGGAGGCCGGCGGTGAAGC
The DNA here is from genome assembly GCF_900105415.1 of Streptomyces sp. TLI_105. Lineage (GTDB taxonomy): Bacteria > Actinomycetota > Actinomycetes > Streptomycetales > Streptomycetaceae > Streptomyces. Next base: position 5,466,498 of record NZ_FNSM01000001.1, on the reverse strand, counting down.
CGACGAGGGAGCCGCTGACGGGCCCGTAGACGAGGGCCAGGCCGACGACGGTGAGGAGGACGAGGTCGGGGACGGCGCCGGGGAGCTGGAGGCGGGCGAGGACGGAGACCTGGACGACCAGGGCCACCACGATCAGGGCGGCGGAGAGGAGGATGCGGTTGAGCTTCACGGTGTCGCGTCCCCCTGGTCCTGCTGGTTCTGACCGTCGTTCGGCTTCTGCTGTTCGTCCGGTGGCGATGGTGTGACCGTGACGGTGACGGTCGGGGCGGGCTTGGGCTTCTGCGGCAGGACCATGTCGCGCGGGTCGGACTGCGGGGCCTGGACGACGACGCCGACGATGTCGAGCTTGGTGAAGCCGACGTACGGGCGGACGTAGACGTTGCGGGTCAGGCCGCCGCCCGACGGGTCGACGCGGACGACCTCGCCGACCGGGACGCCGGGCACGAAGGGCTTGTCGGCGCGCGATCCGAAGGTGACGAGCCGGTCGCCGGGCTTGACCTTGGCCTTGCCGTTGAGGAGCTGGACCAGGAGGGGGCTGTCGCCCTGGCCGGTGGCGAAGCCGAGTTCGTCGCTCTTCTCCATGCGGGTGCCGACGGTGAAGTCGGGGTCGTTGGCGAGGAGGACCGTGGAGGTGGAGGGGCCGACGGTGGTGACGCGGCCGACGAGCCCGGAGCCGTTGAGCACGGTCATGTCCCGCTTGATGCCGTCGCGGGCGCCCACGTCGATGGTGACGGTCCAGGAGAAGCCCTGGGCCGCTCCTATGGCGATGACCTGGGCGCCCTTGATGCCGTACTGCCCGGCGCCGGCGGTCTTGAGCATGGCGTCGAGCTCGCGCAGCCGGTTGCGGTTGCGGTCGTCGCTGCCGAGCTTCGCCTTGAGTTCGGCGTTCTCCTTCTCCAGGGCGGCGATCCGGGTGTGCCGCTCCCCGGAGTCCCGTACCGCGCCTATGGCGTTGCCGACGGGATCGACGGCGGCCGCCACACCGTTCTCGACCGGCCCGAAGACCGCCGCTGCGGCCTGTCGGGCACCGTCGACGGGTGACTCCTGACCGCCGCGGATGTCCACCGTGATCAGTGCGAACGCGATGGCGATCAGCAGCACCAGGAGCAGCCGGCTCTCTCGTGTGTCCCTCACGTGCGGCGGCCGTGCCTTTCCTCGTGGTTCGGTTGTTCGGCTGTACTACTGCGGTTGGTGCGGTTCTAGCGGCGCGGCTGGGCGTCCAGGACCTGCTGGAGGGCCTCGAACTCCTCCACGCACTTGCCGGAACCGAGCGCCACCGAGTCCAGCGGGTCCTCGGCGATGTGGATCGGCATGCCGGTCTCGCGCCGGAGGCGCTCGTCGAGGCCGCGGAGCAGGGCGCCGCCACCCGTGAGAACGATGCCGCGGTCCATGACGTCACCGGAGAGCTCCGGCGGGCACTTGTCGAGGGTGGTCTTCACGGCGTCGACGATCGCGTTGACCGGCTCCTCGATGGCCTTGCGGACCTCGGCCGCGGAGATGACCACGGTCTTGGGCAGACCGGAGACGAGGTCGCGGCCGCGGATCTCGGTGTGCTCGTCCTTGTCGAGGTCGTACGCGGAGCCGATGGTGATCTTGATCTGTTCGGCGGTGCGCTCGCCGAGGAGGAGGGAGTACTCCTTCTTGATGTGCTGGATGATCGCGTTGTCCAGCTCGTCGCCGGCGACCCGGATGGACTGTGCCGTGACGATTCCGCCGAGGGAGATGACGGCGACCTCGGTGGTGCCGCCGCCGATGTCGACGACCATGTTGCCGGTGGCCTCGTGGACGGGGAGACCCGCGCCGATGGCCGCCGCCATGGGCTCCTCGATGATGTGCACCTGACGGGCGCCGGCCTGGGTCGACGCCTCGATGACGGCGCGGCGCTCCACTCCGGTGATGCCGGAGGGCACGCAGACGACGACGCGGGGGCGGGCCAGGTAGCGGCGCTTGTGGATCTTGAGGATGAAGTAGCGGAGCATCCGCTCGGTGATCTCGAAGTCGGCGATCACGCCGTCCTTGAGAGGGCGCACGGCGACGATGTTGCCGGGGGTCCGGCCGATCATCTTCTTCGCCTCGGCGCCGACCGCGAGGATGCCTCCGGTGTTGGTGTTGATGGCGACGACTGACGGCTCGTTCAGAACGATGCCTCGACCCCTGACGTACACCAGCGTGTTGGCGGTCCCGAGGTCGACAGCCATGTCACGGCCGATGAACGACATTGAGTTCCCCTTGATTTCCCATGGCTGAGAGTGGTGCGGCGTGGAGTTTTCCATCGTAGTGCCGCCCGCACGGATGGCGCGCGGTGGTCCACCTCTGTACAGGTGACGGCAGGACGCGGCGATCCGTTCCCGGGATGGGCGTTCATATGCCTGGGGGCGACCGAATTCCTTCGGTCGCCCCACAGGGTTGTGCCGATCGACTGACGTCGGGTCAGCGAACGGCTCAGACAAGACCCGGGAAGAAGATCTTCAGTTCGCGGGCCGCGGACTCCTCCGAGTCCGAGGCGTGGATCAGGTTCTCCCGGACGATGGTGCCGAAATCGCCACGGATCGAGCCCGGCGCGGCGGCGATCGGGTCGGTCGGGCCGGCGAGCGTGCGCAGGCCCTCGATGACCCGCTCGCCCTCGACGACGAGCGCGACGACCGGACCGGACTGCATGAACCCCATCAGCGGCTCGTAGAAGGGCTTGCCCTTGTGCTCGCCGTAGTGCTGCTCCAGCGTGTCCTGGTCCAGCTCGCGCAGCTCCAGGGCGGTGATGGCCCATCCGGCCTTGCGCTCGATGCGGCCGATGATCTCGCCGATCAGGCCACGGCGGACGGCGTCGGGCTTGAGCAGGACGAGCGATCGCTGGCTCACGGGGGAACTCCTTCGGAAAAGCGGTGTGCGGGACCTCCGAGGCTACAGGGCCCGCACGTCCCGCGATTACGCAGCGTCAGGCCCTGCCGAGGCATGTGCCGCGGCCCAGTCGGCCTTGACCTTGTCGATTCGCCGGCCGTAGTGCACCGAGGCCCACCACAGACCGGCGAAGACGGCCCCGAGGAAGAACATGGTGGGGACGAAGAAGCCGCTGAGGATCAGCCCGAGCTGCAGGGCCCAGCCGAGCTGCACCCCGCCCGGCCGGGTGATCATCCCGCACAGCAGCACCGAGACGACCATGGCCACGCCGCAGACCCACCAGACGGTGGACGTCGCGAGGCCGTCGTCCTTCATGGCGACGAGCCCGGCGAAGCCGATCACGAAGAACTCGCCGATGAGGGTCGAGGAACAGAGCACGCGCATCGGGTTCAGCCCCTTCGCAGCAGCAGCCGGGCGTCGCCGACCGTGAAGATCGAACCGGTCACGAGGACACCCGCGCCGCCGTACTCGGCCTCTTCCTCCGCGAGGGTGATGGCCGCCTCGATGGCGTCGGGCAGCCGCGGCTCGACGACGACCCGGTCCTCGCCGAAGACCTCGACCGCGACCGCGGCGAGCGCGTCCACGTCGGTGGCCCGCGGGTTGGAGTTCGCGGTGACCACGACCTCCGCGAAGATCGGCTCGAAGGCCTCCAGGAGACCCTTGGCGTCCTTGTCCCCGCTCGTGGAGACCACGCCGATGAGCCGGGAGAAGCCGAAGGCCTCGCTGATGCCCTCCGCCGTCGCCCGCGCGCCGTGCGGGTTGTGCGCGGCGTCCAGGATGACGGTCGGGGAGGTACGGACGATCTCCAGGCGGCCCGGGGAGGCCACCTGGGCGAAGGCCCGGCGGACGGTGTCGACGTCCAGGGTCCTGGCGTGCTCGGCGCCGATCCCGAAGAAGGCCTCGACCGCCGCGAGCGCCACCGCGGCGTTGTGCGCCTGGTAGGCGCCGTGCAGCGGCAGGAAGATCTCGTCGTACTCGCCGCCCAGGCCCCGCAGGGTGAGCAGCTGGCCGCCGACCGCGACCTCGCGGGAGGCGACGCCGAACTCCATGCCCTCGCGGGCCACGGTCGCGTCCGCCTCGACGGCCTTCTTCAGCAGGACCTGGGCCGCGTCGACCGGCTGCTGGGCCAGGATGACGGTCGCGCCCTGCTTGATGATCCCGGACTTCTCGGTCGCGATCTCGGCGGTCGTCCCGCCGAGCCGGTCGGTGTGGTCGAGGTCGATGGGGGTGACGACGGCCACGGAGGCGTCGATGACGTTCGTCGCGTCCCAGGTGCCGCCCATGCCGACCTCGACGACCGCCACGTCGACCGGGGCGTCCGCGAAGGCGGCGTACGCCATGCCGGTGAGGACCTCGAAGAAGGAGAGCCGGTACTCCTCGCGGGCGTCGACCAGCTCCACGTACGGCTTGACGTCCTGGTACGTCTCGATGAACCGCTCGGCGGAGATCGGGGCGCCGTCCAGGCTGATCCGCTCGGTGATGGTCTGCACGTGCGGCGAGGTGTAGCGCCCGGTGCGCAGCTCGAAGGCGCCGAGCAGGGCCTCGATCATGCGGGCCGTCGACGTCTTGCCGTTGGTGCCGGTGATGTGGATCGAGGGGTACGCGCGCTGCGGCTCGCCGAGGACGTCCATCAGGGCCGCGATCCGCTTGACGGAGGGCTCCAGCTTGGTCTCGCCCCAGCGGGTGGACAGCTCGGTCTCGACCTCGCGCAGCGCCTTGTCCAGCTCGGGGTCCTCGGGACGGCTGGGCACGGGATCGCCCTGGGGCGGTCCGCCCTGCGTGCGCAGGGTGCGGCTGCCGGCCTCGATCACCGCCAGGTCGGGGTCGCGGTCTGTCTCGGTGTCGACGATGTCGTCGAACTGGTCATTCGGGTCGCTCGGCTCGCTCACGGGCCCAGTCTACGGAGCGGTGCCGACAGGACCGTGGACCCACCCCTTTCGGGACTTTCGGGCCACCGGGCTATCGGGGCAGCCCCGTCGGCAGCAGCGCCGTCACCGCGTAGGCGCCGCCCTCCCGGCGGGCCCGCAGCGTGCCGCCCATGCTGGTGACCCGCTCCTCCATCGAGAACAGGCCGGTGCCGGTCGAGACGGGCGCCGGGTCCGGCGGGCTCTTCGGCAGCGGGTTGCGCACCTCGATCCGCAGATCGGGCCCCTCTACCGTGATCGCGACCTCCACCGGGAGCCCCGGGGCGTGCTTGGCGGCGTTCGTCAGGCACTCCCGGACGACGCGGTGGACGGCGGCCTGCCGGAGCGGGGACAGCGCCTTGGCCTCCTCGGCGACCGCGAGGTCGACGGGGCTGCCCATGCGTTCGCTCTCCCCGGCGAGTTCGGGGAGTCCTTCGAGGCCGGGCATCGCGGCGTCCCGGTCGGCACGGCGCACGATCGTCTCGTTGAGCATGAGGTGGGCGCGCCGGGCGGTGTCCGCGAGCTCCTCGAAGTCCCTCCGGTGGGCCTCTCCCCCGGCCCGTACGGCGAGGACCTCGGCCCGCACCGCGAGGACGGTGAGCTCGCGGCCGACCAGGTCGTGGACGTCCCGGCCGACGGAGATCCGCTCCTCCTGCACGGCCTGCCGGGCGGCGGCCTCGCGGCGCTGGACCTCCAGGGCGCGGACGAGGTCCTGGCGGTAGGCGGCGATGCCGACGCCGGCCGCGAGGACGCCGATCGGGACGACCAGGCTGAGGAAGTCGCTGACGGTCTCGCCGTGCTCGGCGGGCCAGCCGGGCGTCAGGAAGTAGCCGTACGCCACGGCGACGTACAGCAGGGTCGCGAGGACGGCGGCGCGCCGTCCCCGGTAGCGGCCGATCGAGTACAGCGCGAACTGGATCATGGTCAGTTCGTGCAGCCAGCCCAGCAGACCGAGCGCCACGGCGTACGGGAGCCACGGCAGCCGACGCCGGAGCACCAGCGTGGCCGCCCCGCCGGCGAGGACGAGGGTCGCGGTGACCCCGGTGAGCGAGTTGTCGGCGCGGGCGAGCCCCGGCACGTCCAGGACCATCAGGCCGAGGGCGAAGAGCGCGGCGACGACGTCGAGGGCGCGGGGCGAGACGGCCCACCGCTCCACGCGGCGGCGGAGCGCGGGGAGGGTGGGGAGGCGGAGCATGCCCTCCATCATCCCGGGTCTTTCGTCCCGGACTCCTGGACTTCGGTCACAAGTCTCGTGATGTCACCCACAACCGGACAAAGGTGTACCCGTGGACGGACAAAGACGAAGGGGCCCGGAACCGATGACCGGTTCCGGGCCCCTCCCTCCGTACGGATCAGGCCTGCGGCAGGCTCGCCAGCTGGGCCTGGATGCGGGCGATGTCCTCGTCCGCCTTGGCGAGGCGGGTCCGGATCTTGTCGACCACGTTGTCCGGGGCCTTGGCGAGGAAGGCCTCGTTGCCGAGCTTGCCCTCGGCCTGGGCCTTCTCCTTCTCGGCCGCCGCCAGGTCCTTCGCGAGGCGCTTGCGCTCGGCGGCGACGTCGATCGTGCCCGAGAGGTCGAGCGCGACGGTGGCACCGGCGACCGGCAGGGAGGCGGTGGCGGAGAAGCCCTCGCCCTCCGGCTGGAGGCGCAGCAGCTGCCGGATGGCGGCCTCGTGCGCGGCGAGCGCGGTGCCGTCGAGCTCCAGACGGGCGGGGACCTTCTGGCCGGGCTGGAGGCCCTGGTCGGCGCGGAAGCGGCGGACCTCGGTGACCACCTGCTGGAGGTTCTCGATCTCGGCCTCGGCGGCGTCGTCGCGGAAGCCGCTGTCGGTCGGCCACTCGGCGATCACGAGGGACTCGCGCCCGGTGAGCGTCGTCCACAGGGTGTCGGTGACGAACGGGACGATCGGGTGCAGCAGGCGCAGCATGACGTCCAGGACCTCGCCGAGGACCCGGCCGGAGACCTTGGCCTGCTCGCCGCCGGCGAAGAACGTGGTCTTCGACAGCTCGACGTACCAGTCGAAGACCTCGTCCCACGCGAAGTGGTAGAGCGCGTCGCTGAGCTTCGCGAACTGGTAGTCCTCGTAGTACGCGTCGACCTGGGCGACGGTCTTGTTGAGGCGGGACAGGATCCAGCGGTCGGTCGCCGACAGCTGCTCGACCGGGGGCAGTTCGCCCTCGATCGTCGCGCCGTTCATCAGGGCGAAGCGGGTGGCGTTCCAGATCTTGTTGGCGAAGTTCCGGGAGGCCTTGACCCAGTCCTCGCCGATCGGGACGTCGACGCCCGGGTTGGCGCCGTTGGCCAGGGTGAAGCGGACGGCGTCGGAGCCGTACTGGTCCATCCAGTCCAGGGGGTTGACCACGTTGCCGAAGGACTTCGACATCTTCTTGCCGTTCTGGTCACGGACCATGCCGTGCAGCGCGATGGTGTGGAACGGCGGGGTGCCGTCCATCGCGTACAGACCGAACATCATCATCCGGGCGACCCAGAAGAAGAGGATGTCGTACCCGGTGACCAGGACGGAGTTCGGATAGAACTTCTCGAGGCTCTCGGTCCGCTCGGGCCAGCCGAGCGTGGAGAACGGCCACAGGCCGGACGAGAACCAGGTGTCCAGGACGTCCGTGTCCTGGTGCCAGCCCTCGCCCGTCGGCGGCTGCTCGTCGGGTCCGACGCAGACGACCTCGCCGTTCGGGCCGTACCAGACCGGGATGCGGTGGCCCCACCACAGCTGGCGCGAGATGCACCAGTCGTGCAGGTTGTCGACCCAGTCGAAGTACCGCTTCTCCATCTCCTGCGGGTGGATCTTGACCTTGCCGTCGCGGACCGCGTCACCGGCGGCCTTCGCGAGCGGGCCGACCTTGACCCACCACTGCATCGACAGGCGCGGCTCGATGGTGGTCTTGCAGCGCGAGCAGTGGCCGACGGAGTGGACGTACGGACGCTTCTCGGCGACGATCCGGCCCTCGGCGCGCAGGGCGGCGACGATGGCGGAGCGGGCCTCCAGGCGGTCCAGGCCCTGGAAGGGGCCGTGGACGGTGATGACCGCGCGCTCGTCCATGACGGCGAGGTTCGGCAGGCCGTGGCGCTGGCCGATCTCGAAGTCGTTCGGGTCGTGCGCCGGGGTCACCTTGACGGCGCCGGTGCCGAACTCGGGGTCGACGTGGGTGTCGGCGACAACCGGGATCGTACGGTCCGTCAGCGGCAGCTTGATCTGCTTGCCGACCAGGTGCTTGTAGCGCTCGTCGTCGGGGTGGACGGCGACGGCCGTGTCACCGAGCATCGTCTCGGCGCGGGTGGTGGCGACCACGAGCGAGTCCTCGCCCTCGCCGTACCGGATGGAGACGAGCTCGCCCTCGTCGTCCTGGTACTCGACCTCGATGTCCGAAATGGCCGTCAGGCAGCGCGGGCACCAGTTGATGATGCGCTCTGCGCGGTAGATCAGCTCGTCGTCGTAGAGCTTCTTGAAGATGGTCTGGACGGCCTGGGACAGCCCCTCGTCCATGGTGAAGCGCTCGCGGGACCAGGCGACGCCGTCACCCAGGCGCTTCATCTGGCCGGAGATCTGGCCACCGGACTCGGCCTTCCACTGCCAGACGCGCTCGACGAACGCCTCACGGCCCAGGTCGTGGCGGGACTTGCCCTCCTTGGCGAGCTCGCGCTCGACGACGTTCTGGGTGGCGATGCCGGCGTGGTCCATGCCGGGCTGCCACAGCGTCTCGAAGCCCTGCATGCGCTTGCGGCGGGTGAGGGCGTCGATCAGCGTGTGCTCGAAGGCGTGGCCCAGGTGGAGCGAACCGGTGACGTTCGGCGGCGGGATGACGATGGTGTACGGCGGCTTCTCGCTCTTCGCGTCCGCCTCGAAGTACCCGCGCTCTACCCAGCGCTCGTACAGCGGCCCCTCTACCTCGGCCGGCGCGTACGTGGTCGGCAGTTCGGTGGTGGGCGCTGTCTGCTGCTGAGTGTTCTCGGTCACGGGGCCAGTTTAGGGGTGTCGCGGTCCTGTCCTGAAACGCTTTGGTTCGGTAACGGTGTGGCCCCCGCCGCACTGCCCGGCCGACGGTTCCGCCAGGATGTTCGCCAGGCATAAACATCCTGTGAGGGGAACCTGTCGATGAGCTACAACCAGCCGGGCCCGTACGGCGGCCAGCAGCCCGGTCCTTACGGCCAGCCGGGCCCGTACGGCCAGCAGCCGCAGCAGCCGGGCCCGTACGGCCAGCCGCAGGCTCCGCAGCCGGGTTACGGATACCCCCAGCAGGCCCCGCAGGGCGTCCCGCCGCAGCAGCCCCCCTACGGCTACCCCCAGCAGCCCGCCCCCTACGGCCAGCAGCCCCAGTACGGCGCCCCGCAGGGCCCCGGCGGCTACGTCCCCCACCCCCCGGCCCCGAAGAAGTCCAAGGCCGGCTGGATCATCGGCGCGGTCGCGGTCGTCGCGGCGATCGGCGTGGGCGCGTACTTCGTGCTGGGCGGGAGCGGAAACGGTGCTGTCGCCGCCGACACCAAGGGGTACAAGGTGACCCCGGCGGCCGCCGTCGGCGACTACAAGAAGGAGGGCGCCGACCGGAGCGGCCCCATGTCCGCCGAGCAGAAGGCCAGCGCTGCCGCCATGGGGATCGAGAACCCCCAGATGATCGCGGCCTCCTACAAGTCCGGCGATGCCGGCGACCCCCTCAAGGGCAAGTCCATGAGCCTGAACGGGATGTGGGGAGAGATCGCCGACCCGGAGAAGGCGATCGACACCGCGTTCTCGAACTACGAGAAGGACCAGTCCGCCACGATGAAGGACGTCAAGATGACGCCCGTCGGCAGCCCTGAGTCCAAGACGCCCGCCGGCTTCGAGGGTGCGCTGATGAAGTGCCAGAACATCAAGTTCGAGAGCACCTCCACGGAGACGGCCCCCGGTCCGAAGTCCTTCCAGGTGCCCACCTGCATCTGGGCGGACTACAGCACGCTGGGCGTCGTCAACGCCCTCGACATGGCGACGATGATGACCGGCGGGACCGGTTTCACCCTGGACCAGGTCGCGGAGATGACGGGCCAGCACTACAAGGCCTCGCGCAGCAAGGCGTAGTCCCCCCGCCGCACCCATGCCTTCCCTCCGGCCCGACAGGAACGTCGACACGGTCCTGTCGGGCCAGGACGGGAAGGCTTTTCTGTGCTTCCGACCTTTCAGTAGGTCGTGATCCGAGATCTGGCGTGAACGGTTCGCTCAAGGGCGGAGCGGCTGCTCACAGACGTGGGCCGGCAGAACCCTCGGCGAGGGTTCTACCGGCCCAGGACAGGGAAGCGGGCGACTACGCGCTCTTCTCGTGCCTGCCGTCGTTCTTCACGATCCGCGGGACCAGCGTCGGGTTGACGTTGTTGCGGACGACGTCGGCCGTGATGACCACGCGGGCCACGTCCTTGCGGGACGGGACCTCGTACATCACCGACTGGAGGACCTCCTCCATGATGGCGCGCAGGCCGCGCGCGCCGGTGCCGCGGAGGATCGCCTGGTCGGCGATGGCCTCCAGGGCCGGGCGGTCGAAGTCCAGCTCCACGCCGTCGAGTTCGAAGAGGCGCTGGTACTGCTTCACCAGCGCGTTGCGCGGCTCGACCAGGATCTGGAGGAGCGCCTCGCGGTCCAGGTTGTGGACGGAGGTGAGGACGGGGAGACGGCCGATGAACTCGGGGATCATCCCGAACTTCACCAGGTCCTCCGGCATGACCTCCTGGAACTGGTCGCTCGCCTCGATCTCGCGCTTGGAGCGGATGGTCGCCCCGAAGCCGATGCCCTTGGCGCCCGCCCGCGACTCGATGATCTTCTCCAGGCCGGCGAAGGCGCCGCCCACGATGAAGAGCACGTTCGTCGTGTCGATCTGGATGAACTCCTGGTGCGGGTGCTTCCGGCCGCCCTGCGGCGGGACGGAGGCCGTGGTGCCCTCCAGGATCTTGAGGAGGGCCTGCTGCACGCCCTCGCCGCTCACGTCACGCGTGATCGACGGGTTTTCGCTCTTACGGGCGACCTTGTCGATCTCGTCGATGTAGATGATCCCGGTCTCGGCCTTCTTGACGTCGTAGTCGGCCGCCTGGATCAGCTTGAGCAGGATGTTCTCGACGTCCTCGCCGACATAGCCGGCCTCCGTCAGCGCCGTCGCGTCGGCGATGGCGAACGGGACGTTGAGCATGCGGGCCAGGGTCTGGGCCAGGAGCGTCTTGCCCGAACCCGTGGGACCCAGCAGCAGGATGTTGGACTTCGCCAGCTCGATGGCGTCGTCACGGCCCTGCGCGCCGCCGTTCTCGCCGGCCTGGACGCGCTTGTAGTGGTTGTACACCGCGACCGAGAGGGCCTTCTTCGCGGGCTCCTGCCCGACGACGTACCCCTCGAGGAACTCGTAGATCTCGCGGGGCTTGGGGAGTTCCTCCCAGCGCACCTCGCTCGTCTCCGCGAGTTCTTCCTCGATGATCTCGTTGCAGAGGTCGATGCACTCGTCGCAGATGTACACACCGGGTCCCGCGATGAGCTTCTTCACCTGCTTCTGGCTCTTTCCGCAGAACGAGCACTTGAGCAGATCGCCGCCATCACCGATGCGTGCCACGAGGTGCTTCCCCTTCGCCTGGGAGCGCTTGGTTCAGCGACTCCTGGTGCCTCATATTCGACGGTACCTTGCCGGGCCCCCCGTTCGGGCCCCCCTTGGCACGGTTCACATGGTCGCGATTCGGCCACACAGGCCGTCCGGGTCGTGCGAACCGTGCCGAGGGAAGGTCGGGCGTCAGCGCTCCGCGGAGGCCGTGCTCTTGCGGGTCGAGACGATCTGGTCGATCAGGCCGTACGCCAGGGCGTCCTCGGCCGTCAGGATCTTGTCGCGCTCGATGTCGTCGCGGATCTTCTCGATCGGCGTCGAGGAGTGCTTGGCCAGCATCTCCTCCAGCTGGCTGCGCATCCGCAGGATCTCGTTGGCCGCGATCTCCAGGTCGGAGAGCTGCTCACGGCCGGTGCCGCCGGAGGGCTGGTGGATCAGCACGCGGGCGTTCGGCAGGGCCATCCGCTTGCCGGGGGTGCCGGCGGCGAGCAGCACGGCCGCGGCGGAGGCCGCCTGGCCCATGCAGACCGTCTGGATGTCGGGCTTCACGAACTGCATCGTGTCGTAGATGGCCGTGAGGGCGGTGAAGGAACCGCCCGGGCTGTTGATGTAGATCGAGATGTCGCGGTCCGGGTCCATCGACTCCAGGCACAGGAGCTGCGCCATGACGTCGTTGGCGGAGGCGTCGTCGATCTGCACGCCGAGGAAGATCACGCGCTCCTCGAAGAGCTTCGCGTACGGGTCGTACTCGCGCACTCCCTGCGAGGTGCGCTCGACGAAGCGCGGCACGACGTAGCGGTTGTCCATCGGCGCGCCGGTGTAGAGGCCGCTCGGGGAGAGGTTGTTCTGCATCTGGGTGTTCACCGTCCTGGTGGCGTTCGGCGGGGGGGCGGGGGCTCTTCGGCGGGCTGCCGGCGCTCAGGCGCCCGTGCCGCCGCCGCCCGGAACACCCGCGGCGTGCGTGATGATGTTGTCGATGAGGCCGTAGTCCTTGGCCTCCTCCGCGGTGAACCAGCGGTCGCGGTCGCCGTCGCGGATGATCGTCTCGACGGTCTGGCCGGAGTGGTGCGCGGTGATCTCGGCCATGCGCTTCTTCGTGCGCAGCAGGTACTCGGCCTGGATCTTGATGTCGGAGGCGGTGCCGCCGATGCCGGCGGAGCCCTGGTGCATCAGGATGTCGGTGTTCGGCAGCGCGAAGCGCTTGCCGGGGGTGCCGCCGGTGAGCAGGAACTGTCCCATGGAGGCCGCCATGCCCATACCGATGGTGACGACGTCGTTCGGGATGTACTGCATGGTGTCGTAGACGGCCATGCCGGCCGTCACGGAGCCACCGGGGCTGTTGATGTAGAGGAAGATGTCCTTCTCCGGGTCGGCGGCCAGGAGGAGCATCTGCGCGGTGATCTTGTTGGCGATGTCGTCGTCGACCTGCTGGCCGAGGAAGATGATCCGCTCGCCGAGCAGCCGGTTGTAGACATGGTCGCCGAGGCCGCCACCGATGGACGGCTCACCCGCGGCGTAAGGCTTCAGATTCGTCACGTATCCACCTGCTCGTCTCCGACGGCCCCGGGCCGTCTCAGCGTCTTGTTCTGAGGGCAGTGCCCCCGTATTCATGGACCCTAACGCGCAGGTCGGACAACGCCATCCCGGTTCCCGAACTGTTCGCTGGGAGCGCAAGGTAGTTGGAGGCGTGTAAGCGGGTCCGGGTACGTCCACGGGCCCGTACGCACAGCTGTGCGTACGGGCCCGTGGAGCAGGGTCCGCCGGGGGCGGGTGCCCTTACTTGTCCTCGGAGACCTCGGCCTCGCCGGTGACGGCCTCGACGGCCTCGGCGGCGGCCTCGACGACCTCGTCCTCGTCGTCGGAGAGGTCGACGACCTCGCCGTTGGTGTCGACGACCTTGGCGGCCTCGACGACGACCGCGAGGGCCTTGCCGCGGGCGACCTCGCCGACGAGCATCGGCACCTGGCCGCCCTGGGCCACGGCCTGGGCGAACTGGTCGGGGCTCATGCCGGAGGAGGCGGCACGGCGGAACAGGTGCTCGGTGAGCTCCTCGCGGGAGACGTCGAGCTTCTCCTTGTTGACGAGCTCATCGAGGATGAACTGCGTCTTGATGCCCTTCTCGGCCTGCTCCTTGGTCTCGGCCAGGAACTCTTCCTCGGTCTTGCCCTGGATCTCCAGGTACTTCGCGAGGTCGAGGCCCATCTGGCCGAGCTGGTGGTGCTCCAGGTTGTGCTTGCGGGTGTTGATCTCGTCCTCGAGAAGCTTCTCGGGCATCGGGACCTCGACCAGCTTGAGGAGCTCGTCGAGGACGCGCTCCTGGGCCTGGGTGGCCTGGTCGAACTGCTTCATGTTCTCGAGGCGCTTGCGGCTGTCGGCCTTGAGCTCGTCGAGGGTGTCGAACTCCGACGCCATCTGCGCGAACTCGTCGTCGAGCTCGGGGAGCTCACGGGCGGCGACGGTGGTGACCTTGACGGTGACCTCCGCGTCCTTGCCCTCGGCGGAGCCGCCCTTCAGCTGCGAGGTGAAGGTGGCCTCGCCGCCGGCCTCCAGGCCCTTGACGGCCTCGTCGATGCCGTCGAGCAGCTCGCCGGAGCCGATGGTGTACGAGACGTCGCTGGCGACGCCGTCGGGCAGGACCTCGCCGTCGACCTTGGCCTCGAGGTCGATGGTGACGACGTCGCCGTCCTGGGCGGCGCGCTCGACCGGGGAGGTCGAGGCGAAGCGCTCGCGGAGCTGCTCCACGGACTTCTCGACGTCCTCGTCGGTGACCTCGACCGCGTCGACGGTGACCTCGATGCCGGAGTAGTCCGGGATCTCGATCGTCGGGCGGATGTCGACCTCGGCGGTGAAGGCCAGCAGCTCGCCGTCCTTCAGCTCGGTGATGTCGACCTCGGGCTGGCCGAGCGGGTTGACCTCGGCCTCGTTGACGGCCTCGGTGTAGAACTTCGGGAGCGCGTCGTTGACGGCCTCCTCCAGCACGGCGCCGCGGCCGAACCGCTGGTCGATCACGCGAGCCGGGATCTTGCCCTTACGGAAGCCCTTGACCGTGACCTGCTGGTTGATCTTCTTGTACGCCGCGTCGAGGCTGTCCTTGAGCTCCTCGAAGGGCACCTCGACAGTGAGCCGAACCCGGGTCGGGTTCAGGGTCTCCACGGCGCTCTTCACGGTTCGGTCTCCTTGTGGCTGATTCCTGGAATCCGTCGGGGCCGCGTGTAGCGGTACCGGCGGGTCGGCCCGGTCAGAAAGACACACGGGCACGCAGCTTGCATAGTAACCGCAAGCGGGATGACGCCCACAACGTGATCAAGGACGCGCGAGGTGGGCGCGTGATCGTCATGGTCGGGGTGGCGGGATTTGAACCCACGGCCTTCCGCTCCCAAAGCGGACGCGCTACCAAGCTGCGCCACACCCCGTCGGTGCGACACGTAGGGTACATGGACGGGGACTGTGCGGCGCCCCTCGTTTTCCGGGTGTGCGCGAAAGCCCCCCGACCGGCTACCATGCTCCTCGTGCCGCGGTCCCCGTGACCTGCGGCGCGACGCTGTGCGGGTGTAGCTCAATGGTAGAGCACTAGTCTTCCAAACTAGCTACGCGGGTTCGATTCCCGTCACCCGCTCCACGCAGGTCAGGGCCGGTCCGGAGAGCTTCTCCGGACCGGCCCTGAGTCGTTTCCCGGGTGGTCAGAACTTGATGGAGCCCACCGTCTGCGTTATCGAGTCGAGGAAGCGCTGGATGTCGTCGGCCATGCCGGTGGAGGCGAGGAAGAAGCCGAAGAGGACCGCGACCACGGCTGGGCCACCCTTGAGGTTTCCCCCTCGGATCAGCACCACCAGGATGATTGCCAACAGCAACACCACAGACAGTGAAATGGCCACAACTGATCACACCCTCGGTCGGTCCCGCCTTGCCCACCAGGGAGCCCCTGTCTCGGAACACCCCCCGCTGTCTCCATCGTGCCATCAACCCCCTTGCCCTCGCTGCCCGGTGACGAATCGTCGTGCAGAAGATCACGTCGCGCGCGGGCGGCCGGTCAGGCGGGGCGGGAGAGGAGCAGCAGGGCCCGGTCGTCGTTGACGTCCTTGGCGACGGCCTCGATCAGGTGCCAGGCGACGCCCTCGAAGCCTTCGGCGACGCAGCGGTCGGCCTCGCCGGTGAGGCGGTCGATGCCCTCGGCGATGTCCCGGTCGGCGGCCTCGACCAGCCCGTCGGTGAAGAGCATGAGGACGTCGCCGGGGCGCAGCGATCCCTTGACCGGGTGGAACTCGGCCCCGTCGTACACGCCGAGGAGGGGGCCGTCGGCGGCCTTCTCCTCCCAGCGGCCGGTGCCGGCGTGGAGCTGGAGGGCGGGCAGGTGGCCGGCGGAGAAGAGCTCGTAGTCGCCGGACTCCAGGTCGAGGACGAGGTGGATCGAGGTGGCGAAGCCCTCGTCCCAGTTCTGCCGGAGCAGGTAGCCGTTGGCGGCCGGGAGGAAGCCGTGCGGCGGCAGCGAGCCGAGGAGTCCGCCGAAGGCGCCGGAGAGCAGCAGGGAGCGGGAGGCCGCGTCCATGCCCTTGCCGGAGACGTCGGTGAGGACGACCTCCAGGGTGCGCCCGCCGTGGGTGCGGGCGGCGACGACGAAGTCGCCCGAGAAGGACTGTCCGCCGGCAGGACGCAGGGCCATCTCGCGGTGCCAGCCCTGGGGGAGCCGGGGCAGCGCGCTCTGGACGCGGATGCGCTCGCGCAGGTCGAAGAGCATGGTGCCGCCGCGCCGCCAGGGCACGCCGACCCGGGCGCGGAACTGGGCGATGAGCA
The DNA here is from genome assembly GCF_900105415.1 of Streptomyces sp. TLI_105. Classification (GTDB taxonomy): domain Bacteria; phylum Actinomycetota; class Actinomycetes; order Streptomycetales; family Streptomycetaceae; genus Streptomyces. The sequence goes on along the minus strand of NZ_FNSM01000001.1, from coordinate 5,450,347 downwards.
GTCCGAAGAGCCCGCAGGCGGCGACGACCAGGACGGTGCCGGGGGTGACCCTGGCCGGGCCCTGGGTGTACGGGCCGAGGACGACGGACTCGACGATGAGGGCACCGGCGGCGGCCGCGTACAGGGCGAGCAGGCTGGCGGGGCGCAGCAGCAGGCCGCCGGCCACGATGGGCAGGGCGAGCGCGGCGGGCGCGCACCAGACGGGGTCGAGCAGGGTTCCCCACGCGATGGCGGGGATCATCAGGAGGAGTCCGGCGAAGGCGAGCCAGTCCGCGCCGTCGCCGCGGAAGTAGTCGACGGCGGACCTGCGCAGCGCGACGCGGACCCGGCGCACGCGCCTGCGTGTCCGGGCCGCGTACGTGTTCACTCCGGCGCGCTGTCCCATTGGCCTGGACCCTATCCATCCCGTCGGACATCGTGCAGGGGCACCCCTGTGACAATGTGCCTGAAATCGGGTCGCCCCGGACGTGCGGCGCTGATATCGATGGCATATGACGACTGAACTGCGGGTTCTCGACCCGTCGGAGTGGGATCGCTGGTTCGGGGTGTTTGAACTCGCGTTCGGAGGTGTGCCGGAGGCGCTGGAGGTGCGGCGGCTGTGGCGCGACCTGACCGAGTTCGACCGTTTCCTGGGTGCCTGGGACGGTGACCTGTGCGTGGGTACGGCGGGGGCGTTCACGTTCCGGCTCACGGTGCCGGGCGGGGCGTCGGTCCCGGCGGGCGGGGTGACGCTGGTGAGCGTGGCCGGGACGCACCGGCGGCGCGGGATCCTGACGTCGATGATGCGGCGGCAGCTGGACGACCTGCGGGCGGCGGGCGAGTCGCTGGCCGTGCTGACGGCGTCGGAGCCGGAGATCTACGGGCGGTTCGGTTACGGCGTCGGCGCGTACGCGGTGCACGCGACGATCGACACGACCCGGGTGCGGCTCACGGTGCCGGAGGGCACGGACCGGGTCTCCCTGCGCACGGCCGACCCGACGGAGTCCTCCGCGGTGTGCGAGGCGGTCTACGCGAAGCTGGTGCCGGCGCGGCCCGGCATGCTCGCGCGGCGGCCGGAGTGGGAGCGGAAGCCGCTGCTCGACCCGCCGGGCGGGCGGGAGGGGGCTTCGCCGCTGCTCTGCGTGCTCGCGGAGCGGGGCGGGGAGGCCGTGGGGTTCGCGCACTACGCGATCAAGCCGGACTGGTCGCCCGCCGGGGCCGAGGGTTCCGTGACCGTGCACCAGCTGATGGGGCTCGACCCGGCGGCCGAGGCGGCGCTGTGGCGGTTCCTCTGCTCGGTGGACCTGACCTCGCGGGTACGGCTCCACAGCCGGCCCGTGGACGACGGCTGGCAGCATCTGGTGAGCGACGTTCGGCGGTGCGAGCCGACCCTGCGGGACGCCTTGCACGTGCGGCTCGTGGAGGTGGGCGCGGCGCTCGAGGCGCGGACGTACCAGGCACCGGTGGACGTGGTGTTCGAGGTCGCGGACGCGTTCTGTCCCTGGAACGAGGGGCGGTGGCGGTTGACGGGGGACGCGAAGGGGGCCAGTTGCGTCCGGACCTCCGACCCTGCCGATCTCTCGCTGTCCGTGCGGGAGTTGGGCGCGGCGTACCTGGGCGGGACCTCGTTGGTGTCGTTGGCTGCGGCGGGGCGGGTGCGGGAGTTGCGCGAAGGGGCGCTGGTCGAGGCTTCCGTGGCTTTCGGATCCCCGGTGGCCCCCTGGCTTCCGCACGGGTTCTAGGGGCTGGGCGGCAACGGGTCGGGCAGCGCCCTCAGGGCGTTGTGCCCACCCGTTCCGCCCTGCGGAACGTATGCCCACAACGGGATCGGCGGGCGGCGGCCCGCAACTAGGCCTTTTGGCAGCCTGGGCACCAGAAGAGGTTGCGGGCGGCCAGGTCCGCCGTGCGGATCTCGGTTCCGCAGATGTGGCAGGGCATCCGGGCCCGGCGGTAGACGTAGACCTCGCCTCCGTGGTCGTCCACGCGGGGCGGGCGGCCCATGGCCTCGGGGGTGTGCTCGGGGCGGACCGTGTCGATGCGGTTCAGGCGGACGCCCTCGCGCATCAGCGTCGCGAGGTCGGTCCAGAGGGCGTCCCACTCCCCCGCGGTGAGGTCCCTGCCCGCGCGGTACGGGTCGATGCCGTGCCGGAAGAGGACCTCGGCGCGGTAGACGTTGCCGACGCCCGCGATGATCTTCTGGTCCATGAGGAGGGCGGCGATCGTCGTGCGGGACCTCGAGATCCGGCGCCAGGCCTTCGCCGGGTCGTCGTCCTCCCGGAGCGGGTCCGGGCCGAGCCGGTCGTGTATCGCCCGCTTCTCGGCGTCCGTGATGAGGGCGCAGGTCGTGGGGCCGCGCAGGTCGACGTAGCCGTCCCCGTCGGCGATGCGCAGGCGGACCGTGTCCGTGGGCGGCGGGGCCGGGGCGTCGCCGAAGTTCACCTTGCCGAAGAGGCCCAGGTGGATGTGGATCCATTCCCCGCCCGCGAAGGCGAGGAAGAGGTGCTTGCCGTGGGCTTCGGCGGTCTCCAGGACGGTGCCGTCGAGCAGGGCCGCCGAGTCGGCGAACTTGCCCTGCGGGCTGGAGACGCGCACGGGCCGGCCGCCGAACCGCTCGCGGTGGTCGGCGGCCAGCCGGTGGATGGTGTGCCCTTCGGGCATCAGGCGGTCGGCTCCTGCGGGTGGTGCGCCGGGATCGGGGGGAGCTCGCCGGTGGTCTCGTACGCGGTGAGCATGTCGATCCGCCGGGTGTGACGCTCGTCACCGGAGTACGGCGTGTTCAGGAAGATCTCGACGAACTTGGTCGCCTCTTCCCGGGTGTGCATCCGGCCGCCGACGGAGATCACGTTGGCGTTGTTGTGCTCGCGGCCGAGGGCGGCGGTCTGCTCGCTCCAGGCGAGGGCGGCGCGCACCCCCTTCACCTTGTTCGCGGCGATCTGCTCGCCGTTGCCGGAGCCGCCGATGACGACGCCCAGGCTGTCCGGGTCCGCGGCCGTCTTCTCGGCGGCGCGCAGGCAGAACGGCGGGTAGTCGTCGAGGGCGTCGTAGATGTGGGGGCCGCAGTCGACGGGCTCGTGGCCGTGGGCCTTGAGCCACTCGACGAGGTGGTTCTTTAGTTCAAAGCCGGCGTGGTCGGAACCGATATAGACGCGCATGATGCCGAGTGTGGCACGCCAGGGCCCGGGTAGCAGGCAGCGGGGTCGGGACCTTCACCCGACCCGGTACGGACCTTCGACTCTCGCGAGGTCGCCCGTACAACGATCCGGAATGAGGTCTTCCGATCATCCCTGTCGACGGGGTTGAATGCTCGGGCTCGCGACCCGAGCACCCCCCACACACGAGGAAGCGTCGATGAACACGCAACCGACCCTGCCGAAGGACGGCCAGGAGACCGGCACCACCGGGCCCTCGCAGTCCTCCGATGGCCTCAAGGCCGGGCTCAAGAACCGCCATCTGTCGATGATCGCGATCGGCGGCGTCATCGGCGCCGGTCTCTTCGTCGGCTCCGGCTCCGGCATCGCCGCGGCCGGCCCCGCGATCCTCCTCTCGTACGCACTCGTCGGCGCCATGGTCGTCTTCGTGATGCGGATGCTGGGCGAGATGGCCGCCGCCCGGCCGTCCTCCGGCTCCTTCTCGGCCTACGCCGACCGGGCGCTCGGCCGCTGGGCCGGCTTCACGATCGGCTGGCTGTACTGGTTCTTCTGGGTCGTCGTCCTCGCCGTCGAGGCGACCGCGGGCGCCAAGATCCTGGAGAGCTGGATCCCGGCCGTGCCGCAGTGGGGCTGGGCGCTCATCGTGATGGTGGTGCTGACCGCGACCAACCTGGGCTCCGTCGCCTCGTACGGCGAGTTCGAGTTCTGGTTCGCCGGCATCAAGGTCGTCGCCATCTCCGCCTTCGTCGTCATCGGCCTGCTCGCCGTCTTCGGCGTGCTGCCCGGCTCGGACAACCCGGGCGCCGGATTCGCGCACCTCACGGACAGCGGGGGCTTCTTCCCGATGGGCGCGGGCGCGGTCCTCACCGGTGTCCTGATGGTCGTCTTCTCCTTCATGGGCAGCGAGATCGTCACCCTGGCCGCCGGCGAGTCCGAGGACCCGCAGCGCGCCGTGACCAAGGCCACCAACAGCGTGATCTGGCGGATCGGCGTCTTCTACCTGGGCTCGATCTTCGTGGTCCTGACGCTGCTGCCGTGGAACGACAAGTCGATCGTCGAGAAGGGCTCGTACGTCGCCGCCCTCGACTCCATCGGCATCCCGCACGCCGGCCAGATCATGAACGTGATCGTCCTGACGGCCGTCCTGTCCTGCCTGAACTCGGGCCTCTACACGGCCTCCCGCATGGCCTTCTCGCTCGGCCGGCGCGGCGACGCGCCGAAGGCCTTCGCGAAGACCAACGCGCGGGGCGTGCCGACGGCCGCGATCCTGTCCTCGGTGATCTTCGGCTTCGTCGCGGTCTTCTTCAACTACAAGTGGCCGGACACCGTCTTCGCCTTCCTGCTGAACTCCTCCGGCGCCGTCGCGCTCTTCGTCTGGCTGGTCATCTGCGTGACCCAGCTGCGGATGCGCGGGATCATCCTGCGGGAGTCGCCGGAGAAGCTGGTCGTCCGGATGTGGCTCTTCCCGTACCTGACCTGGGCGACCATCGCCATGATCGTCGCCGTCCTCGGCTACATGGTCTACGACGGCGGCAGCAACCGTGAGCAGGTCGTGCTGTCCCTGCTGGTGGCCGCGCTCGTGATGGCGATCGCGGTGGTCCGCCAGAAGCTCGGCAAGAACGTCGGCGCCGAGGAGCTGGAGCGCGTGTAGCTCCCCCGGAGCCCCTCCCGGGCATGCGAAAAGGGCCCTGCCGCTCCCCCGAGCGGCAGGGCCCTTTCGCGTACGCCGGCCGTGGTTCGGCCCACGGCCGACCGTTCAGCCCTTGCGGCCGACGAACTTCCACGCGGCCGGCAGGGCGCCCATGGCGAGCGCGGCCTTGAGGGCGTCGCCGATGAGGAACGGGGTCAGACCGGCGGCGACGGCCTGGCCGAGGGTCATGCCGGTGGCGAGGGCCAGGTACGGCACGCCGACCGCGTAGATGATCGCGGAGCCCAGCACCATGGCGCCGGCCGTGCGGAGCACGGAGCGGTCGGCGCCGCGGCGGGCGAGGGCGCCGACGACGGTCGAGGCGAGGAGCATGCCGAGGACGTAGCCGAAGGACGGCATGCCGTAGCCGGAGGTGGCCTGCGCGAACCACGGGACGCCCGCCATGCCCGCGACCGCGTACAGCGCGAGGGCGAGGAAGCCGCGGCGGGCGCCGAGCGCGGTGCCGACGAGCAGGGCGGCGAAGGTCTGGCCGGAGACCGGGACCGGGGAGCCGGGGACCGGGACCGAGAGCTGCGCGGCGAGGCCGGTGAGGGCGGCGCCGCCGACGACCAGGGCGATGTCGCGGGCGCGGCTCGACGGGATGAGGTCGGCGAGGACGGTGCCCGCCCGGAGGGTGCGGACGGGGGCGGCGGCGGTGCTCATCGGTACTCCGCGGGGTGAGGGTGGGAGGGACAGGTTGACGGTATGCCAGGTGTGAACGGTCGATCACCGTCAGCCGCCGACAAAGCGGCGGGCGAGCGCTTCGTGGAGATCGCACAAAGGCCGCCGATCACACCTCGCGCCACATGACGCTTGTCACTGGGGACTCATGCTCGGAGGTCCCTTTTGCGCCAGGGGATGTTCCCTGGAGAGACTGTGGGGTCTCCATAAACCGTCAGAGAACACGAGCCCCCACATGCACGAGCCCCTCGCTCCCGAACCGGAGCCCCTCTCCCACGGCCTGAAGCAGCGTCATCTGACGATGCTGGGGCTCGGCGGCGTGATCGGCGCCGGGCTCTTCGTCGGCTCGGGCGCCGGCATCGCCGTCGCCGGGCCCGGCATCGTGGTCTCGTACCTGATCGCCGGCGCGCTCGCGATGTTGGTCATGCGGATGCTCGGCGAGATGTCGGCGGCGATGCCCGCCTCGGGCGCGTTCTCGGTGCACGCGGAGCGGGCGCTCGGCCGCTGGGCGGGCTTCTCGGTGGGCTGGCTGTACTGGTTCCTGCTGGTCGTCGTCCTCGCCGTGGAGGCGACGGGCGCGGCGCGGATCGCGCACGGCTGGGTGCCGGGAGTGCCGCAGTGGGGCTGGGTGCTGGTCTTCATGATCGTGTTCACCCTGGCCAACCTGGCGGCGGTGAAGAACTTCGGCGAGTTCGAGTTCTGGTTCGCGGCGCTCAAGGTCGGCGCGATCGTCCTCTTCCTGGTGCTCGGCGTGCTCGCGATCGTGGGGTGGCTGCCCACGGCGTCTGTTTCTTCCGGGGATCCGGTGGGGCTCGCGAACCTGACGGGGCAGGGCGGGTTCCTGCCGAACGGCTGGTCGGGGGTGGTCTCCGGGGTCCTGGCGGTCGTCTTCGCCTTCGGCGGCCTGGAGGTCGTCACCATCGCGGCGGCCGAGTCCGACGACCCGGCGCGGAACGTGGCGCGGGCGGTGCGCAGCGCGGTCTGGCGGATCCTGCTCTTCTACGTGGGCTCGATGCTGGTCATCGTGACGCTGCTGCCGTGGACCTCGATGAAGCCGGGCGAGTCGCCGTACGTGGCGGTCCTGGACGCGATCGGGGTGCCGGGGGCGGGCCAGATCATGAACGTGGTGGTGTTCGTGGCGCTGCTCTCGGCGCTCAACGCGAACCTGTACGGCTCGTCCCGGATGGTGTTCTCGCTGGCGGAGCGCGGGGAGGCGCCGAAGGGGCTGCTGAGGGTGTCCCCCGGTGGTGTTCCCCGGCGGGCGGTGCTCGCCTCGGTGGCCTTCGGGTTCGTCTCCGTGCTGCTCAATCTGAAGTGGCCGGATTCCGTCTTCCTCTACATGCTGAACGCGGTCGGCGCGGTGCTGCTCTTCGTCTGGGCGCTCATCGCGGTCTCGGAGCTGCGGCTGCGGCGCCGGATCGAGCGGGAGGCACCGGAGACGCTGACGCTGAGGATGTGGGGCTTCCCGTGGCTGACGTGGGTGGCGCTCGCCGCGATGGGCGCGGTGGTCGTCCTGATGCTGTTCGACGACGGGGCGCGGCCGCAGGTGCTGTGGTCGGCGGGGGCGACCGGGGTCGTCCTGCTGGTGGCGTGGGCCCGGGAGCCGCGCACGAACGGGAACTGAATCTTCACCTTGTGTGAAGGTCGTGCCCGTATAGCGGACTCCGGTTCCCTCTGAGCGGCGCGCCCACCCACACTGTGGGCTTCCTCCCCGTCTCAGCTAGTGAACAGGGTTCGCCCATGTCTCGGACCACCGCGCCCGCGCCGGCCGACCGCAAGGACGGCGCGACCGCACCTGCCGAGGGCCTCTCGCACGGCCTCAAGCAGCGCCATCTCTCGATGATCGCCCTCGGCGGGGTCATCGGCGCCGGGCTCTTCGTCGGCTCCGGCGCGGGCATCGCCGCCGCCGGGCCCTCGATCGTCATCGCCTACGCGATCTCGGGCGTGCTCGTCATGCTCGTGATGCGGATGCTCGGCGAGATGTCGGCCGCGAACCCGGCCTCCGGCTCCTTCTCCGTCCACGCCGAGCGGGCCTTCGGCTCCTGGGCGGGCTTCACCTCGGGCTGGGCCTTCTGGTTCCTGCTCTGCGTCGCCGTCGGCCTGGAGGGCATCGGCGCCGCGAAGATCATGACGGGTTGGTTCCCGGGCAGCCCCGAGTGGGCCTGGGTCGCGCTCTTCATGGTGGTCTTCTGCGTCACCAACCTGGCGGCGGTGAAGAACTTCGGCGAGTTCGAGTTCTGGTTCGCGGCGCTCAAGGTCGGCGCCATCGTCCTCTTCCTCGGCATCGGCGTCCTCGCCATCGTCGGCGTCCTGCCCGGCACGGACGCCCCCGGCGCCGCGAACCTCAGCGGCGAGGGCGGCTTCTTCCCGCACGGCTCCGAGGGCCTGATCGTGGGCCTGCTGGCCTCCGTCTTCGCGTACGGCGGCCTGGAGACGGTCACCATCGCGGCGGCCGAGTCGGAGCACCCGGTGCAGGGGGTCGCCAAGGCCGTCCGTACGGCGATGTGGCGGATCGCGCTCTTCTACATCGGCTCCATGGCGGTCATCGTCACCCTCGTCCCGTGGGACGACAAGGCGGTCGTCGAGAAGGGCCCGTACGTCGCCGCCCTCGACCACCTGGGCATCCCGGCGGCCGGCCAGATCATGAACGTGGTCGTGCTCGTCGCCCTGCTCTCGGCGATGAACGCCAACATCTACGGCGCCTCCCGCATGGCCGGTTCGCTGGTCGCGCGCGGCCAGGGCCCGAAGGCTCTGGGCAGGCTGTTCGGCGGGGTCCCGCGCCCGGCAGTGCTCGTCTCCTGCGTCGTCGGCTTCGGCTGCGTGCTGCTGAGCTACTGGTCGCCGGACAAGGCCTTCATCTGGCTGCTCAACACCATCGGCGCGATCATCCTGGTCGTCTGGTTCTTCATCGCCGCCTCCCAGCTGGTGCTGCGCCGCCGCACCGAGCGCGCGGAGCCCGAGAAGCTGGTCGTGCGGATGTGGGCCTTCCCGGTGCTGACGTGGGTGGCGCTGGCCGGCATGGCGGCGATCTTCGTCCTCATGGCGCGCGAGGAGGGCACCCGCGTGCAGCTGTACTGGACGGGCGGCCTGACGCTGCTGCTCGCCGTGGTCGGCTTCGTACGCCAGAAGACGGCGGCGGACCGGGCCTCCTGAGCCTCCCCCCTACCCGTACGGCGACCCCCGGACCACCACTCGGTCCGGGGGTCCCTTCATGCCCCTGGAGATCAACTACTGCTAGCCTGCACTTGCATAGAGGTTGCAATAAGCCGTCGAAGGGCTCGGGCACATGGCGATCTACACACTTCCGGAGCTGCCGTACGACTACGCGGCGCTGGAGCCGGTGATCAATCCGCAGATCATCGAGCTGCACCACGACAAGCACCACGCCGCTTACGTCAAGGGGGCGAACGACACCCTGGAGCAGCTGGAAGAGGCGCGCGACAAGGACCAGTGGGGTGCGATCAACGGCCTGGAGAAGAACCTCGCGTTCCACCTCTCCGGGCACATCCTCCACTCCATCTACTGGAACAACATGAACAGCCCGAAGGACGGGGGCGGCGGCGAGCCGCTCGCCGCCGACGGCGTGGGTGAGCTCGCGGACGCGATCACCGAGTCCTTCGGCTCCTTCGTCAAGTTCAAGGCCCAGCTGACCAAGGCCTCCGCGACCACCCAGGGCTCCGGCTGGGGCGTCCTCGCGTACGAGCCGATCAGCGGCCGGCTCATCGTCGAGCAGGTCTACGACCACCAGGGCAACGTCGGCCAGGGCTCGGTCCCGATCCTGGTCTTCGACGCCTGGGAGCACGCCTTCTACCTGCAGTACAAGAACCAGAAGGTCGACTTCATCGAGGCCATGTGGCAGGTCGTCGACTGGCAGGACGTGCACCGGCGCTACCTGTCGGCGAAGGCCTCGGTGCCGCTGATCTCCTTCTGAGCCGAGCCGCAAGGCTCCCCCGTCGTCCTGCTCGTGATCGTCTTCTCCACCTTCACCTGCGGACGGAACGAGGAAGAACCCCCGCGATGACGTGAATCGCGGGGGTTCTTCTGTACGTGCGGTGCGGACTACTCGAAGCTGGGCGCCGCCGTCCGCGTGCGCTTGATCTCGTAGAAGCCCGGCGTCGACGCCACGAGCAGCGTGCCGTCCCACAGTCGGGCCGCCGCCTCGCCGCGCGGGGTCGGGGTGACGACGGGGCCGAAGAAGGCGACCTCGTCGCCCGTCGGGCCCGGCACCGAGATGACCGGGGTGCCGACGTCCTGGCCGACCTTCTCTATGCCCTCCTCGTGGGAGGCACGGAGCTCGGTGTCGTACGTGTCCTTGTCGGCGTAGTCGACCAGGTCCTCGGGCAGGCCGACGTCCTTCAGGGCGCCGACGATCGCCTCGCGCGTCGGCCCCTCGTTGTTGTTGTGGAAGCGGGTGCCGAGCGCCGTGTAGAGCTTGCCGACGACCTCGTCGCCGTGCAGCTGCTGGGCGGCGATCACCACGCGGACCGGGCCCCAGGCCTGGGTCTCCAGCATCTCGCGGTACTCGGCGGGGACCTCGTCGAGCCGGTTCTCGTTGAGCACGGCCAGGCTCATGACCTTCCAGCGCACGTCGACCGGGCGGACCTGCTCCACCTCCAGCATCCAGCGGGAGGTCATCCAGGCCCACGGGCACAGCGGGTCGAAGTAGAAGTCGGCGGTGGTCCTGCTCTCGGACATGTCACTCCTCGGTGAGGCCGCGGAAAGAAGAAAGTGGTGCGCCGAAAGGAGCCAACCCGCGGACGCGCGGACACATTCCCGTGTCCCGCGTGACAGTGGCACATGGGAGGATCGGTGCTGTTTCGAACGCGCCACGAAGGAGTGACCGTGCCCGGTGAGAATCTGTCCCGCGACGAGGCCCACGAGCGGGCCGCGCTGCTGTCCGTCGACGGGTACGAGGTCGTCCTCGACCTGCGGTCGGCGGTCGGCGAGTCCGCCGAGGCGGTGCGCACCTTCCGCTCGCAGACGACGATCCGGTTCCGCCGCACCGGCGAGGGCACGAGCACGTTCGTCGACCTGATCGCCCCCTCGGTGAACGCGGTCACGCTCAACGGCCGCTCCCTCGACCCGGCGGTGGTCTTCGACGGCGCGCGGATCGCGCTCGACGGCCTCGCCGACGAGAACACGCTCGTGGTGGACGCGCAGTGCGCCTACAGCCGCACCGGCGAGGGCATGCACCGCTTCGTCGACCCGGAGGACGGCGAGGTCTACCTCTACACGCAGTACGAGCCGGCCGACGCCCGCCGGGTGTACGCCAACTTCGAGCAGCCCGACCTCAAGGCGCCGTACCGCTTCGCGGTGACCGCGCCGGAGGGCTGGACGGTCTGGTCGAACGGCGCGGGCGAGCGGGACGCCGAGGGCGTGTGGCGGTTCGCGGAGACGGCGCCGATCTCCACGTACATCACGTGCGTCGTGGCGGGCCCCTACCACTACGTGACCGACAGCTACACGCGCGGCGACCTGGAGATCCCGCTCGGCGCGATGTGCCGCAAGTCGCTCGCGAAGCACTTCGACGCGGACGACGTCTTCCTGATCACCAAGCAGGGCTTCGACTTCTTCCACGACAACTTCGACTACCCGTACCCCTTCGGGAAGTACGACCAGGCCTTCGTCCCCGAGTACAACCTCGGCGCGATGGAGAACCCGGGCCTGGTGACCTTCCGCGAGGAGTACATCTACCGGGGCAAGGTCACCCAGGCCGCGTACGAGAGCCGGGCCAACGTCATCCTGCACGAGATGGCGCACATGTGGTTCGGCGACCTGGTGACCATGGTGTGGTGGGACGACCTGTGGCTGAAGGAGTCCTTCGCGGACTTCATGGGCTCCTTCGTGAACGCCGAGGCCACCCGCTTCACCAACAGCTGGGTGACCTTCGCCAACAACCGCAAGTCCTGGGCGTACCGCGCCGACCAGCTGCCGTCCACCCACCCGATCACGGCCGACATCCGGGACCTGGAGGACGCCAAGCTCAACTTCGACGGCATCACGTACGCCAAGGGCGCCTCGGTGCTCAAGCAGCTCGTCGCGTACGCCGGGCGGGACGCGTTCCTGGAGGGCGCGCGCCGCTACTTCAAGCGCCACGCCTACGGGAACACGCGCCTGGCCGACCTCCTCGCGATCCTGGAGGAGACCTCCGGGCGGGACATGAAGACCTGGGCGAAGTCCTGGCTCCAGACCTCCGGCGTCAACAGCCTGACCCCGGCCGTCACCTACGACGCGGAGGGCCGGATCACCGAGCTCGCCGTCCTCCAGGAGGGCGACGAGCTCCGCCCGCACCGCGCCGCCGTAGGCCTCTACCGGCTCTCCGGCGGGGAGCTCGTGCGGTACGCGCGGGCCGAGGCCGACATCACCGGCGTCCGGACCGTCGTCGACGGGCTCGCGGGCCGGGAGAAGCCCGACCTGGTGCTGGTCAACGACGACGACCTGACCTACTGCAAGATCCGCTTCGACGAGGGCTCGCTCGCGACCCTCCGGGCGCACCTCGGCGACATCACCGACCCGCTGGCCCGCGCCCTGTGCTGGTCGGCGCTGTGGAACCTGACCCGCGACGGGCTCATGCCCGCCCGGGACTTCGTCTCCGTCGCGCTCGCCTTCGCCGGCCGTGAGACCGACATCGGCGTCCTCCAGATGGTGCACGCCTGGACGAAGTCGGCCGTCACCCACTACGCGGCGCCCGCCTGGCGCGAGGAGGGCGGCCGGCTGCTCGCCGAGGGCGGACTGCGCGAGCTGCGCCTGGCCGAGCCGGGCAGCGAGCACCAGCTGACCTGGGCGCGGTTCTTCGCGGCGACCGCCTCCGCCGAGGCCGACTTCCAGCTCCTGGAGGGGCTGCTCGACGGCACGGCGAAGATCGACGGCCTCGACGTCGACCAGGAGCTGCGCTGGGCGCTGCTCTCCCCGCTGGCCGTCCACGGCCGCGCGGACGAGGCCCGGATCGACGAGGAGCTGGCCCGGGACGACACGGCCACGGGCAAGCGCCACCAGACCCGCCTGCTCGCCTCGCGGCCCTCGGCGGCGGTCAAGGCGCAGGCCTGGGCACAGGTCGTCGAGTCGGACGCCCTGTCGAACGCGCTGGTCGAGGCGACCATCGCGGGCTTCGTCCAGCCCTCGCAGCGCGAACTGATCGCGCCGTACGCCGAGAAGTACTTCGCGGCGATCGAGCGGCTGTGGGAGGAGCGGTCGATCCAGATCGGCATCCACGTGGTCCGGGGCCTGTTCCCGGGGCTCCAGGACGACGAGACGACGCTCGCCGCGACGGACGCCTGGCTGTCGGAGCACGAGTCGGCCCCGCCGGCGCTGCGCCGCCTCGTCCTGGAGGCGCGCGACGACCTGGCGCGGGCGCTGCGGGCGCAGGCGTGTGACGGACGCGTGGCGGAGTAGTCGGTACGTCGACGGGGGCGGCACCCTTCGGGGCGCCGCCCTCATCGGCACTCGAACGTGCGTACTTTAGGGCGAGGTTGTCCCTAAATGTCGACGAGCGTGTAACAGAGGTTAGGGGAGCCTTCGGAAGCGGAAGACCCCCGGCATGAACCACAACACCCCCATCACCCCCCGCCCCCTCCCCCTCTCCTCCCGCACCGGGCGTGCGCAACGCCTCGCTTCGGCCGACCAGTTGAGGGCACAGGGCATCCCCGCCGCCGAGGTCGCCGCGCACTGCCGGCCCGGCGGCTGGCAGCAGCTGCTCCCCGGCGTCTTCCTGCTCCAGCCCGGACCGCCCACCAGCGAGGACCGACTGAAGGCCGCGCTGCTCTACGCCCGCAGGACCGGGGCCGTGCCCCCGCAGGGGCCCGACGCGATGATCACCGGACTCGCCGCGCTGACCCTGCACCGCTTCTCCTCCGCTCCCCCGCTCACCGCCCTGGACCGGATCGACGTCCTGGTGCCGCGCACCCGGCGGCTGCGCTCGACCGGCTGGGTGCGGGTGGTGCGCGCCCCCGAGTCGCCGGAGCCGGTGGAGCTCACGGGCGTCCCCGTCGCCCCGGTCGCCCGCGCCGTCGCCGACGCGGTGTCGGGCCTCGCGGACACGGAGACGGTACGCCGGCTGCTCACCGAGGCCGTCCGCGGCGGCCACTGCGAACCGGGCGCGGTGGTACGGGAGTTGAGCCGGGCCCGGCTGCTCTCCCGGCCGCACGTGGTGGACGCGGTGGACTCGCTGCTCGCCGAGGGGCGCTCGCTCTCCGAGCAGCGGCTCTACGAGATGGTGCGGGAGTTCGCGCTGCCGGACCCGCTGTGGAACGTGGACCTGCGGCTGCCGGGCGGCCCGCACCTGGGCGGGGTGGACGCCTACTGGCCCGACCAGGCGGTCGCCGTGGAGCTGGACACCCGGGCGCCGCGGCAGGACGACGACGAGCTGTGGACCGAGTACACCCGCAAGCGGGAGCACCTGGAGCGGCTCGGCATCACGGTCGTCCACCTCACCCCGCGCAAGCTGCGCGAGGCGATGGACCAGCAGGCCACCGTGGTGCGTACGGCCCTGATGGCCGCGACGGACCGGCAGCCCGCCGCCTACGTCGTCGTCCTGCCCCGGTGAGCGCTACTCGCTCGGGGACGACTGCTCCTTCGGGGCCGTGCCGCAGAACTCGGCCTCGATGACCTTCTGGGCGCTGCCCGCCCAGTCGGCGTTGAAGTTGCCGGCCAGGGAGTGCTCGCCGTCGCGGGTCACCTGGGCCAGGGAGGAGGAGCCGTGGATGCCGCCGCCGTGGCCCCAGATCTCCACTCCGCAGCTCAGCTTGTCCTTCATCAGGCCGAGGCCGTAGCCGACGTTCGGGTAGTCGGGGGAGATCGGGACCGTGGTGGTCATCTCCTTCAGCCCTCCCTTGGTGAGGAGCCGGCCCTTGAGCAGGGCGCTGTAGAAGGTCTGCAGGTCGCGGGAGTCGGAGATGATCTCGCCGGCCGCGCCCGCGATGCTCGGGTTGAGGTCGGAGACCTCGTGGACGGGGGCGTTCACGTCCCGGGAGAGCTTGGAGTACGCCGGGCTGCTGGGCTCCGGCATGGCCGAGCGGGTCCCGGGGACGGTGGTGGCGCGGAGCTTGAGCGGCTTGATGATCCGGTTCTCGACGGCCTTGCCGTACGGGCGGCCGGTGACCTTCTCGATCACCATGCCGGCGAGGACGAAGTTGGTGTTGGAGTAGTTCCAGCCGCTGCCGGGCGCGAAGTCCGGCTCGTGGGCCATGGCGACGGAGACGAGCTGCCGCGGGGTCCAGGTGTCGTAGCGGTGCTCCAGGAACCCGGGACCGAAGACCTTCTCCTGGAAGGCGGGGTCCTCGGTGTAGCTGTAGATGCCGCTGGTGTGGTTGAGCAGCTGGCGGACGGTGATCTTCCGGCCGTCGTGGCCGTTGCCCCGGACGACGCCGGGAAGCCACTTCTCGACCGGGTCGTCGAGGTCGATGCGGCCCTCCGCCTGGAGCTGGAGGAGGACGGTGGCGGTGAACGTCTTGGTGATGGAGCCGACCCGGTAGCGGTCATTGCCCTTGCGCTCGCCGGCGGTGCCGGTCCAGCGGTCGCGTCCGTCGCGGGCCTGGGCGACGGCGCCGGGCACGCCGTCGGCGACGGCTGCGTCCAGGGCCTGCTGGGTGGCCGCGTGGTCCTGCCGGTGCGCCGGGGCCGGCGCCTGCGCGGCGAGGGCGGGGGCGGCGAGGGTGGCGGCGGCGAGACCTGCCACGAGGGTGGCGGCGACGACGGTACGTGCGGCTGACATGCGGGGCTCCCCTGATCGTTGTGCTGCGGTCGGGGGGAGGGACCCCGGGAGGTGGGCGGGGGTTGATCGCGTCTTCGGTGGTTGAGCGTCTTTCAGCCGTTCTCGTGCTCCGTGAGGTGCGAGCGCCCGACGGGCGGCCGGTCGCGCCAGAGCTGGAGGCCGATGTCGACGAGTTCGACGCGGGTGAGGGAGGACACGGAGTCGAGCGGGTGCCAGGCGGCGAGGTCCGTGGAGCCGTCCTCCTCGTTCCGCAGGGCGCCGCCGGTGATCCGCGCCTCGTAGATGATCCGCAGGCCCTGCCAGTCACCGGGGCCGCCGAGCCGGCGGAGCCAGGAGCGCCGGATGGAGTCGATGCCGAGGAGGACGGTCGGCTCGGTCAGATAGCCCGTCTCCTCCTCGACCTCACGGACGACGGTGTGGACGGGATCCTCACCGTGGTCCATGCCGCCGCCCGGCAGGGTCCACCTCTTGGTGCCGTCCTTCGCGACCCAGCGGGCGAGGAGCACCTCGCCGTCGCGGACACACACGGCGTAGGCCGCCACCCTCAACTCCTGCTGCATGCAAAGAGGTTAGAACCAGTAGACGGGATACGTCCGCCCCGTGGCACGGCCCGCGCCGAGACCGACGGCGACCAGGAGGAGGGAGGCGAGGGCGAGAAGGCCGAGAAACGACCGGAAGGGCGGGTCCTGGAGGGCGACGATGACGGCCGTGGCCGCGGCGGGCGAGTGCGGGGTACGGGCGAGCATCATCACGCCGAGGGCGAGACCGCCCGCGACGGCCGCGCTCCACAGGCCCGGCCCGGCGACGGTGAGGACCGCGAAGCCGGTGAGGGCCGAGAGCAGTTGGCCGCCGACGACCGAGCGCGGCTGGGAGAGCGGCAGGTCGGGGGCGCCGGCCACGAGCGCCATGCTGGCGGCGAGGGGCGGGATGAGGAGGGGCTGGCGGAGGAGGGTGCCGACGGCTACCAGGAGGAGGAGGGCGGCGACGCTGGCGCCGGTCGAGGTGAGCGCGGTCCTCGGCCGGGGGCGAGGTGGTGCCGTGGGGCGGGGCGGGGCGGTGGTCACCGGGCCTCCGTTCGGTGCGGGGTCGGTGGGCGTGGGGGCGGCCCTGGGCGCGGGGGGCGCGTTCGGCGTCGTGCCCACCCGCCCCTCCCCCTGGGACTTCGTCCAGAGGGGGACCCCACGCGGAACACATGCCCACAGCGGGGTCAGGGGGCGGGCGGGTTCGACGGGGAGTATTCCGGGGGTGACCAGCGCAGGGGGCTGGCCGCCGGGGTTTCGGTCGTGCGGTCCACGTGGAAGCGGGTGACGCGGCCCTCGGGGCCGTACTCGGTGTGCGCGAGGCCGGTGAGCTGGAGGGTCAGCCCCGTCTCCCAGTCGAGGAAGAGCAGCCCCGCGCGGCCGTCCGACTCCAGATTGCCCAGGGTCAGGAACATCGCGTTGCCCGGGTAGTCGCGCCAGCTGAGCTCCCGCGGCGCGTCGACCCGGACGAAGCCGGGGTTCCCGCCGCGGTGGCTGGTGTCGACGCCGTCGGGGGCGGTGGTGGAGACGAAGAAGGTGTCCGCGGCACCGATCCGGCGCATCTGGTCGGGGGTGAGCGCCTCGCCGTGCCGCGCGGCGCCCGCCTCGGGACCGGCGGGCTCGGAGCCGTACCACTCGCGCTTCTGGAGGTACTTGGGGCAGTTGGAGAAGACCTGCTCGGCCTCGATCGTGAAGCCGCGTCCGCTGCGTCGGGCGGTGCCGTTGAGGCGCATGCGGCGGCGGGTGCGGGGGTCGAGGGCGAGGGTGCCGACGGGAGCGCCGTCGGGCGTGCCCTCGGGGAGGTCGGCGGCCACCGAGACCGTGTGCGGGCCGGTGGCCCGGGCGAAGCCGGGTGCGCCGGTGAGCAGGCTCGACCAGACGCGGCCCTCCTGGTCCGCCGCGCCGATCATCAGCATCGGCTGGGCTTCCAGGAAGGCGGCGGCGATGGGGCGTATGCCGTCGGTGATGGAGCGGCCTACGTGGGCGGCGAGGTCTTGGACGCCGAGCCGTTCTTGCACGGCCAGCGAGCCGGAGTGGTACGCGGTGTTCACGGGACCTCCCGGGGTGCGGGATCGGTGGGTGCGGGGCAAGGGCCCTGGGCGCGGGTGCGCGTTCGGGGTGTGCCCGCCCACACCCTGGCTTGTTAGAAGAAACCGCAGGTCGGGGCCGTTTCCGACGGGGCCTCGGCTCCCTCCGCGCCCTTCGGGACCGAGATTTCCAGGCGGGTGCCGTCGGGGTCGTGGAAGAAGATGCCGCCGGAGGCCGCGCCCTCGCGGTGGGCGACGACGCCCTCGTACGCGAAGGAGGCTCCGCGCGCGGTGAGCACGGCCTCGGCGGCGCGGACGTGCTCGATGGACTCGGCCTCGAAGGCGAGGTGGTGGAGGCCGGGCCGGGCCGGCTCGTAGGCGCCCTCGGCCTGCTGCCAGAGGGTGAGGACCAGGCGGCCGTCCTGGCCGAGGAAGGCGTAGCGACTGTCCTTCTCCTCGCCCTCGCCGAGGACCTCGAAGCCGAGGACGTCGCCGTAGAAGGCGAGCGAGCGGCCGAGGTCGGTGACGTTGAGGCCGACGTGGTGGGTGGCGAGTGTGCCGATCGTGGACATGAGGGTTCCCTCTCCGGTGCGGTCGGCCCCTGCTGGCTAACCTCTCACTTCGACATTAAGGGTTAGCAGTGAAGAGAGTCAACCGCTCACGTACTCTTGAGGGGTTAGCTCACCGAGGAGGGTGTCCGCCATGACCGCCATCGACCCCCGGCCGCTCACCGGCGAGCCCGTCTCCCTCGACCTGCTCAACACCCGCTGGAACAAGGAGGGCGTCCGCCAGGACCTGCTGACGGAGGTCGAGGGCCTCGCCGTCTGGCTCGCCACCAACGGCCTGGCCGAGCGGTTCACCGCCGACGCGACCACCCTGCGGCACACCCTCGCCGCCCGGGACGCGCTCGCCGCGCTCGTCGACCGCCCCGGCGACCCCGCCGCCACCGCGCGGGTCGACGCCGTCCTCGGCCACGGCCGCATCCGGGCCACGCTCACCGCCGAGGGCCCCGGCGAGGAGGCGGAGTTCGCGGACCTCGCCTGGGGTCCCGGCTGGACCGCCGCCCGCGACTACCTCGACCTGCTGCGCACGGCGCCCGACCGGATCCGGGCCTGCGCCCACGGGGCCTGCATCCTGCACTTCTTCGACACCTCACGGAACGGCACCCGCCGCTGGTGCTCGATGGCGGTCTGCGGCAACCGCGCCAAGGCCTCCCGCCACTACGCCCGGACCAAGGAGAGCTGACCCCCGCACCGAGGCAACTCGCCCCCGTACGGGCGAGTTCCTCCCGTGTGGCGCGTCCACGGCGCTGGCGGGTTTGCGCCGCGGCGGCAATCCGACCCTGGGCAACTCTCCCCAAACCCCTGTCATTTGCGAAAGGCTGAGCGGTCATCCGGTATCGGAATCCGGACGCCCTCCTTTCACCAACAGGGATGTAAATGACCACCCCCGAAACTCAGAGCTCCATATCCGGAAGCTCGACGCACGGGCCCAGACGCGCGGCCCGCATCGCGGCCGCCGCCGGACTCGTCGCCGCGCTCGTCGCGACCGGTGCCGCGCCCGTGCTCGCCGCGGACGACTCGGCGGCCACTCCCCCGGTCAAGTCCTCGAACCCGGCCGACAAGCTCGGCGCCATCGACGCCCAGCGGCTCACCGAGGCCCAGGCGAGCGGCGAGAAGAACGTCACCGTCCTCGTCGCCACCGTCCCCGGTGCCACCGAGCAGGTCGCCGCCCAGCTCGACGCCGTCGCCGGCGCCTCGGTCGGCAAGCAGCAGGACGCGCTCGGCTACGTCCGCGCGACCCTGCCGACCGCCAAGGCCGCTGCCGCCATCAAGGCCGCCACCCAGCTGTCCTCCGTCCAGTCCGTCGACCTCCAGGCCGAGATCGCGCTGGACGACCCGACGCCGGACGCGGGCGCCGCGACGGGTGCCGTCTCCGGCACCACCGTCACCACGACGTACCCCGCCCCGGGCAAGGACACCCCGGCGAAGAACCCGTACAACCCCTCGTACGAGACGGGCGCGGTCGACTTCGTCAAGGAGCACCCCAAGGCCGACGGCCGCGGCGTGACCATCGGCATCCTGGACTCCGGCGTCGACCTCGGCCACCCGGCCCTGCAGACGACCACCACCGGCGAGCGCAAGATCGTCGACTGGGTGACCGCCACCGACCCGCTGACCGAGGGCGACGCCACCTGGCGCGCCCAGGTCACCCCGGTCACCGGTCCCCTCTTCACCGCCGCCACCCAGAGCTGGACGGCCCCGGCGGGCTCGTACCAGTTCAGCCGGTTCTCCGAGGCGGCCACCGCCGGCGGCGACCCGAAGGGCGACATCAACCGGGACGGCGACACCACCGACGTCTTCGGCATGCTGTACGACCCGGCCGCCGGCACCGTCCGCGTGGACACCGACCAGAACAACGACTTCACGGACAACGCGCCGATGAAGCCGTACAAGGACGGGTACCAGGTCGGTTACTTCGGTACCGACAACCCGGCCACCGAGGTCGCCGAGCGCACCCCGTTCGTCGTGGAGATCCGCAAGGACGTCCCGATGGACCCGCTGGGCGGAACCTGGGTCGGCCAGAAGCGCGACTTCGTCAACATCGGTCTCGTCGAGTCCTCCCACGGCACGCACGTCGCCGGCATCACGGCTGCCCACAGCCTCTTCGGCGGGAAGATGAACGGCGCCGCGCCCGGCGCGAAGATCGTCTCCGCGCGCGCGTGCACCTGGTCCGGCGGCTGCACCAACACCGCCCTCACCGAGGGCATGACGGACCTCGTCGTCAACCGCGGCGTCGACATCGTCAACATGTCGATCGGCGGCCTGCCGCAGCAGAACGACGGCGACAACGTCCGCTCGCGCCTCTACACCCGCCTGATCGACCAGTACGGCGTCCAGCTGGTCATCTCGGCCGGCAACGAGGGCCCCGGCATCAACACGATCGGCGACCCCGGCCTGGCCGACAAGGTCCTCTCGGTCGGCGCGGCCGTCTCCCAGTCGACCTGGGCGGCCAACTACGGCTCGGCCGTCGAGAAGAAGTACGCCATGTTCCCCTTCTCCTCGCGCGGCCCGCGTGAGGACGGCGGCTTCACCCCGACCATCACCGCCCCCGGCTCGGCCGTGAACACCATCCCGACCTGGCAGCCGGGCGCCGGCGTCGCCGAGTCGGGCTACACCCTGCCCGCCGGCTACGGCATGCTCAACGGCACCTCGATGTCCTCGCCGCAGGCGGCGGGCGCGAGCGCGCTGCTGATCTCGGCCGCGAAGCAGAAGGGCGTCGCGCTCTCCCCGCTCACCCTGCGGACCGCGCTGACCTCCACCGCCAAGCGCATCCCCGGTGTCGCCGCGCACGAGCAGGGCTCGGGCCTCATCGACATCGAGGAGGCCTGGGAGTCGATCAAGGACGGCGCCACCGCCCACGACTACAAGGTCGAGGCCCCGGTCGACACCGTGATCTTCCCGGCCCCGCACACCGGCACCGGCGTGTACGACCGCGAGGGCGGCCTCAAGGTCGGCCAGAAGAAGGTCTACGACGTCACCATCACGCGCACGAGCGGCCCGAACCGGCCGATCGAGCACGAGCTGGACCTCAAGTACAACGACGGCACCTTCCGCATCCTCGGCGACGACGAGATCGACCTGCCGCTGAACAAGCCGGTCACCGTCAGGCTCCAGGCCCGCGCCGCCACCGCCGGTGCGCACAGCGTCATCCTGGAGGCCGACGACGAGCGCACCGAGGGCGTCGACAAGCAGATCCTCGCCACCACGGTCGTCGCGAACGACCTGGTCGCCCCGGGCTACGGCTTCTCCGCCACCGGCTCGGTGCAGCGCAACAGCAGCAAGTCCTACTTCGTCACCGTGCCCGAGGGCGCCAAGACGCTGGAGGTCGCGCTGGGCGGTCTGAAGGAGAAGAGCCAGACCCGGTTCATCTCGATCCACCCGTACGGCGTGGGCATCGAGGACAGCGCCACCACGCAGTGCTACCCGCACTACAACCCGGCCAACACCTGCCGCCCGGACCTGCGGTCCTACGCGAACCCGACGCCCGGCGTCTGGGAGATCGAGGTCGAGTCCCGCCGCACGTCGCCGGACCTGGACAACCCGTACACGCTGAACGTCACCGCCCTCGGTGTCGACTTCGACCCGGCCGTGCAGACGGTCGCGGAGGCGAAGATCGGCACCCCGGCCGCCGTCCAGTGGACGGTCGCGAACCGCTTCGCGGGCCTCACCGGCACGCTCAAGGGCGGCTCCCTCGGCTCGCAGAAGAGCGAGACGCCGACCATCCAGCACCACGAGAAGCACACGAAGACCGTCACCATCGGTGAGGGCGTGGAGCGGCTCGACATCGCCATCGGCAACACCTCCGACAAGGCCGCCGACCTCGACCTCACGGTCACGCTGAACGGCAAGACCGTCGGCCAGTCGGCGGACGGCGACTCGGAGGAGTCCGTCTCCCTGGTGAAGCCGGCCGCGGGCACGTACACCGTCGTCATCGACGGCTACTCGGTCCAGGCCGCGGGCGGCACCACGTACGACTACAAGGACGTGTACTACTCGTCCGCGCTCGGCACCGTGAAGGTCGACGAGTCGAAGTCGGTCACCCTGGCCAACGGCGCCTCCGCCCCGGTGGCGGCCGAGGTCGTCGTCGCCGGCGCGGCCCCCGAGGGACGCCAGTTCTTCGGCGAGGTCCAGCTGCTCAATGCGCGCGGCACCGTGGCGGGCACCGGCAGCGTCCTGATCGGCGCGGTCACCCCGTAACACCGCACGGCTGAGGGGGGCGGGCACCGGAACCGGCGCCCGCCCCTTCCGCGTCCGGAAGATCGTCGTCCGCGACGCGTCCGTCCCTTGGACAATGGATTGGACAAGGCGGGCGGGGACATACGCATCATGGACCGGCAGCACCCTGCACATACGTACGGAGGAGTCCCCGTGAAGGTCGGAATCGTCGGAGCCACCGGTCAGGTCGGCACAGTCATGCGGAAGATCCTGGCCGAGCGGAACTTTCCGGTCGACGAGCTGAGGCTCTTCGCGTCCGCCCGCTCCGCCGGCACCGTCGTCGACGGCGTCACCGTCGAGGACGCCTCCACCGCCGACTACACCGGCCTGGACATCGTGCTCTTCTCCGCCGGTGGCGCCACCTCCAAGGCCCTCGCCGAGAAGGTCGCCTCGCAGGGCGCCGTCGTGATCGACAACTCCTCCGCCTGGCGCCGCGACCCCGAGGTCCCGCTGGTGGTCTCCGAGGTCAACCCGCACGCGATCAAGGACCGCCCCAAGGGCATCATCGCGAACCCGAACTGCACCACGATGGCCGCCATGCCGGTCCTCAAGCCGCTCCACCAGGAGGCCGGCCTCACCGCGCTCGTCGCCACCACCTACCAGGCCGTCTCCGGCTCGGGCGTGGCCGGCGTCGCGGAGCTGCGCACGCAGGCGTGCGCCGTGGCCGAGACCGCCGACCAGCTGGCCTTCGACGGCGAGGCCGTCGAGTTCCCCGAGCCCGCGGTCTACAAGCGCCCGATCGCCTTCAACGTGGTGCCGCTCGCCGGCTCGATCGTCGACGACGGCACCTTCGAGACCGACGAGGAGCAGAAGCTCCGCAACGAGTCCCGCAAGATCCTGGAGATCCCCGAGCTGAAGGTCTCCGGCACCTGTGTGCGCGTCCCGGTCTTCTCCGGCCACTCGCTCCAGGTCAACGCCCGCTTCGAGCGTCCGATCAGCGTCGAGCGCGCCTACGAGCTCCTCAAGGACGCCGAGGGCGTCGAGCTCTCGGAGATCCCGACCCCGCTCCAGGCGGCCGGCAAGGACGCCTCCTACGTGGGCCGCATCCGCGTGGACGAGACCGTCGAGAACGGCCTCGCGCTCTTCCTCTCCAACGACAACCTGCGCAAGGGCGCGGCGCTGAACGCCGTGCAGATCGCGGAGCTCGTCGCCGCCGAGCTCAAGGGCTGATCCCGGCCACCCCCGGAGGGGCGGCTTCCCGTTGCGGGGAGCCGCCCCTCCGGCGTGCCCGCCCGTGCCAGAGTTCCCCCATGACCCAGATACCCAAGGGGGCCAACCTGCCGGTGCCCCCGCAGGCCCTGCACGTCGCGGTCAGCTGGCGCACCGGGCACGGGGTGCCCGACGTGGACGTCTCCGCGCTGCTCCTCGGCGCCGGGGAGCGGGTGCGGGGTGACGCCGATCTGGTCTTCTACAACCACGCCGAGCACCCCTCGGGGGCCGTCCGGCACCTGGGGAAGTCGGCCCCGGGCGCGCCGGGCAGCCCGGCCGCGGACTGGCTGTGGCTGGACCTCGCGCGCGTGGAGCCCGATGTGGGGCGTCTGGTGATCGCCGCCTCCGCCGACGGGGGCTCCTTCGGGCAGGTGCCCGGGCTCGACGTGCGGGTCACCGACGGGGCCGGGAACCCCGTGGCGTACTGCGCGGTCGGGGACGCGACGGCGGAGACGGCCTTCGTCTTCGGCGAGTTCTACCGGCGGGACGGCGGCTGGCGGTTCCGCGCGGTCGGCCAGGGGTACGCCTCGGGGCTCGCCGGGCTCGCAACGGACTTCGGCATCATGGTGGAGCACCCGCCGCCGCCGATCCCGGGCCCCGGCTACGTCCCGCCGCCCCCTCCCCCGGCGCCCGCCGCCCCGCCCGTGCCGGTGGCCGATCCGTACGGCGGGGAGTTCCGGCCCTCCGTGTACCAGGGGCGCGGCAGGAGGACCGTGCACTGCGACCCGGGTCTTCCGGCGGGGCACTGGGTGCTCCTGGAGATCGAGTCGTACCACTCGCTGTCCACCACGATCGAGGCCTGCGACGCGTACGGGCGGGCCGAGGAGTACCTGCTCACGGCGTACGAGGACGACGTGCGCGCGCGTACCGTCGCCCTCGTCCCGCGCGCCCGCCCGCTGGCCCTGCGGGTGGAGGCCGACACCCCCTGGACGCTGCGGGTGCTGCCGCTCTCCCACGCGCGCCGTTTCGACGGCCACGTGGAGGGGCTCGCCCACGATCTGGTGATCTACGAGGGGCCGGCCGGAGTGCTCGACTTCGCGCACCACGGGGAGTCCGACTTCACGGTCCACCAGCACACCCCGCCGCTGGACCCGCTCTACGACGACGAGGAACGGGACCTGCTGGTGAACGAGATCGGCGAGGTCCGGGTGAGCGCCCCGGTGCCGGGGCCGGGGCTGCTGCGGATCAGCGGTGACGGGCCGTGGAAATGTTCCGTGCGCCGCTGAGCCGGCCCGTGGAAGGATGGCCCAAACGTCACGAAACCGAGGAGTTGACCGGGTGCCTGGGACAAACCTGACCCGTGAAGAGGCCCAGCAGCGGGCGGCGCTGCTGACCGTGGACGCGTACGAGGTCGAACTCGACCTCACCGGTGCGCAGGAGGGCGGCACCTACCGGTCCGTCACCACCGTCCGCTTCGATTCCGCCGAGGACGGCGCCGAGACCTTCATCGACCTCGTCGCCCCCGCCGTCCACGAGGTCGTGCTCAACGGCCGCACGCTCGACGTCGCCGCCGTCTTCCGCGACTCGCGGATCGCGCTCGACCGCCTCGCCCTGGGCCGCAACGAGCTGAAGGTCGTCGCCGACTGCGCGTACACCAACACCGGTGAGGGTCTGCACCGCTTCGTCGACCCGGTCGACGACCAGGCCTATCTGTACACCCAGTTCGAGGTGCCGGACGCGCGGCGGGTCTTCGCCTCGTTCGAGCAGCCCGACCTGAAGGCGACCTTCCAGTTCACCGTGAAGGCGCCGAGCGGCTGGTCGGTGATCTCGAACTCGCCGACGCCGAAGCCCGAGAACGACGTGTGGGTCTTCGAGCCGACCCCGCGCATCTCCACGTACATCACGGCCCTCATCGTCGGCCCGTACCACTCGGTGCACTCGACGTACGAGAAGGACGGACAGGTCGTCCCGCTGGGCATCTACTGCCGTCCCTCGCTGGCCGAGTTCCTCGACGCGGACCACATCTTCGACGTGACCCGCCAGGGCTTCGACTGGTTCCAGGAGAAGTTCGCGTACGACTACCCCTTCGCCAAGTACGACCAGCTGTTCGTGCCGGAGTTCAACGCGGGTGCGATGGAGAACGCGGGCGCGGTCACCATCCGCGACCAGTACGTCTTCCGCTCGAAGGTGACGGACGCGGCGTACGAGCGGCGCGCCGAGACCATCCTGCACGAGCTCGCCCACATGTGGTTCGGCGACCTCGTCACCATGGAGTGGTGGAACGACCTGTGGCTGAACGAGTCGTTCGCCACCTACACCTCGGTCGCCTGCCAGGCCGCGGTGCCGGGCACCCGCTGGCCGCACGCCTGGACCACCTTCGCCAACGCGGAGAAGACCTGGGCCTACCGCCAGGACCAGCTGCCGTCGACGCACCCGATCATGGCCGAGATCAACGACCTGGAGGACGTGCTCGTCAACTTCGACGGCATCACGTACGCCAAGGGCGCCTCGGTCCTGAAGCAGCTGGTGGCGTACGTCGGCCAGGACGAGTTCTTCAAGGGCGTGCAGGCCTACTTCCAGGCGCACGCCTTCGGGAACACCCGTCTGTCCGACCTCCTCGGCGCCCTGGAGGAGACCTCCGGCCGTGACCTGAAGACCTGGTCGAAGGCGTGGCTGGAGACCGCCGGCATCAACGTCCTCCGGCCGGAGATCGAGACCGACGAGAACGGCGTCATCACCGCCTTCGCCGTCCGCCAGGAGGCCCCCGCGCTGCCCGCCGGCGCCAAGGGCGAGGCCGTGCTCCGCCCGCACCGCATCGCGATCGGCTTCTACGACCTGGACGAGACCGGCAAGCTGGTCCGCACCGACCGCCTGGAGCTGGACGTCGCGGCGGCCGAGCGCACGGCCGTGGAGCAGCTGGTCGGCAAGGCCCGCCCGGCGGTCGTCCTCCTCAACGACGACGACCTGTCGTACGCCAAGGTCCGCTTCGACGCGGAGTCCCTGGCGAACGTCACCGCGTACCTCGGCGACATCGCCGAGTCCCTGCCGCGCGCCCTGTGCTGGGCCTCGATCTGGGACATGACCCGCGACGGCGAGCTCGCCACCCGCGACTACCTGGACCTGGTGCTCTCGAACATCGCCAAGGAGTCCGACATCGGCGTGGTGCAGTCGCTCCAGGGCCAGGTGAAGGCCGCGCTCGACCTGTACGCGGCGCCGGAGTGGCGCGAGGCCGGGCTCACCCGCTGGACCGAGGCCACCCTGGCGCACCTCCAGGCGGCCGAGCCGGCGAGCGACCACCAGCTGGCGTGGGCGCGGGCCTTCGCCGCGACCGCGCGCACCCCGCAGCAGCTGGACCTGCTGGCGGCCCTCCTGGAAGGACGCGAGTCGATCGAGGGCCTGGCGGTGGACACCGAGCTGCGCTGGGCCTTCGTGCAGCGCCTCGCGGCCACCGGGGTCTACGACGAGGCGGAGATCGCCGCCGAGCTGGAGCGCGACCGCACGGCGGCGGGCGAGCGGCACGCGGCCACCGCGCGCGCGGCCCGCCCGACGGAGGCGGCGAAGGCGGAGGCCTGGGCCTCGGTCGTCGAGGACGACAAGCTGGCGAACGCCGTGCAGGAGGCCGTCATCGGCGGCTTCGTCCAGGCCGACCAGCGCGAGCTGCTCGCCCCGTACACGGAGAAGTACTTCGCGTCGATCAAGCACGTCTCGGAGACCCGCAGCCACGAGATGATCCAGCAGATCGTGGTCGGCCTCTACCCGACGCTCCAGGTCTCGCAGGAGACGCTGGACGCGACGGACGCGTGGATCGCCGCGAACGACCCGGTCCCGGCGCTGCGGCGCATGGTGACGGAGTCCCGCGCGGGCGTCGAGCGTGCCCTGAGGGCGCGGGCGGCGGACGCGGCCGCCAAGTAGGCGCGGAAGGCAGGACGGCGAAGGGGCACCCTCCCCCGCGGGGGCGCCCCTTCGCCGTGCTTGGAGTCCGCCCGGCGGACGGGCGTCGGCGCGCGGCCGCGCCGCCGGGCGGAAGCGTGCGAGCCCTGTGCTCAGCCGCCCAGGCGGGCGTACCGGGCGCGCAGGTCGGCCGCGCCCTGCTCCGTGAGCGCCCCGTGGAGCCGCATCCGGGCGACGCCGCCGTCGGGGAAGGCGTCGAGCCGGACGTGGGTGACGACGGCCTGCGCGGGCAGCTTGAAGCGGTGCAGGGTGTCGGGCTGGAGGCGGGTGCGCGGGATGATCTCGAACCACTCGCCGTCCTCTCCGTTGCGGCCCTGGAGGGCGATCCAGCCGGCCGAGTTGCCCTTGAGGTAGGCGGTGTCGATCTCGACGGCGCGGACGGCGCCCTGGGCGACGAGCCGGAAGCGCACCCAGTCGTTGGTGCCGCGGACCCGGCGGCGGCGGTTCTCCCAGCCGTCGTCCATCTTGCGGGAGGTGCCGGGCAGGATGATCTGGGTCGGCGAGGAGTAGAACTTGTCCGAGGCGTCCTCGTACGAGCCGCCGTTGAGCACGGCGATCAGGTCGAGGGTGCCGAGGAGCTCCAGCCACTCGGGGTCGGGCACGACCTCGCCGTGGACGCGGAGCCGGGCGACGCCGCCGTCGGGGTGCTGGCAGAGCCGGACGTGGGTGAAGCGGCGCTCGGCGTCGATGGCGAAGCCGTTGGCGGCGTGGCCGCGGACGGGGGTCGGCGGGACGAGCTCCTCCCACTTCGCTTCGAGCAGCTCGGCGGGGCTGGGCGAACCCTCGACGGCGGTGGCCTGGATGCTGACCTTCTGCGGGTAGTTGCCGCGGAAGTGGGCGGTGTCGACGACGATCCCGCGGATCACGCCGGGGGCGCCGAGGCGGACGATCGCCCAGTCGTGGTCCTCGGGGGCGGGGAAGACGTTCTCGGCGTCGGCGCCGCGGCGGCGGCGGGTCTCCCAGCCGTCCATGATCTTGCCCTTGTGGCCGAAGTGCTCCGGGTCGAAGACGGCGCGCTCGCGGACGAGGAGGTTCTCCCGCTCGGCGAAGAACTCGTCGTTGGCGGCGACGACGCCGGCGCCGAGGCGGCGGTCGGCGAGGTCGACGAGCTCGGTGAAGGGGAAGTCACCGGTGCGGTAGTCGGCGTAGGGGTCCCCGCCGGCGTAGGGGGCGGCGTCGTTGGCGTGCGGGTCCTGGTTCGCGTCGAGGCTGCTCATGGGTCGAGCCTCCCGCCGCTTCGGCATCCCGGTCCATCGAATGTTTTCGACGATGCCGTTCAGTTCTGCTGAATGATCGGGAGGGAGTTCGCGGGGTCGGTTCTGCTGAATGATCGGGAGGGAGCTCGCGGGGTCGGTTCTGCTGAATGATCGGGAGGGAGCTCGCGGGGTCAGTTCTGCTGAACGGTCTCGCGGGCCGCCGCCGCCTGCCGGAGCGCGGCGAGCACCCGGGCCACCGCCCGGCCCTCCTCCGCCCCGCTCCGCACCGCCGCGACGACGTGGCGGCGCGGCTGGTCGGCGGAGAGGACCCGCATGACGACCCCGGTCCCGCTCCGGCGGTCCGCGGAGGCCATCCGGGGCACGAGCGCGATCCCCATCCCGGCCTCGACCATGGCGAGGATCGCGGTCCAGCCGGAGGCGCTGTGGGCCTGCTCGGGCACGAAGCCGGCGGCCTCGCAGGCGGCGGTGGTGATCTCGGACCAGGGTCCCGAGCCGCCGAAGATCCAGGGCTCGGCGGCGAGGTCGGCGAGCCGCAGGCCGGGGGCGCCGGCGAGCGGGTGGCCGGCGGGCAGCGCGACGTCGAGGGGGTCGGCGAGCAGCGGGACCCGGCTGTACTTGGGGTCGCGCACGGAGGGCGCGTGGGCGGCGAGCGAGAGTGCGAGGTCGACCTCGCCGGCCGTGAGCAGCTCGTACGCCTCCGCGGCCTCGGCCTCCCGGATCCGGACGTCGAGCCCGGGGTGGGCGGTCCGCAGCTGGCGCACGGCGGGGACGAGGAGCGCGGGCACGGACGTCGGGAAGGCCGCGACCCGCACCCGTCCGGCCTCGCCCCGCAGGTAGCCGTCGAGTTCGGCGTCGGCGCGCTCCAGCTGGGCGAAGACCACCTCCGCGTGGCGCAGCACCAGATGGGCGGCGTCGGTGAGGCGGACCCGGCGCCCCTGGGCCTCCAGGAGCCGCACGCCGAGCTGCTTGGCGAGGTTGGTGAGCTGCTGGGAGACGGCCGAGGGGGTCATGAGAAGCGCCTCCGCGGTCGCGGTGACGGTGCCGCGGTCGCGGAGGGTGCGGAGGATCTGGAGCTTCTTGATGTCCCACTCGGTCATGGGCGCAACCTATCTGGGGATCCCCCCTGCCCGGGCGAAGCCGAGAGCTAGGGGGCGGAGCTCATGACGACCCCGCCGAGGATCAGGACCATGCTCACGCCGCCGAGGAGGCCGAGCTGCTCGCCGAGGAGGGCGTACGAGAGGAGGGCGACGCAGACGGGCTGGAGGTAGTAGACGATCCCGGCGCGGGCGGCGCCGATCAGGGTGACGGCCTTGTTCCAGGCGAAGAAGGCGACGGCGGAGGAGAGCACGCCGACGTAGACGAGGGGGCCGACGGTGCCGGTGGTGGGCTCGAAGCCGCCCTGGACGGCGAGGCTGATCCCGTACGCCGGGAGGAGCATGAGGGCGCCGAGGGCGAAGGTGGTGAAGAGGAAAGCGAGGCCGCCGAGTTCGGCGGGGCGGCGCTTGAGGAGGGCGCTGTAGGAGGCGAAGCAGAGGGCCGCGGCCATGACCCAGAGGTCGCCGGTGGCGAAGTCGGGGGTGAGGGAGCCCTTGCTGACGAGGAGCAGGACGCCGGCGCAGGCGACGAGCATGCCGGTGGTGCGGCGCGGGCCGAGGCGGTTTCCGCCGAGGCGGGCGAAGAGGGCCATGAGGACGGGGGAGGCGGCCATGATCATGCCCATGTTGCCGGCGGAGGTGGCGGTCCCGGCCTGGTTGACCAGGGTGTTGTAGACGGTGATGCCGAGCAGTGCGGCGAGGACGAGGAAGCGGAGGTGGCGGCGGATCAGGTGCCGCTGGCGCCAGGTCTCGCGGGCGGCGAGCGGGGCGACGGCGACGAGGGCGACGATCCAGCGCCAGAAGGCGGCCTGGACCGGGGGGACGGTGTCGTGGAGGGCGCGGGCGACGACGAAGCTGCCGGACCAGACGACGGTGGCGAGGAGGGCGAGGAGCACGCCGAGGCCGGCGCCCTTGGCGGGTGCCGGCCTCTCGGTGGGTGCGGTGTCGGTGGCGGGTGGTGCGGCCGGGTTGCGTGCGGTGTCCAGGCTCATGGGCCTTACCGTCGCACCGCTGAAACCTCCAGGTCCATCGAAACTTCCTGAGCGTTCTTTTCAGTAGAGCTGAACGATCCCTTGACGGCCTTGGGGGTGCGGGGGTTCAGCTGGCCGGCCAGGGTGGCGCCGAAGGCGATCACCATGCCGAGGACCTGCACCGCGCCGAGGGCCTGGCCGAGCGCCACCCAGCCGATGACGGCCGCGGTGATCGGGGAGAGCGGGCCGAGGAGGGTGGCCGAGGAGGCGCTGAGCCGCTCGATGCCGCGGAACCAGAGGAAGTACGAGATCGCGGTGTTGCCGAAGGCGAGGTAGGCATAGCCGGCCAGGTTGGCGCCGGTCAGGGCCGGCGGGGCGCCCTCGACGAGGAAGGCGATGGGCAGGATGACCAGGCCGCCGGCGGTGAGCTGCCAGCCGGTGACGGCGAGGGCGCCGACGCCCTCGGGGCGGCCCCAGCGCTTGGTGAAGACGATGCCGGCGGACATCGAGAGGGAGGAGAGCAGTCCGGCACCCACGCCGATCAGGTCGAACGCGGCTCCGGCCTTGAGGACCACGAGGCTGACGCCGAAGGCGGCGGTGACGGCGGTGAGCAGGGTCTTCACCGTGGGCTTCTCGCCGAGGAAGAGGGCCGCGAGGCCGACGACGAAGAGCGGGCCGACGGAACCGACGACCGCGGCGACCCCGCCGGGCAGCCGGTAGGCGGCGAGGAAGAGCAGCGGGAAGAAGGCGCCGATGTTGAGGGCTCCGAGGACCGCGGACTTCCACCACCAGGCGCCCTGCGGGAGCTTGCGGGTGAGGGCGAGGAGGGCGAGGCCGGCGGGCAGGGCGCGCATGAGGCCGGTGAAGAGCGGCCGGTCGGGCGGCAGGAACTCGGTGGTGACGAAGTAGGTGGAGCCCCAGGAGATCGGGGCGACGGCGGTGAGAGCGACGACTGCTGCCTTGCGGGACATGACGGTTTCCCCCTGCTGCGGAGTGCCGGGCTGGCTTGGCAGTAATTAACTTACCACTAAGCTACTTACTTGCAAGAGGCTTTCTTGCGATCGAGTCACGTGGAAGAGGAGACTGGCCCCATGAACACGAAGAACCCCGGCCCCGCCCCCGACGCCGTCGACGCCATCACCGACCAGTGGGCGGCCGTCCGCCCCGACCTGGACACGGTGCCGATGGCCGTCTTCGGACGCGTCTACCGCCTGTCCGACGCCATGCGCGGCAAGGTGGACAAGGCGTACGCGCCCTACGGCATGGGGCTCGGGGAGTTCGACGTGCTCGCGACGCTGCGCAGGTCCGGAGAGCCCTACACGCTCTCGCCGCGCGAGCTGACCGCCACGCTGATGATCACCACCGGCGGGATGACCGGCCGGCTGGACAAGCTGGAGAAGGCCGGGCTGCTCACCCGCAACCCCGACCCGAACGACCGGCGCGGGCTGCGCGTCACCCTCAGCGAGCGCGGCAAGGAGCTGGTGGACCAGGCCGTGGGGGCCGGCCTCGCGGAGCAGCGGGCCGCCCTGGAGACCGCGCTCACCGAGGAGGAGGTGGAGCAGCTGGCGGGGCTGCTGCGCAAACTGCTCGCGACCACCGTGTGACGCGGCGGGACGGCGGGGAGGGCCTCCGCACGAGGCCCCGCGCGCGTGTGAGGGGCCTCAGTGCGAGGCCCCGCGGCCGTGCGAGAGGCCTCAGCGCGAGGGGCCCGGCAGCTGTGGAAGAGGCCGCGACGCAAGGCGCCACGGCCGTGCGAAGTGCCGCGACGCAAGGCGCCACGGCTGCGCGAAGTGCCGCGACGCGTGCGAGGGCGCCGCGCGGTACCTCGTACCGTGCGGCGCCCTCGGCGGAGACCTTCGAGGCGGTTACGCCTTCTTCTTGGACTTGTCGAGCACCATCACCAGGCCGGCGATCACCAGGAACAGCACCAGCGGCGCCGCCACGTACAGGCCGAGGGTCTCGACGACACTCAGCTTGGGTGCCGGGTCGTCGCCGTCGTCGCGGGTGTTCGCGAGCGCGGGGGACGACATGAGCAGCATCATCAGCGTCGTACCGGCCGCGAGCGAGCCGGCGCGCAGAGCGTTCTTCTTGTCCACGGTGCAAACGTAGCGAACACCTAAACGTGCCGCGCGCCCGGGGGTGCCGTACGGGCGTCCGGGGGCGCCGTACGCGCCCCAGCGGGTGTCGTACGAGCTCCCCGAGGTGCCGAGCCGGCGTCCGAGGCCTCCGTCCTTTCCCGGAGCTCGCGCAGCAGGCCGTGAGCCCGGGGCGAGGCGGCGAGCTGCTCCAGGGTGAGCGGCTGGCCGTCCGGACCCGCGAGCGGCAGCCGCCAGTTGGGGTACTGGTCCCAGGTGCCCGGCAGGTTCTGCGGTCTGCGGTCCCCCACCGCGTCCGGCAGCCAGACGCCGACCATCCGGGCCGGGGTGGCGAGCAGGAACCGGTGGACGGCCCTGATCTCGGCCTCCTCGTCCCCCGGGCCCTCCGGCAGCAGACCCTTCCGCTCGAAGACGTCCAGCCACTCGGCGGTCTCCGCCGTGTCCGCCGCCCGCTCGCGCTCCAGGTCGCCGGCGAGTAGCCCGAGCCGGTGCCGCAGGCCGATGTGCTCGCCGGAGAGCCGGGCGGCGGTGGAGGGCAGGTCGTGGGTGGTGGCGGTGGCGACGCACTCCGCGCGCCACTCCCCCGCGGGCAGCGGCCGGCCGGTGCCCTCCCAGTCCCGCTCGAACCAGAGCACGGAGGTCCCGAACACCCCGCGCCGGGCCAGCTCCTCGCGCACGCCCGGCTCGACCGTGCCGAGGTCCTCGCCGATGACGAGGGCGCCGGCGCGGTGCGCCTCCAGGACGAGGACCGCGAGCATCGCCTCGGCGTCGTACCGGACGTACGTGCCCTCGGTGGGTTCGCGGCCCTCCGGCACCCACCACAGCCGGAACAGGCCCATCACGTGGTCGATGCGCAGCGCGCCCGCGTGGCGGAGGAGTTCCCGGAGGAGTCCCCGGTATGGGCCGTAGCCGGCGGCGGCGAGGGCGTCGGGCCGCCAGGGCGGCAGGCCCCAGTCCTGGCCCCGGGAGTTGAAGGCGTCGGGCGGGGCGCCGACCGACATGCCGGCCGCGAAGGCCTCCTGTTGGGCCCAGGAGTCCGAGCCCTCGGGATGGACGCCGACCGCCAGGTCGTGGACGATCCCGATCTCCATGCCGGCCTCGCGGGCGGCCGCGGCGGCGTCGGCGAGCTGCCGGTCCGTCAGCCAGGCCAGCCGGCAGTGGAAGTCGACCCGGGCGGCCAGCTCGGGGTCGGCGCGCACGGCGGCCTCCGCGGTGCGCGGCGCGCGCAGCTCCTCGGGCCAGGTCCGCCAGTGGGGGCCGTGCCGCTCGGCGAGGGCCTGGTAGGTGGCGTGGTCCTCCAGGGCGCGGCCGCGCTCGGCGAGGAAGTCGTGGAAGTCGGCGCGGCGGCCGGGGCCGGGCTCCACGGTGCCGAGCACCAGCTCCAGGGCCCGCCGCTTGA
Source organism: Streptomyces sp. TLI_105 (assembly GCF_900105415.1). GTDB lineage: Bacteria > Actinomycetota > Actinomycetes > Streptomycetales > Streptomycetaceae > Streptomyces. The sequence goes on along the minus strand of NZ_FNSM01000001.1, from coordinate 5,416,440 downwards.
CCTCCCAGACGGCGTCCCGGTCGATCAGGGCGCCCTTGTCGAGGACCTGTTCGCGCAGTTCGGCCGCCTCGGCGAGGATCCGGTCGAGCTCCTCGCGGCGCTCGGGTCCCACGAGGGCGTACTCGGGGATCTCCTCGATCCGCAGATGGACGGGGTCCGGGAAGCGGCGCGAGGACGGCCGGTACGGGGAGGGGTCGCTCGGCGCCCCGGGCACGCCCGCGTGGAGCGGGTTGACCTGGACGAACCCGGCGCCGTGCGTGCGGCCCGCCCAGGTGGCGAGCTCCCGCAGGTCGCCGAGGTCGCCCATGCCCCAGGAGCGGGTGGAGAGCAGCGAGTACAGCTGGACGAGCAGTCCGTAGGCGCGGCGCCCGGGGCCGGGCACGCGCGCGGGGCTCACGATCAGGGTGCCGGTGGCCGCGCGCCCGTCGGGGGCCTGCGCCTCCACCGTGTGGACGCCGAGCGGCAGCCCGGACCAGTCCCGGCCGGTGACGACGGCGCCGTCCTCGGTGGTGACGCGCAGGCGGGTGCCGGGCGGCAGGTCCAGCGGGGGCCGGCCGGCCCCCTCCGCCCCGTCCTCGTCCCGGCGCAGGACCAGGGTCGGCGGCAGCAGGCGCTCGCGGTCGGCCCGCTCCGCCGCGTCGAGGGCGGCGGCGACCGCCTCGGGGGTGGCCGCGTCGACGCCCAGGGCGGCGAGGACGGCCACCACGGTGGCGTCCGGCACGGGCACGGTGACGCCTTCTGACGGGCTGTGGACGGTGGCGACGCCGTGACGGGCGGCGAGACGGGCCAGGGTCACTTCACACTCCGGGGGACTCCGGGCCGCCCGCGCTGCCGGGGGCGGTGGGTTCGCTGGTCAGGGGTGCCGCCACGGCCAGCGGCGGCTCGCTGGTGAGGGGGGAGGCGTCGGGCAGGGGCGGCTCGCTGGTCAGCGGTTCACCGGCCGGCGCCGACTGCTGGGGAACGCGTATCCGTCCGAGATGGTGGGCGGTCGTGGTCACGGGGGTCTCCCGGTTCGTCTCGACAGGTTTGACCTGGGCAATGACAGAGCCCTACCCAGCGCACCTCGTTTTACCGGCGGATCGTGGCGAAATGACGTCACCTCGCCGACGGCTCGCCGGGCAAAGCCGACACATCGGCCATGCGCATTGACACCCCTGTGCGACGGGTGGTGGGCTCGTGACCCACTCGTTACCGACCGGCAGAGCCGCCGGGGCCTGTCTTCCGGATCAGGCCGGATCAGGGAGCGGGGCCCGGTGCGTGCGATCGCAAGGCGGAGGAGGGAGTCGACGCGGAGCGTCGGCGACCGACGACGACGCGGCGAGCGGGCGTGCCGGGCCCGCGAGCCCGGCCTGATCCGGAAGACAGGCCCCACCCCGGCCGAAGGGAGACCCGCGTGCACCTCGGGCGCAGGAAGCGCACCGCGACGGCCGTCGCCGCCGCCGTCATCGGCGGCCTCCTCGGCGGCGCGGTGCCGGGCTCGGCGCAGGCGACCCCGGCGGCCCCCGCGACCCCGACGGCACCGGCGGCCCCCGCCACTCCCGCGGCCCCGCCGTCCCCGTCCCGCACGGCTCCCGCCGCTCTCGCCGCTCCCGTCTCGCCCTCGGCCGGCGCCACCGGGTCGGCCCCGCCCGCCGTCTGGCCCCGGCCGCAGTCCCTGACCGCCGCCGGGCCCTCCGTACGCCTCGGGGACGAGGTGACGCTGCTCGCGGACGCCGACGCCGATCCGTACGCCCTCGCCGCCCTGCGCGCACTGCTGCGGGCCGCCGGGGTGCGGACCGTCCACACCGGCCTGCCGGGGCGGGGCCCGGTCCTGCGGGCCGCCGGGCCCTCCGGCGAGGGCGCGGAGGAGGCCCTGACCGCCCTGCGGGTCCCCGAGCGGCTGGATCTCCCGCGCGGCGGCTACCGGCTCGCGACGGGCCGCTTCCAGGGGCGGGACACCGTCGTCCTGGACGGCGTCGGCGAGGACGGCCTGTTCCACGCCGTGCAGACGCTGCGTCAGCTCCTCGGCACCGGCCGGGAGATCCCCGGCGTCGTCGTCCGCGACTGGCCCGGCACGGCCGAGCGCGGCATCACCGAAGGCTTCTACGGCCGTCCCTGGACCCGGGAACAGCGGCTCGCCCAGCTGGACTTCCTGGGCCGGACCAAGCAGAACCGCTATCTGTACGCGCCCGGGGACGACCCGTACCGCCAGGCGCAGTGGCGCGAGCCCTACCCGGCCGCGCAGCGGGACGAGTTCCGCGCGCTCGCCGAGCGGGCCCGCGCGAACCACGTGACGCTCGGCTGGGCCGTGGCGCCCGCCCAGTCCATGTGCCTGGCCTCGGACGGCGACGTGACGGCGCTGACGCGGAAGCTGGACGCGATGTGGGAGCTCGGAGTGCGCTCCTTCCAGCTCCAGTTCCAGGACGCCTCCTACGACGAGTGGCACTGCGACAAGGACGCCGACGCCTTCGGGCGCGGCCCGGAGGCCGCGGCCACCGCCCACGCGCGCGTGGCGAACGCCGTCGCCCGGCGCCTTGCCGAGCGGCACCCGGACGCCGAGCCGCTCACCGTGATGCCGACGGAGTACTACCAGGACGGCGCGAGCGCGTACCGGACGAAGCTCGCCGAGGCGCTCGACGCGGACGTGCGGGTGGCGTGGACGGGCGTCGGCGTCGTCCCGCGCACGATCACCGGCCGCGAACTGGCGGGCGCGCGCTCAGCCCTTGGCGACCACCCGCTGGTCACCATGGACAACTACCCGGTCAACGACTACGCCCAGGACCGGCTCTTCCTCGGTCCGGCCACGGGCCGCGAGCCCGCCGTGGCCGCCGGCTCCGCCGCCTTCCTCGCGCACGCCATGGAACAGCCCGCGGCCTCCCGCGTCCCGCTCTTCACCACCGCCGACTACGCCTGGAACCCGAGGGGCTACCGGCCCCAGGAGTCCTGGCGGGCCGCGGTGGACGACCTGGCGGGGCCGGACCCCGCCGCCCGCGAGGCGCTGCGCGCGCTCGCCGGGAACGGCTCCTCGTCGATCCTCGACCCGTCGGGCGAGTCGGCCTATCTGAAGCCGCTCCTGGCGGTGTTCTGGGCGTCCCGCACGAGCACCGGCACGGCCGCGCGGGAGAAGGCGGCGCGCGAGCTGCGGGCCGCGTTCACCGTGATGCGCCGCGCCCCCGAGGGGCTCACGGCCACGGCCGGCGGCGCCTTCGACGACGAGACGGGCCCCTGGCTCGAGCAGCTCTCCCGGTACGGCCGGGCGGGCGAGACGGCGGTCGACATGCTCCTCGCCCAGGCGCGCGGCGACGGCGCGGCGGCCTGGCGGGCGCAGCTGGACCTGGAGGGGCAGCGGAAGGAACTGAAGGCGAGTCGGGTGACGGTCGGCTCCGGGGTCCTCGATCCGTTCCTCACGCGCGCGGTGGCGGAGTCCGCTGCCTGGACCGGCGCCGACCGGGCCCCGGCGGCCCGGGCCGACCGCGCCCCCGGCTCGTACACCGTGCGGCTCGACCGGGCGCGGCCCGTGGAGGCCCTGACGGTCATGGCCGAGCCGGGCGGGTCCGGTGGCCGGGGGGACGCGCGCGTGGAGGCGTACGTCCCGGGCGAGGGCTGGCGGCCGCTCGGCCCGCTGTCGGCGTCCGGGTGGACGCAGACCGAGCTGAAGGGGCTGACGGCGGACGCGCTGCGGGTCGTGTGGAGCGGCGACGCTCCGGCGCCCGGGGTGCGCTCGCTGGTGCCGTGGTTCGCGGACGGGCCGCGGGCCGGTCTCGAACTCGCCCGGACCGAGGCGGACGCGGAGATCGGCGGTCCGGCGCAGCGGGTGGACGTGGAGCTGACGGGCCGGCGCGCGGGCGAGGTGCGCGGGGCGCTGACGGCGAAGGCCCCGAAGGGGATCGCGGTGCGGCTGCCGGCGCAGGCCGTGGTGGAGCGCGGCGCGCGGACCAGCGTCCCCCTGGAGGTGTCGGTGGCGGCGGGCGTGCCGGCCGGCGCGTACCGGGTGCCGGTGTCCTTCGCGGGCGAGGAGCGGGTCCTGACGGTGCGGGCGTTCCCCCGGACGGCGGGCCCGGACCTGGCACGGGCGGCGACGGCATCCTCCTCGGGCGACGAGACCCCGGACTTCCCGGCCTCCTCGGCGGTGGACGGCGACCCGGCGACCCGCTGGTCCTCGCCGGCGGAGGACGGCGCCTGGTGGCAGCTGGAGCTGCCCGAGCCGGCCCGGATAGGGCAGGTGGTGCTGCACTGGCAGGACGCGTACGCCTCCCGCTACCGGGTCCAGGTCTCCGCCGACGGGCGGGTCTGGCGGACGGCGGCGACCGTCGCGGACGGCAGGGGCGGCCGGGAGTCGGTCCGGATGGACGCGGCGGACACCCGTTTCCTGCGGGTCCAGGGGGAGGCGCGGGCGACCCGCTTCGGCTACTCGCTCTGGTCGGTGGAGACGTACGCGGTGGCCCCGCAGAAGGAGCCGGAGACGCCCAGGGAGCCGGAGACGCCCAAGGAGCCGGAGGCACCGAAGGCGCCGTCCGAGGGCACGCCGGAGGAGCGGCCCGCACCCTGAGGCGCGCGCCGCTCCGTTCCGTACCGGCGAAAGCCCCCGCGTACGCGAAAGGCCCGGCTCAACCCGTCGTCAGCGCCCTCGCGGGGGCGTCTGCGACGGAGTCGATCCGGGCCATCACGTCCACGGCGCCGTACGGCTCCAGGTACGGCAGCCAGCGGGGGTCCCGGTGGCCGGTCCCGATGATCCGCCAGGCCAGGCCGGTCGGCGGGGCCGGTTGGTGGCGCAGCCGCCAGCCGATCTCCCGCAGGTGCTTGTCGGCCTTGACGTGGTTGCAGCGGCGGCAGGCCGCCACCACGTTCTCCCAGGCGTGCGTGCCCCCTCGGCTGCGCGGGATGACGTGGTCGACGCTGGTGGCGACGGCCCCGCAGTACGCGCAGCGCCCGCCGTCGCGCGCGAACAGCGCTCTGCGGGTCAAGGGAACGGGCCCCCGGTAGGGGACCCGCACGAAGCGCTTCAGTCGCACCACACTGGGAGCGGGGAGGACTTGGGTCTCGCTGTGCAGGAAGGCGCCGGACTCCTCGAGACAGAGAGCCTTGTTCTCCAGTACGAGGACGAGTGCGCGGCGGAGCGGTACGACGCCGAGCGGCTCGTACGACGCGTTGAGGACCAGGACGTGCGGCACGGATGCCTCCTATGACGCCGGCGGCGCGTGGCTCGCGCCGGGACGAAACTGCTCTCAGTTTCTCCTCATGCCTGGTCGCGGCGCCACCACGTATCGGGATCGGGGTGGCGGCCCCGGGGTGTTCTCGACCACATCGGCATCTCTCCTCGGTATGTGCCCAGGTGAAGTCGGTCTCTCCCTCGAACAGGGCTACGGGACCACGTCCGACGCCCCGTTACTGTGGATGGCCTGCGTACGCGATGCCTGGAGGTTGTCCCGTGTCCTGGTCCGCCCTGGAGGCTGCCACCGAACCCGAACCGATGCCGGTGACCCTGGACGAGGCCGCGGAGAGGGCCACGAACGCGGCCAGCTGGGTGGAGGAGAACTGGTCCACCTGGCTGAACACCGGGCTGCGCATCCTGCTGATCCTGGTCGTCGCGCTGCTGCTCCGGATGGCCGTCCGGCGGGCCCTGACGAAGCTGATCGAGCGGATGAACCGCTCGGCGCAGGCGGTGGAGGGGACGACGCTCGGCGGTCTCCTGGTCAACACCGAGCGGCGGCGGCAGCGCTCGGAGGCGATCGGGTCGGTGCTCCGCTCGGTGGCGTCCTTCCTGATCCTGGGCACGGCCGCGCTGATGATCCTCGGCGCCTTCAAGATCGACCTGGCGCCGCTGCTCGCCTCGGCGGGTGTGGCCGGTGTGGCGATCGGTTTCGGCGCGCGGAACCTGGTGACGGACTTCCTGTCCGGCGTCTTCATGATCCTGGAGGACCAGTACGGCGTCGGGGACTCGGTCGACGCGGGCGTGGCCTCCGGCGAGGTCGTCGAGGTGGGTCTGCGGGTGACCAAGCTGCGCGGGGTGGACGGCGAGATCTGGTACGTGCGCAACGGCGAGATCAAGCGGATAGGGAACCTCAGCCAGGGCTGGGCGACGGCCGGGGTGGACGTCACCGTCCGGCCGACGGAGGACCTGGAGAAGGTGAGGGCCGTGATCGCCGAGGCGGGCGACGCCATGGCGAAGGAGGAGCCCTGGAACGAGCGCCTGTGGGGTCCGGTGGAGGTGCTCGGTCTGAGCGAGGTGCTGCTCGACTCGATGACGGTCCGGGTCTCGGTGAAGACGATGCCGGGCAAGAAGCTGGGCGTGGAGCGCGAGCTGCGCTGGCGCATCAAGCGGGGTCTGGACGAGGCCGGCGTCCGGATCGTGGGCGGGGTCCCGGCGCAGCCCGAGGAGTCGGCGGCCGACCCGACGGCCGGGATGGCGGCTCCGTCGGTGTTCGCCTCGACGACCTCGCCGCAGTCGACGGCGGCGACCCCACTGCCGAAGTCGGACCTCTCGAAGTAGGCCGGCACTCCCTCTCCGGGCCCGCACGCCCCCGCAGGTAACGCTTCGGCCGCCTTCGGGGGCGTGTCGCGTCCCCGGGTATTGACGCCTTCGTGACGGCCGCCTTACCTTCCTCCCAACCAAATAGGAAACTTTCCTAACAGTGTGTGTCACCGATAAGGGCAGGTGCGAGTTCCATGGCCGGTACGACCCCGGGAACCCCCGGCACACCGCGCGTCCTGAGGGCCATGAACGACCGTGCCGCCCTGGACCTGCTCCTGGAGCACGGCCCCCTCTCGCGGACCCGGATCGGCAAGCTCACCGGCCTGTCCAAGCCGACCGCCTCCCAGCTGCTCGCCCGCCTCGAAGCGGCCGGTCTCGTCGTCGCCACCGGCACCACCGAGGGCCGGCCCGGACCGAACGCCCAGCTCTACGCGGTCAACGCGCGGGCCGCGTACGCCGCCGGACTCGACGTCGACCAGCACCGCGTCCACGCCGCCGTCGCCGACGTCACGGGCGAGATCGTCGGCGAGTACGAGCTCCGCACCCCCGGCCGCTCCGCCTCCGGCGTCGTCCGCCAGGTCACCGACGCCCTCGCCGGGGCCGTCGAGGCGGCCGGCATCGCCCGCGAGGACGTGCGGCGCCTGGTCATCGGCACCCCCGGCGCCTTCGACCCGGCCACCGGCCGTCTGCGCTACGCCTCCCACCTGCCCGGCTGGCACTCCCCCACCCTCCTGGAGGAGCTGGCCGCCGCCCTCCCCATGCCGTTCGAGTACGAGAACGACGTCAACCTCGTCGCCGTCGCCGAGCAGCGCCTCGGCGCCGCCCGGGGCCACACCGACTTCGCCCTGCTGTGGAACGAGGGCGGGCTCGGCGCCGCCCTCGTCCTCGGCGGGCGGCTGCACCGCGGCTTCACCGGGGGCGCCGGCGAGCTCGGCTTCATGCCCGTGCCCGGCACCCCGCTCGTCCGGCAGGTCACCAAGGCCAACTCCGGCGGCTTCCAGGAGCTCGCGGGCATCCAGGCCGTGCCCCGGATCGCCCGCGCCGCCGGGATCGAGACGCCCGACCACCCCTTCGTGCCGGTGGTGAGCGGGCTGCTGTCCCGGGCCGCCGAGACCCACGAGGACGACCCGCGGTACGCGGAGCTGCTCGACCGCTACGCCGAACGCCTCGCCACCGGACTCGCCTCCCTCGTCGCCGTCCTCGACCCCGAGCTGATCGTGCTCGCCGGAGACGCCCTCGTCCCCGGCGGCGAACCCCTCCGCGCGCGCGTGCAGTCCGAACTCGCCGACCTCGCCCCTTCCCGGCCGCGGCTCGTCCTCTCCGCCGTACGCCGGAGTCCCGTGCTGCGCGGCGCCCTCGAAAGCGCCCTCGTCACCACGCGCGACGAGGTCTTCGACACCTCGCGCTGACCGTCCCCGTCCCTCCGCCCCGCCCGAAACCCGCCCCTCAGGGAGACCCCGTCATGCCCGTACGTCCGCGCAGAGCCGCCGCCGCGCTCGCCGCCACCGCCTCGATCGCCCTCTTCGCCTCCGCCTGTACCGGCTCCGCGAACAACGCGGCCACCGACGACCCGAACGCGCGGACGACGATCACGTTCTGGCACGGCTGGTCGGCGCCCGCCGAGGTCAAGGCGATCGAGGACAACGTCGCCCGCTTCGAGAAGGCCCACCCGAACATCAAGGTGAAGGTCGTCGGCGACATCAACGACGAGAAGCTCGGCCAGGCGCTGCGCGCGGGCGGCTCGAACGGGCCCGACGTCGTCTCCTCGTTCACCACCTCCAACGTCGGCAAGTTCTGCTCCTCGGGAGCGCTCGCCGACCTGGGGCCCTTCATAGCGAAGTCGAAGCTGGACCTGGACAAGACCTTCCCGAAGGTCCTCCAGGAGTACACCCAGTTCGAGGGCAAGCGGTGCTCGCTGCCGCTGCTCTCCGACGCGTACGGGCTCTACTACAACAAGGACGCCTTCAGGAAGGCCGGTCTCGACCCGGAGGCCCCGCCGAAGACCTGGTCGCAGTTCGCCCGGGTCGCCAAGGCGCTCACCAAGTCCGAGGGCGACTCCTACGAGCAGCTCGGCTTCATGCCGAACTACCTCGGCTACGAGACCGTCGTCGAGCACTACATGTCGCAGTGGGACCACACGTACTTCGACAAGGACGGCAGGTCGAACGTCGCCAAGGACCCGGCGTTCGCCGAGATGATGACGTACCAGAAGTCCCTGGTGGACTCGCTCGGCGGCTTCCGGAAGCTCGACAAGTACCGCACGACCTTCGGCGACGAGTGGGGCGCCAAGCACCCCTTCCAGACCGGACAGGTCGCCATGCAGCTGGACGGCGAGTGGCGGCTGAACTTCATCAAGGAGGCCAAGGTGAAGTTCGACGTCGGCGTCGCGCCGCTGCCCGTCGCGGACGACGAGATCGCCGAGTACGGCAAGGGCTACCTCTCCGGCACGATCATGGGCATCGCGCCGCAGAGCAAGAAGCAGAACGCCGCCTGGGAGCTGGTCAAGTACATGACCACGGACACGGACGCCGTGGTGGGCTTCGCCAACGCCATCGGGAACGTGCCCTCCACCTTCGAGGCGCTGAAGTCCCCGAACCTGAAGTTCGACGACCGCTTCAAGGTCTTCCTGGACATCGCCCGGCACCCGCAGTCCACCACCATGGACGGCGCCGTGAACGGCCCCGCCTACCAGGAGACCCTCTCCGAGCTCGCCCACAGGTACGAGAGCGGCAAGGTCACGGACCTCAAGCAGGGCCTCGCGGACGCCGCCGCCCAGATCGACCGCGACATCGCCGCCGCGAAGTAACCCGTCATGACCACGTACACGCTCCGCTCGAAGCACCGGCGCAACGCGCTGCGCACCGCCCTGTTCATGTCGCCCTGGCTGATCGGCTTCGGCTTCTTCTTCGCCTACCCGCTGATCTCCACGGTGTACTTCTCGTTCATGCGCTACGACGGCCTCAACCCGCCGACCTGGCGCGGCCTGGAGAACTGGACGTACGTCTTCTCCGACCTGCCGAAGTTCTGGCCGGCGATGCAGAACACCCTCTGGCTGGCGGTCGTCATGGTGACCTGCCGGGTCGTCTTCGGCCTCGGCGTCGGCATGCTGATCACCAAGATCAAGCAGGGCGCCGGGATCTACCGCACCCTCTTCTACCTGCCGTACCTGGCGCCGCCGGTGGCCGCCACGCTCGCCTTCGTCTTCCTGCTCAACCCCGGCACCGGCCCGGTCAACTCGTTCCTGGAGGCGGTCGGCATCTCCGCCCCCTCCTGGTTCAACGACGCGGACTGGGCCAAGCCGGCCCTCACGGTCCTCGCCGTGTGGGGCGTCGGCGACCTCATGGTCATCTTCATGGCCGCCCTGCTCGACGTGCCGAAGGAGCAGTACGAGGCGGCCGAGCTGGACGGGGCGTCCCCGTGGCAGCGGTTCCGGTACATCACCCTGCCGAACATCTCGCCGATCGTGCTCTTCGCGGTCGTGACCGGGGTCATCGGCGCGATGCAGTACTACACCCAGCCGATCGTGGCCGCCAAGGTCGCCTCGGGGAAGATGGGCGGCTCCGGCGCCGCCTTCCAGCCCGGCTACCCGGACGACTCCACGCTGACCCTCCCGCAGCTGATCTACAGCCTCGGGTTCAACCAGTTCAACTACGGCGCGGCCTGCGTGGTGGCGCTCGTGCTCTTCGCCTTCTCCATGGCCTTCACCGCGCTGCTGATGCGCCGGCGCGGCGGCCTGATCGGCTCGGGTGACTGAACCATGACGACCGCAACCGCCCCCGCCCCCTCCTCCGTGAAGACCGGGGCGAGCCCCGCCGAGAAGCAGGCCCGCAGGAAGTCGCTGCTGCACTGGATCGCCGTGCACTCGCTCGGCATCGCCGCCGCCCTGTTCTTCGTCCTCCCGTTCGTCTTCGTGTTCCTGACCTCCCTGATGAGCGACGAGCAGGCGCTCACCCGGGACCTGACGCCGAACTCCTGGCACTGGGACAACTACGTCCGCGTCTTCCGGACGGAGGGCTTCCTGACCTGGTGGAAGAACTCCCTGCTGTACGCGGGACTCGGCACCGTCCTCGTCGTGGTGTCCTCGATCCCCGTGGCGTACGCGCTCGCGAAGTTCCGCTTCCGGGGCCGGCACCTGTCGCTGCTGCTCGTCATCGCCATGATGATGCTGCCGCCGCAGGTCGTGATCATCCCCATGTACCTGTTCTGGGCGAAGCAGATGGACCTCTCCGGCACGCTGTGGCCGCTGATCATCCCGATGGCGTTCGGCGACGCCTTCGCCGTCTTCCTGCTGCGCCAGTTCCTGCTGACCATCCCGAACGAGTACGTCGAGGCCGCCCGGATCGACGGCTGCGGCGAACTGCGCACCCTGGTGCGGGTCGTGATCCCGATGGCGAAGCCCGGCGTCGCCGCCGTCGCCCTCTTCCAGTTCTTCTACTGCTGGAACGACTACTTCGGGCCGCAGATCTACGCCTCCGAGAACACGGCGGCCTGGACGCTCAGTTACGGCCTGGAGTCCTTCAAGGGCGCACACCACACCGACTGGAATCTGACCATGGCCGCGACCGTCCTGGTCATGGCCCCCGTGATCCTCGTGTTCTTCTTCGCGCAGAAGGCGTTCGTCGAGGGAGTCACACTGACCGGAGTGAAGGGCTGACACATGAAGCTCGCTGTCGTGGGGGGCGGTTCCACCTACACCCCCGAACTGATCGACGGATTCGCGCGCCTGCGCGACACCCTGCCCATCACCGAACTCGTCCTCGTCGACCCCGCCGCCGACCGCCTCGAGCTCGTCGGCGGCCTGGCCCGGCGGATCTTCGCCAAGCAGGACCACGACGGCAAGGTCGTCACCACGAGCGACCTCGACGCCGGGGTCGAGGGCGCCGACGCCGTCCTGCTCCAGCTGCGGGTCGGGGGACAGGCCGCCCGCGAGCAGGACGAGACCTGGCCGCTGGAGTGCGGCTGCGTCGGCCAGGAGACCACCGGTGCCGGCGGCCTCGCCAAGGCGCTGCGCACGGTCCCGGTCGTCCTGGACATCGCCGAGCGGGTCCGGCGCACCAACCCGGACGCCTGGATCATCGACTTCACCAACCCCGTCGGCATCGTCACGCGCGCACTGCTCCAAGCCGGGCACAAGGCCGTCGGCCTGTGCAACGTGGCCATCGGCTTCCAGCGGAAGTTCGCGAAGCTCCTCGGCGTGACCCCGTCCGAGGTCCACCTCGACCACGTCGGGCTCAACCACCTGACGTGGGAGCGGGCGGTACGGATCGGGGGCCCCGAGGGGGAGGACGTGCTGCCCCGGCTGCTCGCCGGGCACGGCGACGCGATCGCCGGGGACCTCCGCCTGCCGCGCCCGGTCCTGGACCGGCTCGGCGTCGTCCCCTCGTACTACCTGCGGTACTTCTACGCGCACGACGAGGTGGTGCGGGAGCTCGGCACGAAGCCCTCGCGGGCCGCCGAGGTCGCGGCGATGGAGCGGGAGCTCCTGGAGATGTACGGGGACCCGGCGCTCGACGAGAAGCCGGCGCTGCTCGCCAAGCGGGGCGGCGCCTTCTACTCGGAGGCGGCGGTGGACCTGGCGGCCTCCCTCCTCGGTGGCGGGGGTTCGCCGTACCAGGTGGTGAACACGTACAACAACGGCACGCTGCCGTTCCTGCCGGACGACGCCGTGATCGAGACGCAGGCGGCGGTCGGCGCGCACGGCGCCACTCCGCTGCCGGTCGCGCCGGTGGACCCGCTGTTCGCCGGTCTGATCGCGAACGTGACGGCCTACGAGGACCTGGCCCTGGAGGCGGCGCTGCGCGGCGGCCGTGACCGGGTCTTCAAGGCACTGCTCGCGCACCCGCTGGTCGGGCAGTACGCGTACGCCGACGGGCTCACCGACCGGCTGATCGCGCACAACCGGGAGCACCTCGCGTGGGCGTGAACCTGAACGGGGTGCTCCTCGCGGTCGACGCGGGGAACAGCAAGACCGACGTCGCGGTGCTCTCCCAGGACGGGACCGTCCTGGGGGCGGCGCGCGGCGGCGGGTTCCAGCCCCCCGTGGTGGGGGTGGGGGCGGCGGTCGACGGGCTCGTGGAGATCGTCGGAAGGGCATGGGAGGAGGCCGGCGGTGCCGGGCTTCCCCCGGCGTTCGCGCATGTCGCGGCCTGTCTCGCCAATGCCGACCTGCCCGTCGAGGAGGCCGCGCTCCGGGCCGAGCTGCTCGGCCGGGGCCTGAGCCGGTCCGTACGGGTCCACAACGACACCTTCGCCATCCTGCGGGCCGGGCTCGACGAGCCGCGGGGCGTGGCCGTGGTGTGCGGGGCCGGGATCAACTGCGTCGGAATGACGCCGGACGGGCGGACCGCGCGCTTCCCCGCGATCGGGAAGATCTCCGGGGACTGGGGCGGGGGTGGCGGACTGGCCGACGAGGCCCTGTGGTTCGCGGCGCGCGCCGAGGACGGGCGGGGGCTGCCCACCGCCCTCTCCGACGCGCTGCCCGCGCACTTCGGCCTGGAGTCGATGTACGCGCTGATCGAGGCGCTGCACCTGGGCGGGATCCCGATGGCGCGGCGGCACGAGCTGACGCCGGTGTTGTTCGCGGTCGCGGCCGGGGGCGATCCGGTGGCGCTGTCGATCGTGCACCGGCAGGCCGAGGAGGTCGTCGCCATGTCGGCGGTCGCGCTGCGCCGGCTCGGACTCCACCGCGAGGAGGCGCCGGTGATGCTGGGCGGCAGCGTGCTCGCCGCGCGTCACCCGCAGCTGGAGGAGCGGATCCGCGAACTCCTCGCGGCGCGGGCGCCGAAGGCGGTGATCGGCTTCGTGACCGCGCCGCCGGTCCTCGGTGCGGGGCTCCTCGCCCTGGACGAGGTGGCGGCGGCCCCGGAGGCGAAGGCCCGGCTGCGGGAGCGGTACGAGGGCTGAGCGCGGGGGTGCGGGGCGTCCCGTCGGGTGCGACGGGGCGCCCCGCACGCATGTTCACCTGTTCGAGCGATGGCCGATACGGAACCGTTCCGGGCCGGGCGACGTATTCAGAGTGAGGGGTTCGCCCGCTGACGCGTGGGAGGCATGGGGCACGATAGGCACAAGATCCAGTCAATCCCGGTGTGCGGACGGCCCCCTGAGGCCATACTGCTGGCCGGGTGGTCCACCACCGGAACCGGACTCACCGGCCGGCCGGAGGGGCCGACGTCAGCGACCGAGGGGGAGGTCAAGTGACACACCCGCCGAACGCGCCCGCCGCCTCGGTGGCGCGGGGCACGGCTCAGGCGCCCGCGCGCCCCGGCGGCCTGCCCGCGCAGCCGTCGCCCGTGCCCGTCGCCGGCCCGCCCGCGGGGCGCGGCGCCTGGGCCGTGGGACGGGAGCGGCTGCGGGAGGCCGCGACCACCGAGCCCGGCCGCCTCCAGATCCTCGGGGCCGTACTGGCGCTGCTCGTCGTCGCGTTCGGGGCCGTCACCGCCCTGGAGGTCACCGGCCGGACCTCCGCCGCCGACGACGTCGTCAGCCGCAGCCAGCCCCTGAGCGCCGACGCGGCCGCCATCTACCGCTCCCTCGCCGACGCCGACACCACCGCCGCCGGCGGATTCCTGGCGGGCACCCTGGAGCCCGCGGAGTCCCGCGCGCGCTACACCCGGGACATCACCACCGCCTCCCGGCTGCTCGTCAAGGCCGCGGCGAACACGGACGGTTCGTCCGCGTCGGCCCGCGAGATCGCCACCCTCAACGAGCAGCTCCCCCGCTACACGGGCCTGATCGAGCGCGCCCGGGCCGCCAACCGGCAGGGCCTGCCGCTCGGCGGCGCCTATCTGCGGTACGCCAACCAGCAGATGACCAGTGCGCTGCTGCCGGCCGCCGAGCGGCTGTACGCGGCGGAGACGGAGCGGCTGCACCGGGACGACGACTCGGCCCGCGCCTGGCCGTTCCTGTCGCTCGCGCTCGGCCTGTTCGTCCTCGGCGTCCTCCTCTGGGCCCAGCGCCGCAACTACGCCCGCACCAACCGGGTCTTCAACCACGGGCTGCTCGCCGCCACCGCCGCCACCGTGGTCGTCCTGCTGTGGCTCCTCGCCGCGCACACCGTGACGCGGACCGAGCTGAACAGCGCGCGGGTGCACGGGCAGGAGTCCCTCCAGGTCCTCAACACGGCCCGGATCAGCTCGCTCACCGCCCGCGCCAACGAGAACCTGACCCTGGTCGCCCGGGGCGCCGTCCTCACCGAGGACGGCAAGAACGACAAGTACGAGGCGGACTACACGGCGAGCATGAGCGCCCTGACGACGGCGCTCGCCGCGGCGCGCGAGCTCGCGGACGACGACGCCGGGCGCGGCCCGGTGGACGACTCCGCCGCGCGCGCGGCCGACTGGCGCGAGCGCCACAAGGACGCCCGCGCGAAGGACGAGGCCGGCGACTACGAGGGCGCCCTCGCCCGGGTCGTCGGGGCCGAGGACTCCACCGGCCGGTCCTTCGACCAGGTCGACGCGGCCCTGGAGCGGGCCCTCGCGCACGAGCAGTCCGAGTTCACCCGCTCCGCCGGGGCCGCCAGGGACGCGCTGACCGCGCTGCCGCTGGGCGCGGCGGCCCTCGGGATCCTGGGTGCGGCGGGCGCCGTGCTCGGCATCAACCGCAGACTGTCGGAGTACCGGTGAGAGGGGGCGGGATGCCGAACGGCACGGACCCGCTGGTGCGGCGGACGGCGAGCGGCGCGGACCCGCTCGTGCCGCGGACGACGGCGAGCGGCGCGGATCCGCTGGTCTTGCGGACGACGGCGAGCGGCGCGGTCCCGCTGGTGCGGCGGGCCGCCAGGCGGCTGCGGGGCTGGGGCGGGGTGGCCACCATGGCCCTGGCCTGCGGGCTCACCGCCTCGCTGACCCTGCTGCCCCTCGCGCACGACGGGAGCGGCGCGGCGGCCGCGCCCCGGACGCCCGGCCCCGGCGTGGGCACCGGCGTCCAGATCAAGGCCGACACCTGCGAGCACCCCGAGGCCTCCCTCACGCCCTCGTCGGCGGACGGCCCGTCGGTCCGGGCGATCAAGGACCGCGGGAAGCTGATCGTCGGTGTCGACCAGTCCAGCTACCGCTGGGGCTACCGGAACCCGGAGAAGGGCGTCCTGGAGGGCTTCGACATCGACCTGGCCCGGGCCATCGCCAAGGACCTCCTCGGCGACCCGAAGGCGATCATCTTCCGCGCGATCCCGACCAACCAGCGGATCGCCGCGCTGAACAGCGGCAAGGTCGACCTCGTCGTGCGCACCATGACGATCAACTGCAAGCGGATCGAGCAGGTCGCCTTCTCCACCGCCTACTTCCAGGCCGGCCAGCAGGTCCTGGCGCCCAAGCTCGACAAGGGCATCACCGGCTACGACTCCTCGCTGCGCGGCAAGCGGATCTGCACCGCCGAGGGCTCCACGGCCTACGACGCCCTGGCGGAGAACTCCTTCGGCGCGGTCTTCAAGGACGAGGCCGACGGCACCAAGGACGACAAGGACCTGCTGACCGTCCCCAACCAGCTGGACTGCCTGGCCCGGCTCCAGATGGGCGAGGTCGACGCCGTCGTCACCGACAACGCCCTCGCGGCCGGCCAGGCCGCGCAGGACCCGGCGGTCGAGCTCAAGGGCCGGCCGTTCACCGAGGAGTACTACGGGGTGGCGGCCAAGCTGGGCAACGACGACCTGGTGCGCCGGGTCAACCAGGTCCTGGTGGGCTACCGGCAGGGCCCCTGGCAGGCCGCGTACGAGGAGTGGCTGGAGAAGGACCTCCCCGGGATACCGGGGCCACCCGCTCCGTTGTACAAGTAGCGGCCTCGACCGCGCCCCGACGAGCAACCCTGTACACGAAGCGGAAGAGGTGACCGATGGGCGTCACGGGACCCCCCGGGCCGGTGATGGACCGGGACGAGGTGGACCGTGCGCTGGCGCGGCTCGGCGCCGAGCACAAGGCGATCGAGGACTCGCTCCTCGCGCTCCAGGACCACGCGGGCCGCAGGCTGCTCGAAGGGGCCGAGCTGACCGGGACGACCCGGGACCGGTGGACGGCCGCCGAGCGGACCATCACCCTGCTCTGGACCTGCTTCGACGTGTACACCGGCGCCCTGCGGGACGCCCGTGAGGTGCGCGCGCGGCGCCGCTGGCCCGGCCGGGAGGAGCTCGTGGAGCTGACCGACCGGCTGCGCGGCGACACCGTGATCGTCCCGGGCGGGGCCGCCGAGGGCGCCCTGCTCACCGAGCGGTTCAGCCTGGAGGGGCTGGTCCGGCGGATGAACGAGCTGTACGCCTCCTCGCTCGACCTGGTCGTCACCGCCGACGCCGTCTGGTCGGCGCTGCCCGCCCGGATAGACCTGCTCGCGGCCGAGCTGGGCCGGACGCGTTCGCTGGCGCACTCGGTCGGCGTGCGGCCCGGGGAGCATCCGGCGGGGGACGAGCTGGAGGCGATCACGGCCGAGCTGACCGCGCTGCGTTCCCAGGTCGTGACCGACCCGCTGGCGTTCTGGCGCCCGGCGGCGGGCAGTTCGGCGCCGGGCGGCGGGCGGCCCGACACCGAGCGGTACGACCGGGCCGCCCTGGCCCTGGAGGACGTCCGGCGCGAGATCGAGGCGGTCCTCGCGGTCCGGCAGGACTCCGAGGACCGGCTGCTCCGGCTGCGGGACGTGCTCTCGCGGGCGGACCGGACGCTCGCCGAGGCGCGGTCGGCGCGCGGCGAGGTCCTCGCGAAGATCGCCGCCTCCGAGGTGCCGGCCGTCAGCGGGCCGCCGATCGTGCTCCAGGAGCGGCTCGCGGCCGCCGCCGAGTACCGCCGGCGCGCCCAGTGGCACCGGCTCTCCCCGCTCCTGGAGTCCCTGGAGCGGGAGGCGGAGGACGAACTGCTGCGGGCCCGCGAGCAGTTGACGGCGGTCACGGCGCCGCTGGCGGTCCGGGCCGAGCTGCGCGGCCGGCTCGACGCGTACAAGGCGAAGGTGGCGCGGCTCGGGGCGGCGGAGGATCCGCTGCTGGTCGAGCGGTACGACGCGGCGCGCCGGATGCTGTGGAGCGCGCCCTGCGACCTGCGGGTCGCGGAGCAGGCGGTGCTGCGCTATCAGCAGGCGGCGGCGGACGTGCTGTCCGGGCCGAGGGACACGAGGGACGCGGGAGACGCGGGAGGACGACAGTGGTGAGCGGGGAGACGGGCGTGGGGAGCTGTCAGCGTCCTTCGTGCGAGGGCTCGTACGAGGACATGGGAGGCGGCGAGCTGTACTGCGACACCTGCGGGCTCGCCCCGGTCGTCGCGCCCGGGGGGCTCATCGGGTCGACGCCGACCGGGATGGCCGTGCCCGGCAAGGGGGCGGGGGGTGTCGGCGGGCCGGACTCCGGCTCCTCGCGGAGCGGTTCGCGGGCCTCCTCGCGCGCCTCGTCCCGGTCCTCGACCTCGCGCCGGTCGGTCTCCGGCCGGCTCTCGCGCTCGCTCTCCGGGGCCTCCGGGGCCTCCACGGGCCGCTCGGTGTCGGTGCGCAGCTCGGGCTCGTCGACCGGGCAGTCCGCCCGGAACCGGCTGGGCGCGGGCCTGGTGACGATCCCCGAGGTGCCGCGCCCCGACCCGCGGGCTGCGGTGATGGAGAACGCCGAGGTCCCCGAGCGGAAGCGTTTCTGCTCCCGTTCGGACTGCGGGGCCCCGGTGGGCCGCGCGCGGGGCGACCGGCCGGGCCGCACGGAGGGCTTCTGCACCAAGTGCGGGCACCCGTACTCCTTCGTGCCGAAGCTGCGCGCCGGCGACATCGTCCACGGCCAGTACGAGGTCGCGGGCTGCCTCGCGCACGGTGGACTCGGCTGGATCTACCTCGCCGTCGACCGGGCCGTCTCCGACCGGTGGGTGGTCCTCAAGGGCCTCCTCGACACCGGCGACCAGGACGCCATGGCCGCGGCGATCTCCGAGCGCCGCTTCCTCGCCGAGATCGAGCACTCCAACATCGTCCGCATCTACAACTTCGTCGAGCACCTCGACCAGCGCACCGGCTCCATGGACGGCTACATCGTCATGGAGTACGTCGGCGGCAAGTCGCTCAAGGAGATCGCCAACGACCGGCGCACCCCCGACGGCCGGCGCGACCCGCTGCCGGTGGAGCAGGCCTGCGCGTACGGGATCGAGGCCCTGGAGGCGCTCGGACACCTGCACAGCAGGAACCTGCTGTACTGCGACTTCAAGGTCGACAACGCCATCCAGTCCGAGGACCAGCTGAAGCTCATCGACATGGGCGCGGTCCGGCGGATGGACGACGACGAGTCCGCGATCTACGGCACGGTCGGCTACCAGGCGCCGGAGGTGGCCGAGGTCGGCCCGTCGGTGGCGAGCGACCTGTACACGGTGGCGCGCACGCTCGCCGTGATGACCTTCGACTTCCAGGGCTACACGAACGTCTTCGTGGACTCGCTGCCCGACCCGGATCACATCGAGGTCTTCCGGACGTACGAGTCGTACTACCGCTTCCTGGTGCGCGCCACCGACCCGGACCCGGCCCGCCGGTTCGCCTCCGCGCAGGAGATGGCGGAGCAGCTGACGGGTGTGCTGCGCGAGGTCGTGGCGCTCCAGTCGGGGCGGCCGCGGCCGGCGCTCTCGACGCTCTTCGGCACGGAGGTGCGGGTCACGGACACCACGCTGTTCGCCGAACTGACGGAGGACGTGTCGCTGCTGGGCGCCCGCCGGGGCCGCAAGCGGCGCGGAACGCCCGCGGCGGGCACGGTGCCGGCCGGTGCGGGCACGGTGCCGGCCGGTGCGGGCACGGTGCAGGCGCCGACGGCGGGGGCCGTTCCGGGGCAGGCGCCGGGCGCCGGGGCGCAGGCGCTCCCCGGTCCCGGGCTCGGAGGGCTGCTCGCGCCGCTCGACGCGCCCGCCACCGCGCTCGCCCTGCCCGTGCCGCGCGTCGACACGAGCGACCCCAACGCCGGTTTCCTCGCCGGTCTCGCGGCCGCCGCCCCGGGCGAGCTGCTCGGGGCGCTCCAGGGCGCGCCCGCCCCCTCCGCCGAGCTGAGACTGCGCACCCTGCGCGCCCAGTTGGAGCTGGGTGACCTGCCCGCCTCCGCGCGGACCCTCGCCGGGCTGGAGGAGCGGGACCCGGACGACTGGCGGGTCGTCTGGTACCGGGGCGTCGCCTCCCTGGTGACCGGCGACCACGAGCACGCGGCGCTGGCCTTCGACGCGGTCTACGACGCCTTCCCGGGCGAGCCGGCGCCGAAGCTGGCCCTCGGGATCTGCGCCGAGGTCCTCGGCCAGCTGGACAACGCCGCCGAGTACTACCGCCTGGTGTGGGCCACGGACCCCAGCTTCGTCAGCGCGGCCTTCGGGCTCGCCCGGGTCCGGCTCGCGGCCGGCGACCGCAGCGGAGCCGTACAGGCCCTGGAATCCGTACCGGAGGCGTCGATCCACTACACGGCGGCGCGGGTCGCGGCCGTGCGGGCGCGGCTGCGGCGGCGCCCGGCGCACGAGCCGCTCGGCGCCGATCTGACGGCGGCCGCGGCGCAGGTCTCCGCGCTCCAGGGCTTCGGTCTGGACGCGGTGCGCCGGGAGCGGTTGTCGACGGAGGTGCTCGGGACGGCCCTCGACTGGGTACTCTCCGGGAGTCCCGGTGCGGCACCGGGCGGCGGCGCGCTGCTGCTCGGAAGTGAACTGGACGAGCGCGGACTGCGCTTCGGCCTCGAACGCTCGTACCGGGTGCTGGCCCGGCTCGCCCAGCGGGGCGAGGAGAGGATCGAACTGGTGGAGCGGGCCAACCGCTTCCGCCCCAGGACGTGGGTGTGAGGATGTCCCAGAAGCCGAAGCCGTCGCACGGACTCGCCGCCTGCCCGGGCTGCGCGGAGCCGCTGGAGTCGGGTGACCGGTTCTGCGGGGCGTGCGGCTACGACCTGTCGGCCGTGCCGTCCGCCGAGGCCGGTCCCGACCGCCCGACCGTGGCGATCGGCACCCCCGTGGCCTGGCCGGCCGCCCCGCCCCGCGACCCCGGTTCGCTCTCGACCCTGACCCAGCACCCGGGCGACCTGCCGGGCACCGACTCCGGCGGCCGCGACCTCCCGACGATGGAGGTCCGCACGGACGGCCCGGTCCCGGCGGGGGACGGCACGACCGCGCCGGACGACGACGCACGGGGGGCCGCCACGCCCGGCGGAACGGCGCCCGGTGCGGAGGCAGACGGCGCCGCAGGGCCCGGCGGCGCCCCGGCACCCGTGTCCCCCGCGCCCGCGTCCCGCTCCCTCGGATCCCCCACGTCCGACGGAGACTTCGAGCTGGCCGCACCCGACCCCCGTGCCGCCGTGCGGGCGGAGCCGGCCCCGGCCGCCGCGGCGCCCGCCGCCGCCCCGGCGCCCACCGCTCCCCCCGCCCCCGCTCCCGCCGCCGTGATCTGCGTGGCCTGTCGGGCCGGGCGGGTGGACACCGACGGGTACTGCGAGAACTGCGGGCACGCGCAGCCGCGCGAGCGCGACCACATGGAGCGGGAGCTCGCCGGCGTCGCCGCCGTCAGCGACCGCGGGCTGCGCCACCACCGCAACGAGGACGCGTTCGCCGTCTCGTCGACCACCCTGCCCGACGGCTCCCCCGCCACCCTCGCGATCGTCTGCGACGGCGTCTCCTCGGCGACCCGCCCCGACGAGGCCTCCGCCGCCGCCGCCGAGGCGGCCGGCGCCTCGCTGCTCGCCGCGCTGCCCCGGGGCACGCACCCGCAGCAGGCGATGCACGAGGCGATCGTGGCCGCCGCCGAGGCCGTCAACTCCCTCGCGGAGGAGCCCGGTGAGGACGGCGCGGAGCACGACCCGCACCGCCACCGCAACGCCCCGGCCTGCACCATCGTCGGCTCCGTCGTCGCCTCCGGCCTGCTCGTCGTGGGCTGGGTCGGCGACAGCCGGGCCTACTGGGTGCCGGACGACCGCAGCACCCCGCCCGCCCGGCTCACCGAGGACGACTCGTGGGCCGCGCAGATGGTCGCGGCGGGCCTGATGAACGAGGCCGAGGCGTACGCGGACGAGCGCGCCCACGCGATCACCGGCTGGCTCGGCGCCGACTCGTACGAACTGGACCCGCACACCGCCGCGTTCAAGCCGGATCGTTCCGGCGTGGTGGTGGTCTGCACGGACGGTCTGTGGAACTACGCGGAGGCCGCGGAGGACATGGCCCGGGTCGTCCCGGCGGACGCCGCGGACCGCCCGCTGCACGGCGCGCAGGTCCTCGTCGGCCACGCCCTGGACGGCGGGGGCCACGACAACATCACGGTCGCGCTCGTCCCGTTCACCGTCACTCCGCAAGGGGCGGGATCCGCCTGAGAGCGGTCGCCGATCCCCGTCCCCTTCACCGTTGTTGCGTCTGTCGCGTAGGAGCCGAAAACAGATGGCGAACTTCTCCAAGCCGACCGTGCCCCAGTTCTCGGTGGACGTCTACCAGAACGAGTTCCTGCCGGAGGGCGGCCGGGACGTCAGCGCGATCGTCACCGTCACCTCGACCGGGGGCGGCACCAGCGGCGGATACACGGGCTTCGCGGGCGGGTCGGCCGCGGCCGGTGTGGTGATCATGGTCGACTGCTCCGGCTCGATGGACTACCCCGCGACCAAGATGCGCGGCGCGCGGGAGGCCACCGCCGCCGCCGTCGACACCCTGCGCGACGGCACGCACTTCGCCGTCGTCGCCGGGACGCACGTCGCGAAGGAGGTCTACCCGGGGAACGGCGGCCTCGCGGTCGCCGACGCCCGGACCCGCGCCGAGGCGAAGGAGGCGCTGCGCCGGCTCTCCGCGGGCGGCGGCACGGCGATCGGCACCTGGCTGCGCCTCGCGGACCGGCTGCTCTCCTCCGCCGAGCTCACCATCCGGCACGGCATCCTGCTCACCGACGGCCGCAACGAGCACGAGTCGCCGGAGGAGCTGCGGGCCGCGCTCGACGCCTGCGCAGGCCGGTTCACCTGCGACGCGCGGGGGGTCGGCACGGACTGGGAGGTCAAGGAGGTCACCGGGATCGCCTCGGCGCTCCTCGGCACGGCCGACATCGTCGCCGACCCGGCCGGGCTCGCCACCGACTTCACGACGATGATGGAGGACGCGATGGGCAAGGGCGTGGCGGACGTCGCGCTGCGCCTGTGGACCCCGGTGGGGGTCGAGATCATGTTCGTGAAGCAGGTGGCGCCGTCGGTCGAGGACCTGACGGGGCGGCGCACCGAGGCCGGGCCGCGCGCCGGGGACTACCCGACGGGCTCGTGGGGCGACGAGTCCCGCGACTACCACGTGAGCGTGCGGGTCCCCCAGGCGGCGGTCGGCCAGGAGATGCTCGCCGCCCGGGTCTCCCTGATCGCCCCGGACCCGGCGGGCGGCGATCCGCGCCCGCTGTCTCAAGGACTGGTACGGGCGGTGTGGACGGACGACCTCGCGATGTCGACGTCGATCAACCCGCAGGTCGCGCACTACACGGGGCAGGCCGAGCTCGCGGATGTCATCCAGCAGGGCCTGGATGCCCGCAAATCGGGCGATCGTGACGGTGCGACGGCCAAACTGGGCCGTGCCGTGCAGCTCGCGGCGGCCTCCGGCAACGCGGATACCGCGAAACTGCTTTCGAAGGTGGTCGACGTGGTCGACGCGGCGACCGGTACTGTGCGTTTGAAGGCGAAGGTCGCGGAAGCGGACGAGATGACACTCGAGACCCGCTCCACCAAGACCGTTCGCGTCAAGAGGTAGCCCGGCCACCCGGGCCGGACGACGAGAGGGGGAAGCACCGACATGCCGACCTGCCCGAACGGACACCAGTCGGTCTCCGACGACTGGTGCGAGGTCTGCGGCCATCGCATGGCCGGGGCGGGTGCGCCGACGGGTGCCGTACCGCCGCCTCCCCCGCCGCCGCCCCCCGCGTACGGATACCCCGGCCCCGCGGGCCCCGGCCAGCCCGGTCCCGGTCAGCCCCCGATGGGCCCGCCGCCGGGCGCCCCCGGTGCTCCGGGCGGCTTCGGCCCCGGTGCCCCCGCGGCCCCCGGCGGTTTCGGTCACGGTGGCGACCCGAACGCGACGGCCCAGGCGGAGCTGTGCCCGCAGTGCCGTACGCCGCGCGAGCCCATGGCGCCGTTCTGCGAGGAGTGCCGCTGGAACTTCCTCACGAACACGGCGACCTCGTACACGCCGCTGTCCCCGCACAACGCGCCCCACAACGCCCCGCCGCAGCAGCCCGGGCCGCCGCCCGGTCTGAACCTGCCGCCGGGCTTCCAGTCCTCGCCGCCCCCGCCGCCGCAGCAGCCCCAGCAGCCCCAGCAGCAGCCGGACCCGTTCGGCTACCAGGGCTCGCGGCCCTCGCAGGTGAACCGGCCGGCCGAGCCGCTGGGCGCCGAGCCCACGCACCACCAGGCCCCGCCGCAGCGCCCGCCGGCGCAGCAGCAGCCGCCCGCCCCGCCCGCGTACCTCCAGGCACCCGCCCAGGCCCCGGCCCCGCCCGCGCCGCCGCAGCCGCGCGCGGACGACGACTGGGTCCTGTCGCCGCCGTCGCAGCACCAGCCGCCCCAGGCTCCGCCGCAGCACCAGGCCCCGCAGGCACCGCAGCACCAGGCCCCGCCGCACCAGGCCCCGCCGCCTCCGCAGCAGCACCAGCCCCCGCAGCCTCCACCGCAGCAGGGCCCTCCGCCGCACCAGGGGCCCCCGCCGCAGCACCAGCACCAGGGGCACCAGCAGGGGCAGCAGCAGCCTCCGCAGCAGTTCCAGCCGCCGCGGCAGCAGCCCCTGAACTGGACCGCGGTCATCGGTCCCGACCGTGAGTACTTCATGGCGATGATGCAGCGCAGCGGTCCGGAGGCGACGGGCCTGAACCTGCCCGCGTACTCGCCGGACAAGCACCTGCCGCTCCGGGGCAACCAGGTCTCCATCGGCCGCCGCCGGCACTCCACCGGCGAGTCCCCCGACATCGACCTGTCGGTGCCGCCGGAGGACCCGGGCGTCTCGCACCAGCACGCCGTGCTGGTGCAGCAGCCGGACGGCTCGTGGGCGGTGGTGGACCAGAACTCCACCAACGGCACCACGGTGAACGGCGGCGAGGAGCCGATCCAGCCCTACGTCCCCGTCCAGCTCCAGGACGGCGACCGGGTGCACGTCGGCGCCTGGACCACGATCACGATCCGGCTCGCCTGACGAAGACCGTCCCGACGGAGACCGTCCTGACGAAGACCGTCAGGCGGTCCCCGGCAGGGGCCAGGCGTACGGTCCTCCGGGGTCGTCCAGCCAGGCCCACTGCCGGTCGCCGCTGACCGTCACCCCGAAGCGCTCCCGCCCCGGCCGCCGCTCGCGCAGCCAGAGCGAGAGCGCTTCGCGCCTGTCGAGGGTCCCGCCGACCAGCCCCCACAGGAAGAGGAAGCGCTCGTCCCCGGCCGGGCCGGGGCGCGGGTTGTCGTGCTCCGGGGCCCCGGCGGCGACGCCCCGGAGCGCCACGAAGTACGCGGAGGTCGCGAGGAACCGTCCCTCCGCGTGCGCGGCGTCGCGCACCCGCAGCAGGATCAGCCCGGTGGAGAGCGGCGCGAGGACGAGCGCGCCGGGCCGGCACTGGGCGAGCCAGGGGTGCGGGACGGAGGGCACCGCGCAGGTCGCCACGATCCGGTCGTACGGGGCGTGCTCGGGGCAGCCGCGGGCGCCGTCGGCGGCGAGCACGGCGGGCCGGTACCCGACGGCGGCGAGGTGGGTCCGGGCGGACTCGGCGATCTCCTCGTCGAGGTCGACGGTGGTGACGTGCTCCTCGCCGAGGCGGTGGCAGAGCAGGGCCGCGTGGTAGCCGCTCCCGGCGCCGATCTCCAGGACGTCGTCCCCGTCGCGTACGTCCAGGGCGTCGAGCATCAGGGCCATCAGGGAGGGCTGGCTGGCGGAGGAGACCAGCTCCCCGTCCCGTACCCGGGTGGCGATCGCGGTGTCCGCGTACGCCCCGCGCAGCCAGCGCTCCCGGCGCTCCGGATCGGGGTCGCCGGCCCAGAGCCGCTCGTAGCCGCCGGGCCCGGAGACGTAGTAGTACGGGACGAAGAGGTGGCGCGGCACCTCGGCGAAGGCCGCCCGCCAGGCGGGGTCCGTCAGCAGGCCGTCCGCCTCGATCTCCCGCACGAGCGCGCGCCGCTCCCGCGCGCCGGCCTCGGCGAACTCGTCCATGGGTCCACTCTCCCGCCCTCCGGGGCCCCGGGGCGAGGGGCCGTACGGGCGGTCCTAAGCCTCCGGTCCTCGGCCGGGGCATCTGAGACGATGGAACGGTGAACGAGATTCCCGGGGAAACGGTGCAGGAGCAGACCTTCTACGAGCAGGTCGGGGGCGAGGAGACGTTCCGCCGCCTGGTCCGCCGCTTCTACGAGGGGGTCGCGGCCGACCCGCTGCTGCGCCCGATGTACCCCGAGGAGGACCTCGGCCCGGCCGAGGAGCGTCTCGCCCTCTTCCTGATGCAGTACTGGGGCGGCCCCCGGACCTACAGCGACCACCGCGGCCACCCCCGCCTCCGCATGCGTCACGCGCCGTTCACCGTGGACCAGGCCGCCCACGACGCCTGGCTGCGTCACATGCGCGACGCCCTCGACTCGCTCGGCCTGGCTCCGGAGCACGAGAGCGAGCTGTGGCGGTACCTGACCTACGCGGCGGCCTCGATGGTGAACAGCGCGAACTAGCGGGTCACCGCCCCGGGGCACGGACTGAAACGTTCCGGACACGGAACGCCGAATAACGGTCACGATCCCATCAAGGTCCGCGTGAAAGCGGTTACCAGTGACGCGTGCCCTCTGAAAGCATCCGAGGAAACTTCAGCGGGTCCAGGGGGATGGGTGACGGGGTTCGTATTTCTGCGTGTCAGGGCACACCGGCTGCTGCTCGCCGCCGCACTGCTCGCCGTGCTCCTGACGACCTCGGTGCTCGCCACCCTCGCCGCCTTCTCCGGGGCGATCGGGGACGCCGCGCTCCAGGCCGGACTGCGCGGCCGGTCCGCGGCCGCCGCCTCGCTGCTCGTGAGCGGACAGGTGCCGGCCGCGAAACGGGCCGGTGCCGAGGCCGCCGTCGAGGACGGGACGCGGAAGACCTTCGACGGACTCCCGGTGACCGTACGGCGGCTCGAACGCTCGGGGCCGTACGCGCTGCCCCGCTCCCTCCAGCCGCCCGCCGCCCGCACGGGCGACCCCGACCTGACGCACTTCGCCGCGCTCGACCGCTCCCGGCTCTCGCTCGTCAAGGGCTCCTGGCCCTCCCCCGCCCGGACCGGCGGCGTCGTCGAGGCGGCGCTCCCCGAGGAGGCGGCCCGGCGGCTCAAGATCGGCCCCGGCACCGTGCTCGACCTCACCGACCGGCTCGACGGCCCGAAGGTGAAGGCCCGGATCACCGGCCTCTACCGCCCCGTCGACACCGCCGACCTGTACTGGCAGCTGGACCCGGCGGGCGGCCGCGGCGTGCGGACCGTCGCCTTCACCACGTACGGTCCGCTGCTCGCCGACCCGGCCGTCCTCGGCTCCGGGACGCTGAGCCCCGGCGACACCTCCTGGCTCGGCTCCGCCGACTTCACCGGCTTCACCACGGACCGGATGGACGCCCTGCGCACCACGGCGACCGAGGGCCCGAAGGCGCTGGCCGACGCCACGGACGAGTTCGGCACGACGATCTCCGCGTCGACCGCGCTCCCGACCGTCCTGGACCAGACCCAGCGGGCCCTGCTCGTCTCCCGCTCCACCCTCCTGATCGTCGCCGTCCAGCTGGTGCTGCTCGCCGCGTACGCGCTGCTGCTCGTCGCCCGGCTGCTCAGCACCGAGCGCTCCGGCGAGACGGCCCTGCTGCGGGCCCGCGGCGGTTCGCGGCGCCGGATCGCCGGGCTCGCCGCCGCCGAGGCCCTGCTGCTCGCCCTGCCCGCGGCGCTCGCCGCCCCCCTCCTGTCCGGCCCGCTGACCCGGCTCTTCGCCGAGCGGTCGGCGCTCTCCTCGCTCGGCGTGCACCTCGACACCTCGCCCTCGCTCCAGGTTTGGCTGGTCGCCGCCCTGGTCGCCCTGTGCTGCGCGGCGGCCGTCGTGGCCCCCGCCCTCGCCGCCGGGGACGGCTCCGTCGTCTCGCTGCGCAAGGCCCGCTCGGCGACGCTGCCCGGCCCGGTGCGCGCCGGGGCGGACCTCGGCCTCCTCGCCATCGCCGCCGTCGCGTACTGGCAGCTCCAGCGGCCGGCCGCCGCGGGCGGCACCCTCGGCGCGGACGAGGCCGGCGGCGGCTCCGTCGACCCGGTGCTCGTCGCCGCGCCCGCCCTCGCCCTGCTCGCCGGCACCGTCCTGACGCTGCGTCTGCTGCCGCCCGCCGCCAAGCTGGCCGAGCGGCGCGCGGCCGGCGGCCGCGGGCTCTCCGCCGCCCTCGCGGGCTGGCAGTTCAGCCGCCGGCCGCTGCGCGGCGCGGGCCCCGTCCTCCTCCTCGTCCTCGCCGTGGCGATGGGCATGCTGGCCATCGGGCAGAGCGGCTCGTGGGAGCGCTCGCAGGGCGACCAGGCCGACTTCCGCGTCGGTACGGACATCCGGGTGCTGAGCGCGGGACCCGGCGAGCCGACGCAGACCGAGCGGCTCGCCGCCGTCCCGGGCGTCGAGGCCGTGGCCCCGGTGCACCGCGCCTCCATGGACGTGTCCGGGAAGAACGCCACCGTCCTCGCCGTCGACACCCGCAACGCCGGCGGGCTGCTGCTGCGCCCCGACCTCTCCGCCGTCCCCGTCCCGTCCCTGCTGGCGCCGCTGACCCCGAAGACCGCCGGCGGCCGCGGCCTCCCGCTGCCCGCCGGGACCCGCACCCTCGCCCTCGACCTGCGGACCTCCGCGCCCGCGGGCACGCCCGAGGCGCGGGTCACGGCCGTCCTGGAGGACCCGAGCGGTGTCCCGTACCGGCAGGCCGTGGGATCGCTGCCCTCCGACGACCGCAGCCACCGGCTGAGCCTCGACCTCGGCGCGCTGACCGCCGTGCCCGGCACCGACGGCACCCGCGGCTCCGGCGGCCGCCTCACCCTCATCGGCCTGGAGCTCACCGGACCGGTCGCCGACGGCGCGCACCACACGCAGGTCCTGCACGTCGAGCGCTTCACCACCACCGGGGCCGACGGCGCCACGAAGACGCACGCCCCCGCGCAGGTCCTCGCCCCCTGGGCCTCCGCCTTCGAACTGGCCAGTGGCAGCCGGGGGACGACCGAGAGCGCCGCGAACGGACGTGCCGGCACCGCCGGACCCGGCGGCCGACCGGCCCCGTACTCCGTCTCGTTCTCGCTCACCGGCACGCCCACCGGGAACTCCTGGCTCGGCCCCTCGGAGTTCGCCCTGCGGCTGGACGCCCCCGCTCCGAAGGCCCCGAAGCGGCTTTCGGCCGTGGCCACCGAGGGCTTCATGGCGGCGAGCGGCGCCAAGCCCGGCGACCTGGTCGAGGTCGACTTCGACGGCCGGCAGATCGACGTCACCGTCGACCGGGTCGTCAAGGAGCTGCCCACCACCGGCCCCGGCGCCCGGACCGACGCGGCCGCCACTGCCGTCGCCACCCCCGAGGACGGCGGCGCGGTCCTCCTCGACCTGGCCGCGGTCAACCAGTACCTCGCGGCCTCCACCGGCGGGACCGTCACCCTGCCGCCCGACGAGTGGTGGCTGGCCGTCGCCCCCGGCCGCGTGGACGAGGTCGCCGAGGCCCTGCGCGCCCGCGCCGACGCGGACCCCGCCCAGGTCCTCGTACGCGACGAGGTCGCCGCCGAACTCCTCGGCGACCCGCTCGGCGCGGGCCCCAACGCCGCCCTGATGGCCGTCGCCGCGGCCGCCGCCGCCCTCGCCGCCGTCGGCTTCGGCGTCGGCTCGGCCGGCGCGATGCGGGAACGGTCCGCCGAATTCGGGGTGTTGCGGGCGCTCGGCGCGCCGCAGCGCAAGCTCGCCCGGCTGATCGCCGCCGAACAGGGGCTGCTCATCGGCATCGGCCTGCTCGTCGGCATCGGGCTCGGCACCGTCCTGGCCCGGGCCGTCGTCCCGCTCGTCGTCCTCACCGGCCGGGCGACCCGGCCCGTCCCACCGGTCCTCGTCGAACTGCCCCTCGGCCAGGTGGCCCTGCTGCTCGCCGGCGTCGCCGCGCTGCCGCTGGCCATCGTCGCCGCGATCGCCCTGCGCCGCACCGATCCGGTCGTGACCCTGCGCCACCAGGGGGAGAACTGATGGCGCCGACCGATCCGTACAGCGATCACAGCGACAGCACCGACGTGCCGGGCCAGGACCCGGCCCCCGACAAGGGCTCCGACACTCCCGCCGTACGCAGGAAGGCCCCCGCCATGCCCCGGTCCCGGTCGTCCCGGTCCGAGAAGCCCGCCCGTCCGGTGGCGCCCTGGGTGCGGACCCGGCTGCGGACCGCGCCCTGGGCCGCCGCCGCCCTCGCCCTGCTCGTCCTCGTCACCGCGTACCTCGCGGCCGCGCTGCCCCGCGCCGTCGACCGGTACGAGACGGAGGGCCTCCGGCACGACATCCGGACGGCCGCTCCCCGCAGCTCGGTCCTCGAACTGACCAACCCCGTCCCCGTGGGCGAGCGCGGCCCCGGCCTCGTCCCCGGCCTCCTCCAGGCGCAGAGCGACGAGGTGCGGGACCTGTTCCCCGCGCCGATCCTGACCGACCCGGAGCAGAGCGTCCACGGCGTCCGCACGGTCAAGCGGGTCCCGGGCTCCGACCCGTGGCTGCCCCAGCCCGACGGGCTTCCGCCCGAGTTCGTCCTCTCCTCCCCCTCCGACCTCACCGATCACGCGACGCTGCGGAAGGGCCGGCTGCCGGCGGGCACGGCCGCCGCCCCGGAAGCCGTCGTGACCCCGCAGACCGCCGAGGCCCTGCGCCTGAAGCCCGGCTCCGTCGTGCACATACCGAGCCGGCTCGGCACCGAACCGGTCGCCGTCACGGTCACCGGGATCATCGAGCCCCGCGCCCCCCGGTCCCCGTACTGGTCGGTCGAGCCGCTGCTGCGCACCCCGGCGCTCGCCCCGAAGGTCGGCGACGAGATCAAGTACTACTGGCAGGCCGCGCTTCTCCTCTCCCCCTCCTCCGTGTCCGCCGCGCTCTCCACGACGAACGACGTGGAGGTCTTCTTCCGGTTCATGCCGGAGGCCGGCCACCTCACCGGGCGGGACGTCGACCGGCTCGACGCCGCGCTCGGCTCGGTGAAGGGCGGCCCCGACCTGGTCAAGATGCGCAAGGCCGTCAAGGGCAACGCCACCCTGACCACCCAGCTCGACGAGATCTCCGGCTCGTACCGCTCGATGCGCGAGGCCATCAACCCGGTCGTGGCCGTCGCCGTCTTCGGAATCGGCGCCGTCGCCGCGGTCGTCCTCGTGATGACCGGCGGCCTGTTCGTCGCCCGCCGCGACAGCGAGCTCTCGCTGATCCGCTCCCGTGGTGCCTCCCTCACCGGCATCGGCCTGCGGCTGCTCGGCGAGACCTCGGCCGTCGCCGTACCGGCCGCCGCGCTCGCCCTCGGCCTCGCGGTGGCCACCGTCCGGCCGCCCGACGACGGCTCCGGCGGGATCCCCCTCGGCCCCTCCGTCCTCGCCGCCGCGCTCGTCGCCCTGATCGCGATCCTGGTCCTGCCCGTGCGGGCGGTCGTCCTGCACCGGCGCCCGCGCCTGCACGGCGGCCGCGACGACCTGCTCACCGCCCGCCCCTCCCGGCGCCGCACGGTCCTCGAACTGACCCTGCTCGTCCTCGCCGTGGGCGCCGTCGCCTCGCTGCGGCTGCGCGGCACCGACGACTCCGGCGACCACCTGGTGAGCGCCGCCCCGGTGCTGGTCGGCCTGATCGCCGCCATGGTCCTCGTACGGGTCTACCCGCTGCCGCTGCGGTGGCTGGCCCGTCCGGCCCGCCGGCTGCGCGGGGCCGTCGGACCGCTCGCCCTGGCCCGTGCCGGACGCGCCTCCTCCTCGGGCGCCCTCCCGCTGCTCGCCCTCGTCCTCGCCCTGACCACGGCGGCCTTCGGCGGCTCCGTCCTCGCGGGCGTCGCCGACGCCCGCGACCGGGCCGCCCTCCTGGCCACCGGCGCGGACGCCCGGATCGGCAGCCCGATCGAATGGACCCCGCTGCCCGCCGGGCTCGCCGAGTCGGTGCGCGGTCTGAAGGGCGTACGGGACGTGGCGCCGGTCCAGATCGAGTACGGGGTCGACGTGCCGTCCTATCAGGGGACCGCCGCGCAGCCGATGAGCGCGCCGATCGTGGGCGTCGAGCCCGCCTCGTACACCCGGCTCGCGGACCGGACCGGCTTCGGGCCCTTCCCCGCCGGGCTGCTCGCCTCGACGGGCAGGGGCGGCGAGGGCGCCGTCGCGGACACCGAGCGGGTGCTGCCCGCGATCGCCTCGCCGAAGGTCGCCGAGCGGCTCGGCAAGGGGCCGATGGACATCGTCGCGGCGGCCGGTGTCTTCCGGGTCAGGGTGGTCGCCGTGCGGTCGGCCACCCCGGCCCTGGACGACGCCGACTTCCTCCTCGTCAACGGCGCCGACCTCACCCACCGGGCGGACACCTCACTGCTGGTCACGGGGCCGGTGGACGGCGCCGCGCTGCGCACCGCCGTGAAGGCGAAGTCGGTGCGGGGGAAGACCTCCCTCGCCGTGAGGCTGCGGACCGAGGAGCGGGCCACGTACGTGGACTCGCCGCTCCAGTCGGGCGCCGAGCGGATCTACCTCGGCGCGATCGGCGCGGGCGCCGCCTTCGCCGTGATCGCCGTGCTCCTCTCGCTGCTGCAGAGCGCGCCGGAGCGGAACACGCTCCTCGCCCGGCTGCGGACGATGGGACTCACCCGCGGGCAGGCACGACGGCTGCTCGGCCTGGAGGCGCTGCCGCAGGCCGTCCTCGCGGCGCTCGGCGGCATCCTCGTCGGCTGGACGACGGTGCCGCTGCTCGCCCCGGGCATCGACCTGTTCCGGCTGGCGCTCGCGGCGGCGCCGGGCTTCGCCCCGCTGGACAGCGCCCCGCTGCGGGCCGACCCGTGGTCGCTGGTGCTGCCCGCGCTCGCCGTCGTCGTCCTGACGGGGCTCGCGGCGGTCGGACAGGCGTGGTGGGCGGGGCGCAGGAGCTCGATCAAGGAACTCAGGGCAGGAGACGCACGATGACGCAGACCGGCACGGCCCCGTCCGACACGACTCTGGAGGAGCTGGAGCGGCGGGCCACCGCGCACCGCGACCGGCCCTCGTACGGTCATGACGCGCTCATCGCCTGCGACCGTCTGGTCCGCATCTTCACCACGGACGGGGTGGAGGTGCAGGCGCTCCAGGGGCTCGACCTCCTCGTGAAGGAGGGCGAGCTGATGGCCCTGGTCGGCGCCTCGGGTTCCGGCAAGTCGACGCTGATGAACATCCTGGCGGGCCTGGACGTGCCGACCGCGGGCGCGGCCCGGGTCGCCGGCTGCGACCTGCTCGGGATGGACGGCAAGGCGCGGCTGCGCTACCGCCGCGAGGTCGTCGGCTTCGTCTGGCAGCAGACCGCCCGGAACCTCCTGCCGTACCTGACGGCGGCCCAGAACGTGGCGCTGCCCATGCAGTTGCGGGGCCGCTCGAAGCAGAAGGCGGAGCGGGCCGAGGAGCTCCTCGCCATGCTGGGCATCTCGGAGATCCGCGACCGCCGGCCGCACCAGCTCTCCGGCGGCCAGCAGCAGCGGGTGGCGATCGCGGTCGCCCTGGCCAACAACCCGGCCGTGCTCCTCGCCGACGAGCCCACCGGCGAGCTGGACTCGGCCACCGGAGAGCAGGTCTTCGCGGCCTTCCGCCGCGCCAACGAGGAGCTGGGCACGACGATCGTGATCGTCACCCACGACCAGGCGGTCGCCTCCGAGGTGCGCCGCACGGTCGCCATCCGCGACGGCCGCACCTCCTCGGAGGTGCTGCGCCGCACGGAGGTCGACGAGCAGGGCCAGGAGTCGCTGGTGGCACGGGAGTACGCGATGCTCGACCGCGCGGGCCGGCTCCAGCTCCCGGCGGACTACACCCAGGCCCTCGGCATGGAGCACCGGGTGGCCCTGGAGCTGGAGCAGGACCACATCGGGGTGTGGCCGGACGACGCGGAGGGCTGAACCGTCGGCGGCCGGCACGCGTCCCACTCGGGGGGTGACGCTCATGTCGTCGATGAAAACGTCCACTGACGCCCGGAGTCGGGGTGTGGCGACCCTGCCGGCGCTCTGCGCGGTCGCGCTCTACGCCTGGTCGGCCTGGAGCTTCGGGGGCGCCACGTCGCCGTCCACCACGGTCGCGGTCTCGGTCGGCGGGGCGGCCGTCCTCGCGGCGGGGGTGGCGTACTACCTGCTCGTCGACGGGGTCGCGGGCCTCTTCGGCGCGCTCGCGCTGGTCGCCGCGCTGCTGCTCACGGTGACCGTCGCCGATCGGACGGCGGCGCGCGGGGCGGTCGCCGACTGCGTCGTCGTGAAGGTCCGCGAGGAGGAGTCCTCGTCGGTCGGCGAGGGCGGCGGCACGAGGACGCGGTACGTCCACACCCTGCGCTGCCCGGGCGGCTATCCGTCGTCCCTGTCGGAGGCCCGTCGGCTCGCCCCGGACGGCGGGGAGGTCAGGGTGGCCTACGACCCGCGCCGGCGGGTGGCCCCGGCGGTGGAGGGGTCCCGTGTGCCGTGGGGCCAGGGGGTCCTCGCCGTGCTCCTGCTGGCCGCCGCGACGGCCGGGGCGCGGCGGTTCAGCCGGTGGAGCCGGTCAGGTCCATGAGCCCGGCGGCGGTGGGCCGGAAACCGCACCGCTCGTGGAATGAAGCGAGGTGCGGCTCGTAGTCCACGTGCAGCCAGTGCGCGCCGCGCTCGCGGGCGGCCTCGGCGGCGGCCCGTACGAGGGTGACGCCGAGACCCCGGCGGCGCTCGTCGGGGTGGACGGTGGTGTCGAGGAGGAAGGCGTGGACGCCGCCGTCGCCGACGACGTTCACGTATCCGACGAGCCGCCCGGCACGGCGGGCGGTGACCCGCAGGAGGCTGCGGGCGAGGACGGGGCCGAAGTCGGTGTCCCGGTGCCCGGGCCAGGCGGCGTGGAAGAGGGCGTTGAGCTCGTCCCCGTCGAGAGGCCCGTCGACCTGGATGTCGGTCACCGGGGGGTGAGACCCATCGCGATCGGCACGGTGCGCAGCGCGATCGAGCCGTACGGGGTGCGCAGCCGCAGCCACGGCCCCGAGGCGAACAGGGCCGTCGGCGCCTCCCCCGGCGGCAGGAAGCCGAGGGACTGCGCGGCGTGCACGGCGCGCAGCGGCAGCCCGGTGGTGCCGAGGGTCCGGGACCAGATCTCGCGGCCGATGGCGTCGCGCTCGGCCCGGGTGCGCCGCTCCTCCGGCAGCTCCTCGTCCCGCGTACGGAACTCGCTGACGGCGGCCGCGACGGCGCCCCGCATCCCGGCGACGTCGGGAAGGCCGGGGACCGGCTCCCAGCCGCCGCGCGGCGGGAGGACCCCGGTCCACGGCGGGCCGGTCACGGAGTCCGGGACGACCGCCTTGCCGGCCGACTCCTCGATGCCGTCGAGGAGTTCACCGGCGGAGACGGTGACGTCCAGGTCCACGGCGTCGACGAGCCGGGCGGTGCGGATCGCGAGCACCTCGAACGACGGCGGCCGTCCGAAGACGGCCAGCGCCCCGCCGGCGGCCTGGAGGCGGACGGCGGCGGCGCGGTCGTAGTGCACCAGCCGGCCCAGGAAGGCGGCGAGGGCCGCCGCCTCCCTCGGGTCGGCGAAGTGCAACGGAGCGAGCACGGTCATGCGGCGGACGACATCCCGTCGTCGACGTACTCCTCCAGGAAGCTGCGCTCCTCGGCGGAGATCCGCCGGGGACGCTGCGCCTCCAGGTCGAAGGGCACGAC